>NZ_JBNBZD010000005.1:0-200673 GCF_049804075.1 Brevibacterium sp. FAM 24630
CAACGGCAGACTCGAGCATCTACGCGGGTCCGCGCTGGGATTCCGCAACCTCACGCATTACATCGCGAGGTGTCTGCTCGAGTCCGGTGGCTTCAGACCGGTTCTACACTCTCAATTACGATGAGCCGTCAAAGTGCTCGAAGACCGCTCCGACGACGGGTCCTACTACGGGCAGATCGCGATTGCGATCCTCGTCCTCCCGGACCTCGCTGCGGTCGCCTTCATCACGATCGCAGGCGAAGAGCCGCCGAGTCCCTGGGCGTTCGCGCTCGTCCTGATCGTTCCCGTGGTCTGGGTGCTGCGACGGCTCCTCGACCGCGTCGGACGCGGTGAGCTGCTCGTGCTCTTCGGCGTCGTCATGTCCTTGGGGCCCGGCTATGTCGCCTTCGAATCAGTCGGCATCCACGGCGACCTCGGAGCCCTGGTGCTCGGACTTCTCTTCTCCACCCACCCGCGAGCCGTGGAGATGTCGAAGTCGCTGTTCAGCGTCAAAGAGCTCTTCCTCGTCGGGTTCTTCGTCGTCATCGGGCTCCAAGCGGTCCCCACCTGGTCGGATCTCCTCATGGCGCTGGCCCTGTGCGTCGTGCTGCTGCCGTTCAACTTCGCGAGCTTCTACCTCATGGGTCGCCTCTTCGGCCTGCGCAACCGCACCAGCGTGCGCACCAGCCTGGCCCTGAGCAACTTCTCCGAATTCGCACTCATCGTCGTCGCCGTCGGAGTCGACAACGGACTCTTCGAGGACAACTGGCTGACCATCACCGCCCTCGCCGTGGCGTTGGGGATGATCGGCTCCTCCCTGGCGAACGCCTACAGCCTCCAGATCGTCGCGAAGCTCGACGCGATTCTGCCGGACGAGAACGAGAGCCGGCTGCGGGCGAACGATCGGCCGCTCGACACCGGAGATGCGGAGGTCGTCGTCCTCGGCATGGGCCGCATCGGTCGCGGAGCCTACGAGCGCTTCGTCGAACGCGGCGACCGGAGCGTCATCGGCATCGACAACGACCACACAGTCATCGAAGCCCTGCACGCCGACGAGTTCACAGTGCTCGAAGGCGACGCCACAGACCACGAATTCTGGCACCGCCTCGTCGTCGGCGGCAGCGCCCACACCGTCGTCCTCGCCATGGCGCTGCACGACTCGAACACCTTCGCTCTCGAACAGCTGCGCATCGCCGGCTTCCCCGGGACCATCGCCGCGGTCGTCCAACGTCCCGATCAGGCCGAGCACTTCGCCCGTGCCGGGGTCCACGCGGTGATCAACATCTACAGCGGGTCCGGAGCGGCCGTCGCCGATGCCGCGATCGACAGCCACGAAGACGACTGTCGGAAGTGACAGCGGGCTGCCGGCAGTGACAGCGATACTTGCGGATCGGTCGGCCGGCAGGGGCGGACGGTTCGCCTCAGTCGGCAAGATCACAGCGGCGAGGCCGCCGATCGGCTTTGCGACGGGCGGTGTGCACCCGCTAAGATAGACAGCTGTTGTGCCTGCACCCTAAAGGCGGTCGGTGCGAGCGGATCTCGACGCTCAATCCCTCTTTCCCATCCGGGGAAACAACGGTTGCGACTCGGGCGGGAACCGATGGCCGGTCGTGACGAATCATTTTGATGAAAGGTAACCAAGTGCCAGCACCAGCACGTAATCGCCGGATGACGCGCGTCTCGCGCGCCCTCGGCCTTGCTCTGACACCTAAGGCAGAGAAGTATTTCGAGCGTCGCCCCTATCCTCCGGGCGAGCATGGCCGTGCTCGCCGTCGCAACGACAGCGACTACTCGGTCCGTCTCAAGGAGAAGCAGCGTCTGCGCGCGCAGTACGGCATCCGTGAGGCGCAGATGCTCAAGACCTACAAGGAAGCCGCACGTCTGCCGGGTCTGACCGGTGAGACCATGGTCGAGCTCCTCGAAATGCGTCTCGACGCCCTCGTTCTGCGCTCCGGCTTCGCCCGCACCATGGCGCAGGCCCGTCAGTTCGTCGTCCACCGCCACATCACGGTCGACGGACAGCGCGTGGACCGTCCCTCCTTCCGCGTCAAGGAAGGCCAGACCATCCAGGTGCATGAGCGTTCGGCCTCGATGGATCCGTTCCAGGTCGCCGCTGCCGGCGGACACAAGGATGTCCTGCCCGCGGTTCCCGGTTACCTCAACGTCAATCTCGAAGGCCTGCAGGCCACTCTGCTGCGCACTCCGAAGCGCGAAGAGGTGCCCGTGACCTGTGACGTTCAGCTCGTCGTCGAGTTCTACTCGCGCTGATCGGCTGAGCCAGGCCACGAGCCGCCGCGACTGCCCGGGACCGCTGGTTCCGGGCAGTCGTGCATTCACCCGCTGGTGACCACGACCAGTCGAGGCGACGCCCCCGGCGGGGGCGGCTTATCATCTGCGAAGAGTGCAGAGATCCGCTCCCGGTTCCCCGGCACGCCGCTCGACCTCGCATATTGTGGTCGAGCCATTAAACTAGTCCCTGTTAAGTGCGGGTACGCACGAGTAAGTGCGGGTACGCACGAGTAAGTGCGGTCACGCTCGAGCAATACGTGAAAGGCCTTGGATTGAAGACGGCAGAGATCAAGCAACGCTGGTTGGACTACTTCGAAGCGAACGGGCACACCGTGGTCCCCTCGGC
The DNA here is from genome assembly GCF_049804075.1 of Brevibacterium sp. FAM 24630. NCBI lineage: Bacteria > Bacillati > Actinomycetota > Actinomycetes > Micrococcales > Brevibacteriaceae > Brevibacterium > Brevibacterium sp. FAM 24630. The sequence goes on from NZ_JBNBZD010000005.1 coordinate 2,615, forward strand.
GTCGGTGATCAGCTCCGATCCGTCCATCCTGTTCAACATCGCAGGCATGGTCCAATTCATCCCCTACCTCACCGGCCGGGAACCCGCACCGTTCAACCGCGCCACCAGTGTGCAGAAGTGTGTGCGCACCGCCGATATCGAAGAAGTCGGCAAAACGACGCGCCACGGAACGTTCTTCCAGATGAACGGCAACTTCTCCTTCGGCGACTACTTCAAACGCGATGCCATCAAGTTCGCCTGGTCACTGCTGACGAACCCCGTGGCTGAGGGCGGCCTGGGCTTCGAGCCCGAACTGCTGTGGGCGACCGTCCACGAGGACGACACGGAGACCATCGACATGTGGCTGGAGGAGACGTCCATTCCGCGTGCGCGCATCCAGCTGCGCGACAACGAAGACAACTTCTGGCACACCGGCCAGCCCGGCCCCGGCGGCTACTGCTCGGAGATCTACTTCGACCGCGGCCCGGGCTACGGCGTCGAAGGCGGCCCCGTGGCCGATGAGGACCGCTACATCGAGATCTGGAACCTCGTGTTCATGGAGTTCGAACTCTCCGAGGTGCGCTCGAAGGTCGACTTCGACATCGCCGGGGATCTGCCCGCGAAGAACATCGACACCGGTCTGGGACTCGAACGCGTGGCCTTCCTGCTCCAGGGCGTGGAAAACATGTATGAGATCGACGAAGTGTTCCCCGTCATCGAAGTCGCCAGCCGCCTCTCCGGCCGCGAGTACGGAGCCGACGAACACGCCGATGTGCAGATGCGCGTCGTCGCCGACCACGTCCGTTCGGCCCTGATCATCATCGGCGACGGAGTCCGCCCCGGAAACGAAGGCCGCGGCTACATCCTGCGTCGCCTGCTCCGGCGCGCTGTGCGCGCGATGCGGCTGCTCGGCGTCAAGGACGAGGTCCTGCCCGAGCTGCTGCCCGTGTCCATGCAGGCGATGAAGCTGTCCTACCCCGAACTCGAAACCGACTTCGACCGGATCTCCCGGGTCGCCTACGCCGAGGAGAAGGCGTTCCTGCGCACACTGGAATCCGGCACCCAACTGTTCGCGAACGCCGCCGATTCGCTCACCGGATCCGAGAAGACCATCAGCGGCGACATCGCCTTCGCCCTCCACGACACACACGGCTTCCCCATCGACCTCACCATGGAGATGGCCGCCGAGGCGGGACTCAACGTCGACGAGACCGGGTTCCGTGAGCTCATGAGCGAGCAGCGCACCCGGGCGAAGGCCGATGCGAAGGCGAAGAAGGGCGGCGGGCACACCGACCTGTCCGCCTACTCCGCTCTGCTCGACGAAGGCAGCAGCGAATTCGTCGGCTACGACAGGCTCGAAGCCGATTCGCGGGTCCGCGGCATCGTCGCAGACGGGGTCGCCGCCGAGGTGCTCACCGCCGGCCAGAGCGCCGACGTCGTCCTCGACCTCACCCCGTTCTACGCCGAATCCGGCGGCCAGCGCGCCGACGTCGGGCTCATCTCCGGGCACCGTTTCACCGCCCGCGTCACCGATGTGCAGAACCCGGTCAAGGGACTGCCCGCCCACCGTGTCGAGGTCATCGACGGTGAACTCCACGTCGGAGACGAGGTGCTCGCCGCCGTCGACCACGACCACCGGTTCCAGGGCGCCCAGGCGCATACCGCCACCCACCTCGTCCACGCTGCGCTGCGCGAGATCCTCGGCAACCACGCCGTGCAGGCGGGTTCGCTCAACCAGCCCGGCTACATGCGCTTCGACTACTCCTTCCCCGAAGCCCCGAGCACGCAGATGCGGGCCGAGATCGAAGAGGTCGCCAACCTCGCCGTGCGTTCGAACTACGAAGTCGGAACCGAATACATGCCCTTCGACGCGGCGAGGAAGTCCGGCGCCATGGCCCTGTTCGGTGAGAAGTACCCGAACGTGGTGCGCGTCGTCGACATCGGCGGGCCCTTCTCCCGCGAACTCTGCGGCGGCACCCACGTCGGAGCATCGGCCGAGGTCGGACCGATCTCCGTGCTCTCCGAAGCCTCCGTGGGATCGGGAGTCCGCCGCATCGAAGCCGCCGTCGGCATGGATGCCTTCCGCTCGCTGGCCGCCGAACGCACGATCGTGTCCTCACTGTCCGAAATGCTCAAGGTCCCCGGCACCGACGTCACCTCGCGGGTCTCGGACCTCATGAGCCGACTCAAGGACGCGGAGAAGGAGATCGCCCGCCTCAACGCACAGCAGCTGCTCGCCTCGGCCGGGAAGTTCCTCAACGAGGCGCAGACCGTCGGTGACACCCTCTTCGTCGTCGCCGAGCTCGGCGATGTCTCCAACGCCGGTGACATCCGCACCGTCGTCACCGAGCTGCGCGGCCGCGTCAACGATCGGCAGGCCGTGGTCCTCGGGCTGGGTGTGAGCAACGGCAAACCCGTCGTCGTCATCGCCACCACCGAAGAGGCCCGCACCGCCGGTCTGCAGGCGGGCAGGCTCGTCTCCCTGGCCTGCAGCGAACTCGGCGGCGGAGGCGGTGGCCGGCCCGATCTCGCCCAGGGCGGCGGCAGCGACTCCACAGCGATCCCGGCCGCCATTGCGGCCGTCAAGGCGGCCATCCAGTGAGTTTCCGCCGAGGTCGCCGCCTGGGCCTCGATATCGGTTCGGTGCGGATCGGGGTCGCCTCCTGCGACCCCGACGGCATCCTCGCGACTCCGCTCTGCGTCGTCCGTCGCAAGGACGAACCGGCGGCATTGAAGGAGCTGCGCGAACTCGTCGAGGAATACGAACCCATCGAACTCCTCGCCGGTGACCCGAAGTCCCTCGACGGGGCTGCCCGCGCGGCGGCGGCCTCGGCGCTGGAATTCGCCCGCAAGGTCGCCGCCGCCACCGACACACCCGTCCGCCTCATCGACGAACGGTTCACGACCGTCGAAGCCCACCACGCCCTGGCTGCGGCCGGGAAATCCGCGCGTCAGCGGCGCGAGATCGTCGACGCCCAAGCCGCCGTCATCATCCTGCAGAACGCCCTCGAGTTCGAACACAACACCGGTGTCCCCGCCGGACGCGAGATGCCCGACGAGGAGAGTGAGCAATGAACCCGTTCCCTGGCGAGTTCTCAGCAGATGAAGGACTGACCCGTTCGGAGATCAAGGCGAAGGCGCGGCGGCGGATGATGCGCCGGCGGCGGACGACGACGATCATCGTCATCTGCGTCCTCGTCTTCGGCATCGGCGGATTCTTCGGGGTCAAGGCTGCCGGAGGAGTCTTCGACGACCTCTTCGGCCCCAAAGGCGATTACGAAGGACAGGGCACCAACGAGGTGTCCATTGAGATCGCCCCCGGTTCCTCTGCGCGCACCGTGGCCAACCAACTCGTCGAAGAGGGCGTGATCATGAACTCGGGTCCCTTCCTCGACGAAGTCGAACGCCGGGATGCGACCATCCAGGCCGGCACGTGGACGATGCGGGAGAAGATGAGCTCGAAGGCCGCGGTCGAAGCGCTCATCAATCCCATCGCCCCACCGAAGATCACGGTCGCCGAAGGCAAGCAGGTCGAGGAGATCAAGGCGATCATGATCGAATCGGGGATGAATGCCGACGAGGTCGACAAAGCCCTCGACGACAAGACCCCGAAGGACTACGGCCTCGACATCGACGCCGAGGGTCTCGAAGGCTACCTCTATCCGGCGACCTACGAAATGAATAAGACGAAGACCGCCGAGGATGTCGTCCAGGAGATGGTCGACAAGACCGAAGCTGAACTCGACGACCTCGGCATCGAGGCCAAGGACGCCAATCGCATCCTCACCCTGGCCAGCCTCGTGGAGAAGGAATCCCCGGGCGATGAAGAGGTGCGCAGGAAAGTCGCCCGTGTGTTCCTCAACCGGATCTCGGACAAGTCGAAGACCGGCGGGCTGCTGCAGTCCGATGCCACCGTCGCCTACATCCACGGCGCCCGGTCGGACCTGACGACGACGAAGGAAGAGCGTCAGTCGGATTCGCCGTACAACACGTACAAGAAGAAGGGGCTGCCGCCCGGACCGATCAACGCCCCGAGCGAGGGCGCGGTGGAGGCCGCACTCAACCCGGCAGACGGTGATTGGCAGTTCTTCGTGGCCACGAACCCGGACACGGGGGAGACGAAGTTCGCGAACACCTACGACGAACACCAGAAGAACGTCGAGATCTACCGGAAATGGCTCAAAGAGCACAACTCCGACGGCGGCAAGGAATGAGGATTCGCGCCGCGGTGCTGGGATCGCCGATCGCGCATTCGAAGTCACCGCTGCTGCACCGCAGCGCCTTCGCCGCCCTCGGCCTGGGCACGAGCGAGTACTCCCGACACGAACTCGTCGCCGATGAGCTCGAGGCGTTCCTCGACGCTCATCCCGAGCACACGGGATTCTCGCTGACGATGCCGCTCAAGGACCGCCTCGTGACCTTAGCCGCCGAACGAGGCTGGTCGATCGATGACACGGCCGCTCTCACCGGAGCCGGCAACACCCTCGTGCGCACCGGAGACGAGACGGCGGTGGCGAACACGGATGTGCGCGGCATCGTCAGGGCCATCGCCCCGCACCTGAGTGCGGGACGGAACCACGATGTCACCCGGGAGAGCAGCGCGGGAACCGGACGAGCGACGATCCTCGGTGCCGGGGCCACGGCCGCCTCGGCGCTGGTGGCCTGCCGCGATCTCGGCATCGCCCATGTCGACTTCCGCGTCCGCAGACCCGACCGAGCCGGCCGGGTCCTCGACCTCGCCGCTCGGCTCGGTCTGACCGCCTCGGTGGGAGGCCTGGACCGGATCGATCCGTCAGCGGTCGTCATCTCCACTCTGCCCGCCGAGGCGGCCCCCGAACCGGTCTGGGGCGGACCCCGCGCGGATTGGGGTGGGGTGGCTCTCGACGTCGCCTACGCCGCGGATTCGGCGTTCCTCGCCGCAGCCGCAGCCCACGGACTGCACCCGGTCATCGGCACGGCGATGCTCGTCGAACAGGCTGTGGCCCAGTTCGAGATGTTCTTCGACGCCGCCGCGGCGACGGGCACCGACGAAGCCGGCGTGCAGCTGCCGGCGGGACCGGAACTGCTGGAGCGGATCGCGGACGCGATGTACGCTGCCCTGGCGGAGTCTCCCGCCCGGTCCCGGAACTGAGCGGAGGAGACGGTGGAGGCCGGGGTGCTGCACGGAATGGTCACTGGACTCACGGTCCTCACCGCTTTGGCCGTCGGCCTCCTGCTCGCCCGGACCCCGCGATTCTGGCTCCACGATGACAGCCATCTGGCCCGGTGGCGAGCCTTCCGGATCCCGCACGGACCCTGGCCGGTGCTGGTCGGAATCCTCATCGCCGTCGGTGCCGCCGGAGTCTTCCAGCTCACCGTGCTCGCACCGGTCACCGGATGGGCCGCCTCGGCGCCGCTCAGCGCGACAACGCTGACCGCTGTGCATCCGAACTCGGCCGACCTCATCGTCTCGGGCCTGTTCCTCGGACTCGCCGCAGGCGTCACACCATTCCTCATCCTCGCTGATGTCATCGTGCGCCGGCTGCCCGACCGGATCGTCTACCCGACGATGCTGGCCGGTGCGGCCCTGCTCATCGTCGGCTCCGTGAGCGGGCAGATGCGGTTCTGGTTCACCGCATTCTTCGCCGGTCTCCTCGCCCTCGTGCTCTTCGGTCTCCTCCATCTGCTCGGGCGGGTGCTGCGAACCCAGACGATGGGCCTCGGGGACGTCAAACTCGCGTTCCTCGTCTTCGCCGTCGCCGGACTCTATGACCCGTGGGCGCCGCCGCTGGTCCTTGTCGTGATGATGCTCATCGCCGGCGTGTGGGCGCTCATCGGAGCGATTCGAGCCCGGCGTCTGCGCGGGGTGACGATCGCTTTCGGACCGGCGATGCTATCCGGGATGTGGCTGGGGTCGGTGCTCGCTCCAATCCTTTTGTAGAATCGGTGGAATGTTGAGATGGCTGACTGCAGGCGAATCCCACGGCGAGGCGCTGACCGGGATCATTGAGGGGCTTCCGGCCCATGTACCGATCACCAGAGACGATATCCGCGCGAGCCTGGCTCGCCGCCGACTCGGCTACGGCCGCGGCGCTCGGATGAAGTTCGAAGCCGACGAGGTGAGGCTCCTCGGCGGCGTCCGCCACGGCGAGACCCTCGGCTCACCCGTGGCCATCGAGGTCGGGAATACGGAATGGCCGAAATGGGAGTCCGTGATGAGCGCCGGCCCCGTCGACGCAGCCGAACTCGAAGGACTGGCCCGCAACGCACCGCTGACCCGTCCCCGTCCCGGCCACGCCGACATCGTCGGCATGCAGAAGTACGGCTTCGACGAAGCCCGTCCGGTGCTCGAACGCGCGTCCGCCCGCGAAACCGCGATGCGCGTGGCCCTGGGCACCGTGGCCGCGAACTTCCTCGGTGAACTCGGCATCACCCTCGTCTCCCACACCGTGGCCATCGGCGGAGCCGAACACGACTCCGAGGCCGTGCCCGATCTGCCCACCGCCGCCGACGTCGACGACCTCGACGCCGATCCGGTGCGCTGCTTCGATCCCGCACTGTCGGCGGCGATGGTTGCTGAGATCGACACGGCGAAGAAGGCCGGGGACACGCTCGGGGGAGTCGTCGAGGTCCTCGCCTACGACCTGCCGCCGGGGCTCGGCTCCCATGTTCACTGGGACCGCCGGCTCGACTCCCGCCTGGCTGGAGCCCTCATGGGCATCCAGGCGATCAAGGGAGTCGAAGTCGGTGACGGCTTCCTCACCACGAAGCGTCCCGGTTCGCAGGCCCATGACGAACTCGAAGTCGGCCCCGATGGCTTCCGCCGCGGCAGCAACCGTGCCGGAGGCACCGAAGGCGGAATGTCGACCGGCGGGCCGTTGCGGGTGCGTGCCGGAATGAAGCCGATCGCCACGGTGCCGCGTGCCCTGTCGACCGTCGACGTCGAGACCGGCGAGGCGGCGAAGGCGAACCACCAGCGCTCCGATGTCTGCGCGGTCCCCGCCGCCGGAGTCGTCGCCGAAGCGATGGTCGCGCTCGTCCTCGCCGAGGCCGTGGTCGAGAAGTTCGGAGGCGACTCCGTCGCCGAGACGAAGCGGAATCTGGACGCCTACGCAGCGGCGATTCCGGAGAACCTTCGCATCGGGCGATGAACCAGGCCCCGCTCCCGAAACCGGTTCCGCCGTTGGAACCGGTTCCCGCCGCGCTCTCGCGCATCGTGCTCTCCGGACCGCCGGCAGCCGGAAAGTCGACGATCGGTCGGCTGCTGGCCGACCGGCTCGGACTGCCGCTGACGGACACCGATGCGAATATCGTCGAGAAGTACGGGGTCATCTCCGAGATCTTCGTCGAGCGCGGAGAAGACCACTTCCGTCGGATCGAGCGCGAGGTCGTGCGCCGGGCCCTGCGGCGACTGCTCGACCGGCCGGGCATCGTGTCCCTCGGCGGAGGAGCGATCCTCAACTCAGGCACCCGTGCCCAGCTGCTCCACCCGGCGATCAAGGTCGTGCACATCGATATCGATGTCGACACGGTGTCTCAGCGCCTGACCGCCCCGCATCGTCCGCTGCTGCGCGGGGCCGGCACGGCGGTGGAGAACTGGCTGGCCCTAGTCGAGGAACGCGAACCGTATTACGAACAAGTCGCGACCTTTCGCGTCCAGGCCTCGAACTCTCCGCCGTCGACGGTGGTCAACCGTGTCGTCGATGTGCTCACCGGTCTGCAGCGGGCCGAAGAATACGCGAAGTACGCTCACCTCGATGACGACGGCAGCAGCGGGGCGCACGGGGAGTAGGCCGCCGGCGTCGTCGCACCCGCTGAGCGCCCGCGGGATGAGACGTTGCCCACCACGAGCGCGGGACTCCTCGCCCGCACCCGCCCCGCAGGGCTAGGCTGAGACGGGGCCGGTGCCGCATCGGACACCGGACGAAGAAGACGCTGAGAACGATCAGAAAGACGGACGAATGAGCCTCACACGCATCAATGTGGACGCCGGTGGAACCTACCCGGTCCTCGTCGGCCAGGGACTGCTCGGCGAACTGCCCGGGCTGCTGGGCAATCGAGTCGAGAAGGTCCTCGTCATCCACCCGCGTGCCCTGCGCACCACCGGTGAGAGCGTCCGCGACGACCTCGCCGCCGCCGGTCTCGAGGCTGTGGCCGCGGAGATCCCGGATGCCGAAGAAGCCAAGCACGTTCAGGTCGCGGCCTTCTGCTGGCAGGTGCTCGGTCAGTCCGACTTCACTCGCACCGATGCCATCGTCACCGTCGGCGGGGGAGCCGTGAGCGATCTCGGCGGCTTCGTCGCCGCCACCTGGCTGCGCGGCATCCGCGTCGTCCACATCCCCACCACCGTGCTCGGCATGGTCGACGCCGCAGTCGGCGGCAAGACCGGCATCAACACGGCCGAAGGCAAGAACCTCGTCGGGTCATTCCACGCCCCGGCCGGAGTGCTCGTCGACCTCGACACCCTGGGCACCCTGCCGGAGAACGAGCTCTTCACCGGACTCGCCGAGGTGGTCAAGACCGGCTTCATCGCCGACAAGTCCATCCTCGATCTCATCTCCTCCCACTCGAAAGAGGAGATCGGTGATGTGCAGGGTCCGGTGCTGCGTGAACTCATCGAACGCTCCATCCGCGTCAAGGCCGAAGTCGTCTCCGGCGACTTCAAGGAATCCGGCCATCGGGAGATCCTCAACTACGGACACACCCTCGGACACGCGATCGAACACAAAGAGCGCTACCAGTGGCGGCACGGGGCCGCGGTGTCCGTGGGCATGGTCTTCGCCGCCGAGGTCGCCTCGATGGTCAAGAGCCTCCCGTATGAAATCGTCGACCTCCACCGGGAGCTTCTGAGCAAGCTCGGCCTGCCCACCGGCTACCGCTCGGATGTGTGGCCGCAGCTGCTGGACACGATGAAGCGAGACAAGAAGGCCCGCGGAGCAATGCTGCGCATGGTGCTGCTGAGCGGAATCGGAGATCCGAGCACCGTCGAGATCCCCGACGCTTCGATCCTCTTCACCGCCTACCAGGAGGTCGGTGAGAGCGCACCGACGGTCTCGCTGCGCACCGACCTCGGCTGACAGCACAGCCCGGCCCCGGACCGAGCACGGCCTGGGCACTCAACCGAAAGCCTGCGCAACACCCGCTCCGGCCCTCGGATGGAAGCCGCTCTGCGAGCTTGCTAGAATTGCCCAGTGGCGCATTCGTCGACCCTCAGCAGAGGGTCGCGCACGGCGCCGGCCAACTGCGATCACCGCTCGGTGATCTGGACTGAAGCGAAGAAGGACGAATTAGTGGCGACAACGAACGACCTGAAGAACGGCCTCGTGCTCAACCTCGACAACCAGCTGTGGCAGGTGCTGGAGTTCCAGCACGTCAAGCCCGGCAAGGGTCCGGCGTTCGTTCGCACCAAGCTCAAGAGCGTGACCTCCGGCAAGATCATCGACAAGACCTTCAACGCCGGCACCAAGGTCGAGACCGCCAATGTCGACCGCCGCGACATGCAGTACCTCTACCATGACGGCACCGACTACGTCTTCATGGACGCCGAGGACTACGATCAGGTTCCGATCTCGCCCGAGCTCGTCGGCGATGCGGCGAACTACATGCTCGAGAACCAGCAGCTGCAGGTCTCGTTCCACGAAGGCACCCCTCTGTCCGTTGAGCTGCCGCCGTCGGTGGAACTGAGCATCACCCACACCGAACCCGGTCTGCAGGGCGACCGTTCGACCGGTGGTTCGAAGCCCGCGACGCTCGAGACGGGCTACGAGATCCAGGTTCCGCTGTTCCTCGAAGAGGGCACCAAGGTCAAGGTCGACACCCGCACCGGCGATTACCTCGGACGCGTCAAGTAAGTGGCGTCCGCACGAACCCGAGCCCGTCGCAGGGCTCTCGAGCTGCTCTTCGAAGCCGGGCAGCGTCGACTGGCCATGGACGAACTCGTCACGATGCGGTCGAACGACCCCGACTATCCGATGAAGGAATACGCGGTCGAGATCGTTCGAGGCATCACCGAGAAGCAGGCGGAGATCGACGAGATCATCTCCACCCATTCTCAGGGCTGGACGCTGGACCGTATGCCCGCAGTCGACCGATCCCTGCTCGAGATCGGCACCTGGGAGCTGCTGTTCAACGATGACGTCCCCGACAAGGTGGCCATCGACGAAGCCGTGTCCCTGGCACGGCAGTTCTCCACGGATGACTCACCGAACTTCGTCTCGGGTCTGCTCTCACGCATCCTCGACGTCAAACCGACGCTCATCTGAGTCGGCGGGTCCGGACTCCGGACCCGCCCACCAGCGTGAGAAGCGCTGGGTCTACAATCGAATCGAACCACTCCTTTAACCACCGTCCGGAGAGGCGGAGAAGGGGAAGCATGACACAGCGAACAGTGCTGGACGCAGCCGATATATCGCGGGCGATCACGCGGATTGCCCATGAGATCATCGAATCCAACAAGGGCAGCGACGACTTGGTCCTCCTCGGCATCCCACGCCGCGGAGTCCCGCTGGCCCTCCGGCTCGCCGAGGCGATCGCCTCGATCTCGGGACGCCCGGAAGCCGCGACCGAACTCGCCGGCAGCCTCGACATCACGATGTACCGCGATGACCTGCGCGGCGGCTCCTACCGGGCACCCGAACCGACCTCGATCCCGGCATCAGGAATCGATGCGAAGACCGTCGTCCTCGTCGACGATGTGCTCTTCTCCGGCCGCACCATCCGTGCCGGACTCGACGCCCTGGCCGATGTCGGCCGTCCCGCGAAGGTCCGCCTCGCCGTCCTCGTCGACCGCGGCCACCGGGACCTGCCGATCCGCGCCGACCATGTGGGCAAGAACCTGCCGACCTCGAGCAGCGAACGCGTCAACGTCAGCCTGGACGAAATCGACGGATCGGACTCCGTGACCATCTCGGGAGGCCGGGAATGAAGCATCTGCTCGACACCGCCTCCCTGAGCCGTGAGGACGCCATCGGCATCCTCGACATCGCCGAAGAGATGACGCTCGTGTCGGAACGCGAAGTCAAGAAGCTGCCCGTGCTGCGCGGACGCACGGTCGTCAACCTCTTCTTCGAAGACTCCACTCGCACCCGACTGTCCTTCGAGGCCGCCGCCAAACGACTCTCGGCCGATGTGCTCAACTTCTCCGCCAAGGGCTCCTCGGTGTCGAAGGGCGAGAGCCTCCAGGACACCATCCAGACGATCTCCGCGATGGGTGCCGATGCCATCGTCGTCCGCCATGGCGGCGCGGGAACGGCACACCGGCTCGCCCACACCGGATGGATCGACGTGCCCGTCATCAACGCCGGTGACGGCACCCACGAACACCCCACCCAGGCGCTGCTCGACGCATTCACCCTGCGCCGGGCGCTGGCCGGGGTCCCCGCCTCGGGGCCGGTGGCCGGGGGACCGCGGGGGAGAGGCCTCGACGGGGCGAAGGTCGCCATCGTCGGAGACATCCTCCACTCCCGGGTAGCCCGCTCGAACGTCCACCTGTTGGCCCGCCTCGGCGCTGATGTCCACCTCATCGCCCCGCCTACTCTCCTCCCGTGGGGTGTCGAGCACTGGCCGGTGACCGTCCACTTCGACTTCGACGAAGCACTGCGCAGCGAGGACTTCGCGGCCGTGATGATGCTCCGTGTCCAACACGAGCGGATGCACGAATCCTTCTTCCCCAACGAACGCGAATACGCGCGCCTGTGGGGACTGAGCGCCGCGAGGTTCGAGAAGCTGCCCGCCCACACCTTCATCATGCATCCGGGACCGATGAATCGCGGTTTCGAGATCTCCGCTGCCGCAGCGGATTCACCCCGCGCCCTCGTCCTCGACCAAGTCGAGAACGGAGTGAGCGTGCGCATGGCGGTCCTCTACCGTCTGCTGACCGGTCAGGAGGAGACCAATGACTGATTACCTCATCCGCGGAGCCGATGTGCTCGGACGCGGAGTCGCCGACATCGCCGTGTGCGAGGGACGCATCGTCGACCCCGAACTCGTCGCCGGAAGCGATCCCGAGATCGTCGACGCCGCCGGCCTCGTGGCCCTGCCGGGACTCGTCGACATGCACACCCACCTGCGCGAACCCGGCAAAGAAGACGCAGAGACCGTGCTCAGCGGCTCCCGTTCGGCCGCGGCCGGCGGATACACCTGCGTGCACGCCATGGCGAACACCGCACCGGTGGCCGACACGGCCGGCGTCGTCGAACAGGTGCACCGCCTCGGGCGAGCCGCCGGCTTCACCGAAGTCGTGCCCGTCGGCGCCGTCACCACCGGGCTCGAAGGCAAGCAGCTCGCGGAACTCGGCGCGATGGCCCGCTCAGAAGCGCGCGTGCGGATGTTCTCCGACGACGGGATCTGCGTCTCGGACCCGTTGCTCATGCGCCGCGCGCTCGAATACGTCAAGACCTTCGACGGGATCATCGCCCAGCACGCTCAGGAGCCGCGCCTGACCGAAGGTGCGCAGATGAATGAGGGCACCGTCTCCGCCGAGCTCGGACTGCCCGGCTGGCCGGCCGTGGCCGAGGAGTCGATCATCGCCCGCGATGTGCTCCTGGCCGAACACGTCGGCTCGCGCCTGCACATCTGCCATGCCTCGACCGCCGGCAGCGTCGACCTCATCCGCTGGGCCAAGTCGAGGGGAGTGGCGGTCACCGCCGAGGTGACTCCGCACCACCTCATGCTCACCGACGAACTCGTGCGGAGCTTCGACCCCGTCTTCAAGGTCAACCCTCCGCTGCGCACGGATGCCGATGTCCAGGCGCTGCGCGAAGCACTGGCCGACGGCACCATCGACGTCGTCGGCACCGACCACGCCCCGCACACCGCCGAACACAAATGCAGCGAATGGACCGCAGCGGCCATGGGCATGGTCGGCATGGAGACCGCCTTGTCGATCGTCGTCGAAGCCATGCGCGAGCACGACTTCGACTTCGGCGATGTCGCCCGCGTGATGTCGGCGACACCGGCACGCATCACCGGTGCCTCCGGACACGGCAGCCTCGCGATCGGCGCGAGTGCCAACATCGTCCTCGTCGACCCCGACGCTCCGCACCGGATCGAACCGTCCGCTCACGCGACGAAGGGACGCAACAACCCCTTCGACGGTCTCGAAGTCAGGGCACGGATCACCGACACCTTCTTCTACGGCCACCGGGTTCTGGCCGCAGGGGCACTCACCACACCCCACCCGGCAGGAGCAACATGGACCGATCAGTAGGCACCCTCATCGTCGCCGTCGTCATCGTCGTCGTGATCATCGCGATCGCGTGGGGATGGAGCCGACGCAAGCAGTCCCAGTCAGAGGTCGTGACCCCGCCGAAGCCGCACATGGGCATCACCCCCGTGGCCGATCCCGTCGAAGGCTCCTATGTCTCGACGACGAAGGCGGGACATCCCCTCGAACGCGTCGCCGTCCACGGCCTGGGCATCCGCACCACCGGCGAACTCGTCATCACCGACGGGGGAGTGATCATGGACCTGGCCGGCCGCGAGGACTTCCTCATCCCGCGCCGCGACATCGTCTCCGTGGACACCACGTCCGGGATGATCGGGAAGTTCGTCGAACGCGGAGGCATCGTCCGCATCACCTGGCGCCTCGGCGACACCCTCGTCGACACGGGTTTCCGTGCCCGTTACGCCGCATCCACCACTTCCACCGTCGACCGCATCCGCGAAATGATCGAAGAGGCACAATGAGCTTTTCCACCACACCCGCCATCCTCATCCTCGAAGACGGCCGGACCTTCCACGGATCCGCGTACGGAGCCATCGGCGAGACGACCGGCGAAGCCGTGTTCGTCACCGCCATGTCCGGTTACCAGGAGACTCTGACAGACCCGTCCTACCACCGGCAGATCATCATCCAGGCCGCCCCGCACATCGGCAACACCGGCATCAACCGCACCGACGACGAATCCGCTCAGATCTGGGCAGCCGGCTACGTCGTCCGCGACGCCTCACGGATCTCGTCGAGCTGGCGCTCCGAAGGCGACCTCGTCGACTGGCTGACCGAGTCCGGAGTCGTCGGCATCAGCGACGTCGACACCCGTGCCCTGACTCGTCACCTGCGCGACAAGGGCGCCATGCGAGTCGGCATCTTCTCCGGACCCGCCGCCGAGGCGCCCGAGACCGAACTGCTCGCCCGGGTCCAGGCCTCCCCGCAGATGGCCGGGGCCAACCTCGTCGACGAAGTCTCGATCACCGAGCCCACGCTCATCCCCGCCCGCGGACAGAAGAAGTTCAGCGTCGCCGCCGTCGACCTCGGAATCAAGTCGATGACACCGGAGCGCCTGACCGAACGCGGCATCGACGTCCACCTCGTGCCGTCGTCGATCAGCTTCGAGGAGATCCAGGCGATCGGCGTCGACGGAGTCTTCTTCTCCAACGGTCCCGGAGACCCCGCTGCCGCCGATGACCAGGTCGAACTGCTGCGAGCCGTGCTCGATGCCGGCCTGCCGTTCTTCGGCATCTGCTTCGGCAACCAGCTGCTCGGCCGTGCCCTGGGCTTCGGCACCTATAAGCTGCCCTTCGGCCACCGCGGCATCAACGTGCCCGTGATGGACCGTACGACGAACAAGGTCGAGATCACCTCGCAGAACCACGGCTTCGCCGTCGACGCACCGCTTGAAGGCGAGACGATCGCTCCGCACAAGGCCGACTACGGTCGTGTCACCGTCTCCCACGTGTGTCTCAACGACGATGTCGTCGAGGGTCTGGCATGCCTCGACATCCCGGCCTTCTCCGTCCAGTTCCATCCCGAGGCCGCGGCCGGCCCGCACGATTCGAGCTACCTGTTCGATCGCTTCGTCGACCTCATGTCCGCTTCCCCGGCCCACCAGGCTGCACAGGCCTAAGGAGAACCCCATGCCACTGAGACAAGACCTCAAATCCGTCCTCGTCATCGGATCCGGCCCGATCGTCATCGGCCAGGCCTGCGAATTCGACTATTCCGGCACCCAGGCCTGCCGTGTCCTGCGGTCCGAGGGACTGCGCGTCATCCTCATCAACTCCAATCCGGCGACGATCATGACCGACCCGGACATCGCCGATGCCACCTACGTCGAACCGATCGACCCCGAGGTGATCGAGACGATCATCGACAAGGAACGCCCCGATGCGCTCCTGCCGACGCTCGGCGGACAGACCGCCCTCAACGCTGCGATCGCCCTCTACGAATCGGGTGTGCTCGAGAAGTACGGCGTCGAACTGATCGGCGCCGACGTCGACGCCATCCAACGGGGCGAGGATCGGCAGAAGTTCAAGGACATCGCCGTCGACTGCGGCGCCGAGGTGGCCCGTTCGGCCATCTGCCACACCCTCGACGAGGCTCTGGCCGCCGCCGAGGAGCTCAACTACCCCGTCGTCGTCCGTCCCTCCTTCACCATGGGCGGACTCGGTTCGGGCATGGCATACGACGAAACAGACCTGCGCCGCATCGCCGGCGCCGGACTCGCCGACTCCATCACCCACGAGGTGCTGCTCGAGGAGTCGATCCTCGGGTGGAAGGAATACGAGCTCGAGCTCATGCGCGACAACAAGGACAACGTCGTCGTCGTGTGCTCGATCGAGAACGTCGACCCGGTCGGGGTGCACACCGGTGACTCGATCACCGTGGCCCCGGCGCTGACGCTGACCGACCGCGAATACCAGGAGATGCGCGATATCGGCATCGCCATCATCCGTGCCGTGGGTGTCGACACCGGTGGCTGCAACATCCAGTTCGCCGTCGACCCGAAGACCGGGCGGATCATCACCATCGAGATGAACCCACGCGTCTCCCGCTCCTCGGCGCTGGCGTCGAAGGCCACGGGCTTCCCGATCGCGAAGATGGCGGCGAAGCTCGCCGTCGGGTACTCGCTCGATGAGATCCCCAACGACATCACGAAGGTGACCCCGGCCAGCTTCGAACCGACCCTGGACTATGTGGTCGTGAAGATCCCGCGCTTCACCTTCGAGAAGTTCCCGGCCGCGGATCCGACCCTGACGACGACGATGAAATCCGTCGGAGAGGTCATGGCCCTGGGACGCAACTTCACCACCGCTCTGCAGAAGGCGATGCGGTCGCTGGAGCAGAAGGACTCCTCCTTCGGCTGGACCGATCTGCCCGACGTCACCGACGAGGATGTCCGCGAATCCGTGCTCGAAGCGATTTCGCACGCCACCGCCGATCGCATCCACTCCGTCCAGCGGGGCCTGGCCGCCGGACTCACCGCTGCCGAGGTCTTCGACGCCTGCGAGATCGATCCCTGGTACCTCGATCAGATCCAACTCATCAACGAGGTCGCCGCCCATGTCCGCGACGCCGAGGAACTCGACGAGCAGGTGCTGCGGATCGCGAAGAACCACGGCTTCTCCGATGAGCAGATCGCGCAGCTGCGCAGCCTCAGCACCGATGTCGTCACCGGCATCCGTCATGCGCTGCGCGTACGCCCGGTGTTCAAGACCGTCGACACCTGCGCCGGCGAATTCGAAGCGAAGACTCCGTACCACTACTCGTCCTACGACGCCGAGACCGAGGTCATGCCGCGCGACCGACCGGCCGTGATCATCCTCGGTTCGGGCCCGAACCGGATCGGCCAGGGCATCGAATTCGACTACTCGTGCGTGCATGCGACGATGGCGATCTCCTCGGCGGGGTACGAGACGATCATGGTCAACTGCAACCCGGAGACCGTGTCGACCGACTACGACACCGCCGACCGCCTCTACTTCGAACCGCTGACCTTCGAAGACGTCATGGAGATCTACCATGCCGAGCTTGCCGCCGGTGAGGTCCTCGGCGTCGTCTGCACTCTCGGCGGCCAGACTCCGCTCGGGCTGGCCGACCGTCTCAAGGCCGCCGGCGTGCCCGTCCTCGGCACCCAGCCCGAAGCGATCGACCTGGCCGAGGACCGCGGCGAATTCGGTGCGGTGCTCAGCCGTGCCGGACTGACCGCACCGAAGCACGGCACGGCCGTGACCGCTGCAGAGGCCGCGACGATCGCAGAGAACATCGGCTACCCCGTGCTCGTGCGTCCCTCCTACGTCCTCGGCGGGCGGGGGATGCAGATCGTCTACGACCGCACCCAGCTGCTCGACTACATGGCCACGGCCACGGAGATCTCCAGCGACCGTCCCGTGCTCGTCGACCGGTTCCTCGAAGATGCCATCGAAATCGACGTCGATGCGCTCTTCGACGGAGAGCAGGTCTACATCGGCGGCATCATGGAGCACATCGAGGAAGCGGGAATCCACTCCGGTGACTCCGCATGCGTGCTTCCGTCGCTGACTCTGGGCGAGGACGTCCTCGAACGCGTCCGTCAGGGCACGAAGGCCATCGCCGAAGGCGTGGGGGTGCGCGGACTGCTCAACATCCAGTTCGCCATCGCCGCCGACGTCCTCCACGTCATCGAAGCCAACCCCCGCGCCTCACGCACCGTGCCGTTCGTGTCGAAGGCGACCTCGACGCAGCTGGCCAAGGCCGCCGCACTCATCGCGGTGGGACGGACCATCGCGGATCTGCGCGGTGACCTGCTGGCTGCAGAGGGCGATGGGTCCACACTGCCGCTGGACCACCCGATCGCCGTCAAGGAGGCGGTCCTTCCCTTCCGTCGCTTCCGCACCGTCGAAGGCAAGATCGTCGATTCGATCCTCGGCCCGGAGATGCGGTCGACCGGTGAGGTCATGGGCATCGACCACAACTTCCCGACCGCGTTCGCCAAGGGTCTCCTCGGGGCCGGAGTGAAGCTGCCGACCTCGGGAACCGTATTCGTCTCCGTCGCCGACCGCGACAAGCGCGCCATGGTGCTGCCGGTCAAGGAACTCGTCGACATGGGCTTCGACGTCGTCGCGACCACCGGAACCGCGGCCGTGCTCTCGCGCTACGGGATCAAGACCACACAGGTGCACAAGCACTTCGAAGCCGACGCCGAGGACCGCACGGTCATCGACTATCTCACTGCGGGCACCATCGACATGGTCATCAACGTGCCTTCGGGCCGGCAGGAACGCGCCGACGGCTACGAGATCCGTGCCGCCGCGACCGCGAACTCCGTGCCGTTGATCACCACGCTGGCCGAATTCGCCGCCGCGGTGACCTCCCTCGAAGTGGTTCGGGACGAGAAGTTCGACGTCCGCAGCCTGCAGGACTGGAGCGCCTGATGTTCGGCACCCGACTGGCCGCAGCCATGGCGAAGCACGGACCGCTGTGCGTGGGCATCGACCCGCACGAGCATCTGCTTCAGTCCTGGGGGCTGCCGCGCAGCGCGGCCGGTGTGCGGGAGTTCGCTCTGCGCACGATCGAGGAATTGCAGGGAACGGTCGCCGCGGTCAAACCGCAGTCGGCGTTCTTCGAACAGTACGGCTCGGCCGGTGTGGCCGCTCTCGAAGAGACCCTCGCCGCGGCGCGGGAAGCCGGGATACTCACCGTCCTCGACATCAAGCGCGGCGACATCGGGTCGACGATGGGAGCCTATGCGAAGGCGTACCTCGATCCCGCCTCGGCGCTGGCGGCCGATTCGATCACCGTCTCGCCTTACCTCGGATTCGGAGCTCTGGAGCCGGCATTCGAACTCGCCTCCGCCCATGGCAGGGGAGTGTTCGTCCTCGCTCTGACCTCGAACCCGGAAGGCAGAGAGATCCAGCACGCACAGGGACGCGGCGGATCCGTGGCCGGGACGATCGTGACCCAGGTCGCCGAACGCAATGCGCAGGCCCTGGCGGCAGCGGCGGAGCCCGCGGGGCCGGTCGGACCCTTCGGGCTCGTCGTCGGAGCCACCATCGGAGAGGCCGCGCGGAAGCTGGGATTCGACCCGGTCGACTGCGGGGGTCCGATCCTGGCACCCGGCGTCGGCGCGCAGGGAGCGGGCATCGGTGAGCTGCGGGCCGTCTTCGGCGACGAAGCCCTGGCTTCGGGACAGGTGCTCGCCACGGCTTCCCGGGCAGTGCTCGGGGCCGGACCGGAAGGGCTGGCCGATGCTGCACGGGAGCTCAACCGCACGCTCTCAATGCTGAACTGACGCCGCCTGTGTCCGGGCCGCTGCGGCGGCCGCGGACACGGCGGCGGCGGTTCCCGGATGGACGAAAACGAGGCCACGGAGAGTTTAATTCCGTTGGTTGCGCA
The DNA here is from genome assembly GCF_049804075.1 of Brevibacterium sp. FAM 24630. Classification (NCBI taxonomy): domain Bacteria; kingdom Bacillati; phylum Actinomycetota; class Actinomycetes; order Micrococcales; family Brevibacteriaceae; genus Brevibacterium; species Brevibacterium sp. FAM 24630. The sequence goes on from NZ_JBNBZD010000005.1 coordinate 21,663, forward strand.
TCTCCGCGGGGATTTTGTCTTAGACTGAGACAACTTCCCTACCTGCCCGTTCATGGTGACAGAGGAGATAATGTGGCACTCGAACCGTTGACCCCGCAACAGCGAACCGCTGCTCTGGACAAGGCGTTCAAGGCACGTCAGGCACGAGCCGAAGTGAAGTCGGCACTGAAGAACGGTGATACCGATCTCGCCGCCGTGCTCAAAAAGGCCGCTGACGACGAGGCTCTCGCGAAGATGCGGGTGCTCGATCTGCTGCGCGCCCTGCCCGGTGTCGGCGACCGCCGCGCCGAAGCAGCGATGGAAGAGGTCGGCATCGCCACCTCACGGAGGATCAAGGGCCTGGGCGTGCACCAGAAGTCCGCCCTGTTGGAGAAATATTCCTGAGTGTGACAACCTCAGATCTGTGAATAATCGACTCACCGTCCTCGCGGGTCCGACCGCCGTCGGAAAAGGCACCATCAGCACGTACATCCGGCAGAATCACCCCGCGGTCTGGTTCTCCGTCTCCGCCACCACACGGCCCAGACGCCCCGGCGAAGTCGACGGTGTCCATTATCACTTCCTCTCCGACGATGACTTCGACGCGCTCATCGCCGCCGGCCAGCTGCTCGAGTACGCGGTCGTGCACGGGCGGCACCGCTACGGGACTCCGTCCGCTCCGGTGCAGGAGAAGCTCGACGCGGGAGTCCCGGCGCTGCTCGAGATCGACCTGCAGGGAGCCCGGCAGGTCAAGGAGAAGATGCCCGACGCCCGGTTCGTCTTCCTCGCCCCGCCCAGCTGGGACGAACTCGTATCCCGGCTCACCGGGCGCGGCACCGAATCCGCGGAGGAGCAGGAGCGCCGATTGGCCACAGCGAAGCGCGAACTCGCCGCCGAATCCGAGTTCGACGTGACCATCATCAACGACCACGTTCGCACTGCGGCCGAAGAACTCCTATCATTGATGGGTATATCCACCTCCGATTAGATGGGAATCTCCTTGCCCGCACAGCCCGAAGGCATCACCAATCCTCCGATCGACGATCTGCTCAGCGTCACCGGATCGAAGTACGAACTCGTCTCGATCGCGGCCAAGCGCGCTCGGCAGATCAACTCCTACTACGCCCAGCTGCAGGAGGGACTGCTCGAAAACGTCGGTCCCCTCGTCACCCCGGGCACCAACGAGAAGCCGCTGTCGATCGCTCTGCGTGAGGTCAACGAGTCGAAGATCGTCGCCCGCGAAGTCTCCGAAGAGGACTTCCTCCAGGCCGTACCGGAGACCGAGACGCCCGCACCCGTGAGCAACGACGGCGCGATCGACTTCAGCGACCAGTGAGAACCGTACTCGGCGTCGCCGGTGGGATCGCCGCCTACAAAGCGGCACACATCATCCGGCGACTCCGGGAACTCGACCACAGCGTCAAGGTCGTGCCCACGGCCAATGCGCTCAACTTCGTCGGTGCCCCCACCTTCGAGGCCCTGTCCGGCCAGACCGTGACCACCGACGTCTTCGATGAGATCGACACCGTCAACCATGTCCGCATCGGGCAGGACGCCGAACTCGTCATCATCGCTCCCGCGACCGCGAACCTCGTCGCGAAGATCGCCGCGGGAATCGCCGACGATCTGCTGACAGCGACCGTCCTGACCACCACCGCCGAGGTCGTCGTGGCACCGGCCATGCACACGGAGATGTGGCAGAACCCCGCCACCGTCGCCAACATCGCGACCCTGCGCTCCAGGGGAGTCCACGTCCTCGAACCGGCCGTCGGCCGACTCACCGGACCCGATTCGGGCCCCGGACGGCTGCCCGAACCCGAGGACATCGTCGCCTACGCCCTGTCCGTCGCCGATGCCGCAGGCTCGGCCGACGCGGCCCCGGGCACCGGACACGCTAGGCAGAGCCTGGACGGCCGCCGCATCGTCATCAGCGCCGGCGGCACCCGTGAGGCCCTCGACCCGGTCCGCTTCCTCGGCAATCGGTCCTCGGGCAAACAGGGCATCGCCTTGGCCCGAGCCGCCCGAGCCGCCGGCGCCGAAGTCGAACTCGTGGCGGCGAACATCGACTCCGGGCTGCTCACCGACCTGCCCGCAGGGATGACCGTCACCCCGGTCGAATCCACCCTGGAGCTGCAGACGGCGATGCGCGCCTCCCAGCCGGACGCCGATGCCCTCATCATGGCCGCGGCTGTCGCCGACTACCGACCGGAGGAGACGACCGAGTCGAAGATGAAGAAGACCGGCGACGATGGTCTGACGCTGCGTCTCGTGCAGAACCCGGACATCCTGCGCGGCCTCGTCGATGACCGAATCGGCACCCAGCTCATCATCGGCTTCGCCGCCGAAACCGGAGACGCACAGACGACAGCACTCGACTACGCCCGCGCGAAATTCGAGCGCAAGGGCGTCGACCTGCTCGTGTTCAACGACGTCTCCGACGACCGTGCCTTCGGCCACGACCACACCGCGGTTCAGATCATCGGCTCCGCCGCCGGTGAGATCACCGTCGGTGAGGAATTCCAGGGTTCGAAAGACGATGTTTCACAAAAGGTCATTGCTACCCTGGCCGAACAGCTCACCCACTTAGAATCGACACCGTGACTCAATCAAATCTTCGCTTCTTCTCATCCGAGTCCGTCACCGAGGGACATCCCGACAAGATCTGCGACCAGATCAGTGATGCGGTGCTCGACGACCTGCTGGCGCAGGACCCCAACGCCAAGGTGGCCGTGGAGACCATGGTAACCACCGGACTCGTCCACGTCGCCGGTGAGGTCAACACCGCCGCCTACGCCGATGTGGCCGGAATCGTTCGCAGCCTCATCACCGGAATCGGCTACGACTCCTCCGACACCGGCTTCGACGGCCGTTCCTGCGGAGTCTCCGTGTCCATCGGCAGCCAGTCCACGGACATCCACTCCGGAGTCACGAACCCGCTGGACTTCCGCGAAGCCGTCGCCTCCGACGACCACGGAACGAGCCTCGGTGCCGGCGACCAGGGGCTGATGTTCGGCTACGCCGACAACTCCACCGATGTGCTCATGCCGCTGCCGATCCACCTGGCCTCCCGGATGGCCGAGCAGCTCTCTGCGGTGCGCAAATCGGGACGCCTCGACTACCTGCGCCCCGACGGGAAGACTCAGCTGACCCTCGGCTACGACGGCGACGAAGCCGTGACGATCGAGAACGTCGTCGTGTCCACCCAGCATTCGGCCGAGACGAACCAGGCTCAGCTGCACTCCGAGATCAGGGAACTGGTCATCGACCCGGTTCTCGCTGGTTCGGGCCTCGACACGAGTGAGGCGAACATCCACATCAACCCGGCGGGGCCCTTCGTCACCGGCGGACCGATGGGCGATGCCGGACTGACAGGGCGGAAGATCATCGTCGACACCTACGGCGGTTTCTCCCGCCACGGCGGCGGCGCCTTCTCCGGCAAAGACCCGTCGAAAGTCGACCGTTCGGCCGCGTATGCGATGCGATGGGTGGCGAAGAACGTCGTCGCCGCCGGACTCGCCGACCGTGCCGAGGTCCAGGTGTCCTACGCCATCGGCCGCGTCGACCCGATGGGCCTCTACGTGGAGACCTTCGGCACCGAGAAGGTCGATCCCCAGAAGATCTCCGCCGCCATCCGTGAGGTCTTCGACCTCCGCCCGGCGATGATCATCGCCGAACTCGACCTGCTCCGCCCGATCTACTCGCAGACCTCGACCTACGGCCACTTCGGTCGTGAGCTGCCGGACTTCACCTGGGAGGTCACGGACCGCGCCGACGACCTGCTGCGCGCCGTGTCCGCCCACTGAGCCTGGCGTTCCAGAGTGGACGAACCCCTTCCGATCGACACCGGCACCTCGGCCGAAGGCCAGGTGCCGCTGGCGTCTGAGAACCCGGTCGCGCGCGTGCTCGTCGACCATCCCGTCCCGCACCTGGCACGGACCTTCGACTATGCCGTGCCCGAAAAGCTCGCCGAGGCGGCCCTGCCCGGAGTACGAGTGCGGGTGAAGTTCGCCGGTCGGCTCCGCGACGGCTACCTCGTCGAACGGGTCGACTCCTCCGACCACCTGGGACCGCTCGCGACGATCCAACGCCTCAGCGGCCCCGTGCAGGTCCTCGGCCCCGACCTGCTCGCCCTGTGCGAAGCCACGGCGCGCCGTTACGGCGGCACCCTGGCCGATGTCCTCCGCTTGGCGATCCCGCCCCGCCACGCGCGAGGCGAGAAGACCGTCCTTCGAGCCGAGACGTCCCAGAACCCGAAACCGGCAGACGCCCCTGACCGGTCGCGGGACGCTTCCCGGGCGGAACCGGAGACCGGTGACGGCACACCGGCCGACGACGAAGCCGGCGGGGGCACGAATCTGCTGGGCCGCCTCGGCGACTGGGTCCTCAACGCCGAGATCGATCCGCCGCCTGCCGATCAGACTCCGCGGCGACGTGTCCTGGCCGCAACCCCCGGTGCGACGCCCGGGATGAGCTGGATCCGGGCGGGACTGGCCGCAGCACGCCAGACTCTGGCGGCCGGGAAGTCCGTGCTGTGGCTCGTGCCCGATCACCGTGAACTCCTGGTCCTGCAGGCGAGCCTGACCGCCGCCGAGATCACCGAGGTGTCCGTGCTCAGCGCCGACCAGTCACCCGAACAGCGGTGGCAGGCCTGGCTGCGCGGCCTCCTCGGCCACACCCGCCTGACCATCGGCACCCGCGCCGCGGCCTTCGCGCCGCTGCGCGATCTCGGCCTCATCATCTGCACCGACGATGCCAACCGCAACTACCTCGACCAGCATGCCCCCTACCCGCACGCCCGCGAGGTCAGCCTGCTGCGTTCGACGATCGAGGACACCGAGCTGTTCTTCGTCTCCACCGACCGCAGCGCCGAGGTGCAGCGCCTCGTCGAGATCGGATGGCTGGCCGACATCACCCCGACCGGGCCGGCACGCCGACACTCCGCCCCCCTCGTCTTCGTCCCCGACGAAGACCGCGACCCCTTCGCCTGGCAGCGCATCCCCAGCCGGGCATGGCAGATCATGCGCACCGCCCTGCGACCGCGACCGCGCGACGGCGGAGTCCCCGGGCCCGTGCTCGTCCAGGTGCCCCGCTCCGGGTACTACCCCGTGTTCGCCTGCGCCCGCTGTCAGGAAGTCGCTCGCTGCCCGCGCTGTCAGGAGACGCTGACCACCCAATCCGAGGTCGGACCCTTCGCCTGCCGTGCCTGCGGATACCATTCGGAGACCTTCAGCTGCGCGCGCTGCCGGTCGAACCAGGTGCGCTCCATCGTGCGCGGGCGGGCCCGCACCGTCGAAGAGCTGCGCCGGGCGCTGCCCGACACCGAGATCATCGAATCCGGGGGAGACGAGATCTCCGCAGTCCTCGACGAGACGCCGCGGCTCGTCGTCGCCACGACCGGCGCCGAACCCTATGTGCTCGGCGGCTATGCGGCGGCGATCCTGCTGGACTCCCTGTGGCCGGGACCGTGGATGCGCTCGATCGACGAGAGCGTGGCCAGGCGGCTGCGCGCCGCCGCGCTCGTGCGCTCGCGCGAACAGGGCGGAACCGTCTATCTCGGTGACGAAGACGAACTCATCCGCTCGACCCTGACCGCCTTCGATCCGGTCACTTTCATGTCCCGTCAACTGGCCGACAGGAAGGTGCTGGGGTTCCCGCCCTACCGGCGCATCCTCGAACTCACCGGAGCCGGCACCGACATCGATGCCGTCCTCACCGAGATCGGTGAGGTGGGCGAGATCGACGAGCTGCTGCGCGATGAAGCCGAGGACGGTCAGCGCAGCGTCTGCGCCTACCCGATTGCGGCGGGAGATCGCATCGGAACCCGAATGGCCGAGATCACCGCATCCCGCTCGGCGAAGAAGCAGCCGCAGGTTCGGGCACGCATCGACGATCCCCGGTCACTGTGACGACTCGGCCACGCAGTAGAATCCGAGGCGTGGATATCGTCTTCGCCGGAACCCCGGATGTCGCAGTTCCCGCCCTCGAGGCCCTCGCCGAATCCGAGCACCGCATCCGTGCGGTGCTCACCCGACCCGATGCCCCGGTCGGGCGCAAGCGGGTGCTCACCCCGTCACCGGTGAAGACCCGGGCGCTCGAACTCGGACTCACCGTCATCGAGGCCGACAGGCTGCGCGGAGAGGTCATCTCCGATTTGCGCGCCCTCGAGGTCGACGCCGTCGCCGTGGTGGCCTTCGGCGCCATCGCCGGACCTGCTGCTCTGAGCACGGCCCGGCTCGGCTGGTACAACCTCCACTTCTCCCTGCTGCCTGCCTACCGCGGGGCGGCCCCGGTGCAGCGGGCCCTCATCGACGGTGCGGCTCGCAGCGGAGTCAGCGTCTTCCGGATCGACGAAGGCATGGACACCGGGCCCGTGCTCCGCCGCCTCGAACTCGACCTCGACCACCCGGATGTCGCAGCGGCCCTCGACGACTACGCCCGCCGCGGAGCGGTCGAACTCGTCACCGCCTTCGACAGCCTGGCCGCCGGCACCGCAGTGGAGACTGCGCAGACCGGTGCGGCCAGCTGTGCAGAGAAGATCACCGTCGCCGACGCCCACCTCGACCTGCGGGCTCCCGCCGACCGTGTCGTCGATCGGGCTCGCGGCACCAGCCCGGCACCGGGCCCCTGGGTGGAACTGAACGGCAAACGCACCAAGCTCTTCGGCCTCGCCCTCGCCCCGGAAGCCACCGAGGAGGCCATGGCAGCCGCACCGGTCGGAACCCTGACGAGTTGGAACAGGACCCCGATTCTGCGCTGCGGGGACGGCTGGGTCACGGTCGCCGGGATCCAACCCTTCGGCAAGCCCCGCATGGACGCCGGTGACTTCCTGCGCGGTCACGGCGACATCACCTTCGATCCGCACACCGAGCAGGAAGCATAAGAGCCATGGCCGAGACTTCAGGCAACAGCGGCGTCCCGGGCGGACGTCGAGGCAACGACCGGGGCCGCGGAAATGACCGCCGAGGCGGCAACCGCCGCAGCGACGACCGGGGCCGCGGGCACGAGCGCCGCAGCGACAATCGCAGAGGCGACCGGGGCCGCCCGGGCCGCGGAGCGCCGCAGGACGAACGCATCGGCAAGAACCTGCCGCGGCGGATTGCCTGGGAGGTCCTGCTCGACGTCGCGACGAAGGACGCCTATGCGAACCTGCTCCTGCCCGCGAAACTCGCCCGCACCCATCTCAACGCCCAGGACGCCGCCTTCACCACCGAACTGACCTACGGGGCGCTGCGGCGGCAGAAGTTCTACGACGCGGTCATCACGATCGCCGCCTCCCGCGCCATCGACGAGATCGACCCCGAACCCCTGGCCGCGATGCGTCTGGGCGCCCACCAGCTGCTGTCGATGCGAGTCCCCGACCATGCGGCCCTGTCCGAGACCGTCGCCGTCGTCAAGCGCTCGGCGGCCAAGACCGCGGGATTCGTCAATGCGGTGCTGCGCCGCATCTCCGAAGCCGATCACGACGAATGGCTCGCGCGGGTCACCGCGAACGTCTCCGAGACCACACGACTGGCGATCGAACACTCCCACCCCGAATGGATCGTGCGGGCACTGACCCAAGCGCTCAAAGGCCACGAATGCGATGCCGACGAGCTCGAAGCTCTGCTCATCGCCGACAACGCTCCCGCCAGGGTCGGACTCAGCGCTCTGCCCGGACTCATCGACCGCTCCGAACTGCCCGGCGACGCGACCGAGCTGTCACCGATCGGCGTGACCATGGACACCGCTGTGCCCCGCGATGTCCGGGCCGTGGCCGATGGTCGGGCGCGCGTCCAGGACGAAGGATCGGCTCTCGTCGCCCTCGCCCTGGCCGAGATCGATGCTCCTGCGGGTCCCTGGGCCGACCTGTGTGCCGGGCCCGGAGGCAAGGCCGCGGTCCTCGGTGCCGCGGCCGCCGCAGAATCGGTCCGGCTCGAAGCCTTCGACTCCAGCGACCACCGCGCCGAACTCGTCCGGGACTCGACTCAGGCCCTCGACAACGTCAGCGTCGAAGTCCGCGACGGCCGCCGGGTGCGCGGACCCTACTCCAAAGTGCTCGTCGACGTGCCCTGCTCCGGTCTCGGCGCCCTGCGTCGGCGGCCCGAAGCCCGCTACCGCAGACAGCCCTCGGACATCACCGCCCTGTCCGGTCTGCAGTCCGAGCTGCTCGGCGCCGCCCTCGACGCCTGCGCGCCCGGGGGTGTGGTGGCGTATTCGACGTGCTCACCGCACTTCGCCGAAACCGTGCTCATCGTCGACGAGGTCCTGCGCCGACGCGCGAAGTCCGGCACCGACGACGTCGAGTTCCTCGATGCTCCGTCCGTGCTCGAGGCGATCACCGGCACACAGGCGCAGTCGTTCGCTTCGGTCTCCCGAGGCGAGGGCCGCTGCGTTCAGCTGTGGCCCCATGTGCACAACACCGATGGAATGTTCCTCGCTCTCCTGCGAAAGGCGAAATGACCCATGGCAATCGACATCAACCCGAGCATCCTGTCCTCGGACTTCTCCGACCTGCGCGGTGAGCTCGACAAGATCAGCACCGCGGACATGGCCCATATCGACGTGATGGACAACCATTTCGTGCCGAACCTCACCTTCGGCCCGCCCGTCGTCGAACGCATCCGCGCGATCTCCCCGATCCCGCTCGACGCCCACCTGATGATCGCCGATGCCGACCGCAACGCTCCCGTGTACGCGGAGATCGGCTGTGCCTCGGTGACCTTCCACGCCGAGGCGGCCGCCGCACCCGTGCGCCTGGCCCGTGAGCTGCGCAAGCTCGGTGCCAAAGCGAGCCTCGCGCTCAAACCGGCGACCCCGATCGAACCGTTCATCGACCTCCTCGGCGAGTTCGACCAGATCCTCATCATGACCGTCGAACCCGGATTCGGCGGACAGAAGTTCCTCGACGTCTGCCTGCCGAAGATCCGCCGCACCCGGCAGGCGATCTCGGCCTCCGGCCTGGAGATCCGTCTGCAGGTCGATGGGGGAGTGTCCGCGTCGACGATCGACCGTGTCGTCGACGCCGGCGCCGACGTCCTCGTCGCCGGTTCCGCCGTCTACGGAGCCGAGGACGCCGCCGCGGCGATCAGCGAACTGCGCACCCTGGCCGAAGCCCACACCCACTGACCGCACCGGGCCGCCCACCCCGGGCCCACCCTCTCAGGAGAGCCGCCGATGGATCTGTTCGACTGGTTGAACACCCCCGCATTCGAGTTGCTGGGCAAGCCCGTGCCCTACTCCGACCTGTTCGGCAACATCTGCGCACTGGCCACGGTCGTGCTCGCTCTGCGACGCAACATCCTGTCCTGGCCGGTGCAGATCCTCGGGTCGATCCTGCTGTTCTCCGCGAGCATCTCCGCCGGACTCGGAGGCAACGCCTCCCGGCAGGTCGTCATCATCGTCGCCGCCGTCTGGGGCTGGACGCAATGGAAGAAGTCGAAAGAGGCCTCCGGCGAGGTCATTGTCAGGTGGGCAAGCTGGAAGGAGCGCGGACTGCTCGTGGCCGGCCTGCTCATCGGCACCGGTGTCTTCGGCTGGGTGCTCGCTCAGGGCGGTTGGTCATGGAATCCGTACCCCGACGCCTACATCTTCATCGGCTCGGTCGTCGCGATGTACGCACAGGGGCGGGCGATCGTCGAGTTCTGGTTCGTGTGGCTGGCCGTCGACCTTGTGGGCATCCCCTTGGCAGTGGCCGGAGGGCTCGTGTTCTCCGGAGCCGTCTACCTCGTCTTCCTCATCATGGTCATCCTCGGCCTCATCGACTGGTCGAAACGCTCGAGGCAGACGATCTCGGCACCGCACCGCTCGGCCACCGACATCGGCCGCGACCCCGAAGCCTGAACTGCGATCGGGAGTTCGCTGCGACGGTGTGCAGGCGCCCGCAGGCTGGTCTTCGCAGACAGCGCCTGCTTGGGCCCGCAGCCAGGACATCGCCGGCAGCGCCCGCCGGTGCGGTTCGCAACGTGAGACCCCGCATGCTTCACCCCGAGACGATGCATTAGGCTGGACGGGTGAAGACCTTTGATTCTCTCTACGCCGAACTCCTGCAGAAATCCCACGATCGTCCAGCCGATTCGAGGACCGTGGCCGAACTCGACGCCGGAGTCCATGCGATCGGCAAGAAGGTCGTGGAAGAGGCCGCCGAGGTGTGGATGGCCGCCGAATACGAATCCGAGGACGAGCTCGCCGAGGAGATCTCGCAGCTGCTCTACCACGTGCAGGTGATGATGATCGCCAAGGGACTCACCCTCGACGACGTCAACGCCCACCTCTGAGACGCTCCTGCGAACTCCACTCCGACCACATCGAACTCCAAAGGGACCCCATGCTGCGTGTAGCCGTGCCCAACAAGGGCGCACTGTCCGAAGCCGCCTCCGAAATGCTCAGTGAAGCCGGATACTCCACTCGACGCGGAACCAAGACGCTGGTCCATCAAGATGAAGTCAACGGGGTCGAACTCTTCTACCTGCGTCCACGCGACATCGCCGTCTACGTCGGCTCCGGCATCCTCGACGCCGGCATCACCGGACGTGACCTGCTGCTGGAATCGAAGGCCGAGGCCCAGGAAGTGCTCGGCCTCGGGTTCGGTGCCTCCCGCTTCTTCTACGCCGGCGCCGTCGGCAGCTTCACCTCCCCGGAGGAGCTGCGAGGGGCACGCATCGCCACGAGCTTCCCGAACCTTGTCTCCGCCGACCTGGCCGAGCGCGGCATCGACGCGACGACCGTGCAGCTCGACGGCGCCATCGAAGTCTCGATCCAGCTCGGCGTCGCCGACGCCGTCGCCGATGTCGTCGAAACCGGCTCGACGCTGCGTGCAGCCGGGCTCGAGACCTTCGGCGAGCCGCTGCTCGAATCCGAAGGCGTGCTCATCCAGCGTGCCGGGGCCGAAGACCGCATCGGGGTGCTCAAACGCCGCCTCGAATCCGTCATGGTCGCCCGCCAGTACGTGCTCGTCGACTACAACATCGAACAGCGTCTCGTGCCCGAGGCGATCTCGCTGACCCCCGGTCTCGAATCCCCGACCGTCTCACCGCTGCAGGAGACCGGCTGGGTCGCCGTGCGCGTCATGGTCGAGGCGAAGGAAGTCAACAACGTGATGGACCGACTCTACGGTGTCGGTGCCCGCGCGATTCTGGTGACGAACATTGGCGCCTGCCGAATCTGATCTGGCCGTCTTCCGGCCCCGACAGGTGCGCATCATCGGCATCGTCGGCGCCATCGCCGTCACGCTCGGATTCCTGATCCTGTCCGTGGCGCTGCTCGTCGTGGACTGGGAGCCCTGGACCGTGCTCGACATGGTGTGGATGAACCTGCTCGGCGTCCTCTTCGGCCTCGCCCTGCTGCGCATCGCGGACATCCAGGCCCGTCCCACCGAGAAGGGGCTCGTGGTCAAGAACATGGTGCGCACCCACCGCTTCGACTGGGGACAGATCCTCGGGGTGGCGTTCTCACCCGAAGGCGACGACCCCTGGCCGCTGCTCGATCTCAGCGACGGCACCACCTGCGCGGTGATGGCGATCCAGCATGCCGATGGACCCCGCGCCCATGCGGAGGTCGCACGATTGCGTATGCTCATCAGCAGAAGCACCCACTTCAAGGAGGAATAGGAATGGCGAATGAGACACCGGAGACCGCGACGGGGCCGCTGACCGGCTATACCGTCGTCGATCTCTCGCGCGCCCTGGCAGGACCGCATGCCGGAATGATGTTCGGCGACCTCGGTGCGCGGGTCATCAAGGTCGAGAACCCGGGAAGGGGAGACGACTCCCGCTCCTGGGGGCCTCCTTTCGTCGGGCCCGAGGACAACCCGCAGGCCACCTACTTCTTCTCCTGCAACCGCAACAAGGAGTCGATCGCCCTCGACCTCAAATCCGAAACGGGCAAGGACACTCTCACCGGGCTCATCGCCCGCGCTGACGTGCTCATCGAGAACTTCCGCTCCGGCGTCCTCGACCGGCTCGGCTTCTCCACCGCCCGGTGCATGGAGATCAACCCGCGCTTGGTCATCCTCTCGATCACCGGGTTCGGCCACGACGGCCCCGAAGCCTCCCGCGCCGGCTACGACCAGATCGCCCAGGGCGAGGCCGGCCTCATGTCGCTGACCGGCTCAGGACCCGACGACATGCAGCGAGTGGGCGTGCCGATCGCCGACCTGCTCGCCGGAATCTACGGCTCCTACGGCGTGCTCGCCGCACTTCTGGAACGCGAACGCACCGGCAAGGGCAAGGTGGTGCGCACCTCGCTCATCGCCGGCATGGTCGGCGTCCACGCCTTCCAGGGCACCCGGGCGACGGTGGCCGGACAGGAACCGCAGCCCGGCGGCAACCACCATCCCTCACTCTCTCCGTACGGACTGTTCACCTGCCGTGACGGTGCAGTGCAGATCTCCGTGGGCAACGAGAACCTGTGGCAGAAGTTCTGCGCGGCCTTCGACATCGACCCCGCCACCGAGGGGCTTGCCGACAACGCCTCCCGCGTGGCCAACCGTCCCGCACTCATCGAGCTCATCGAAGACCGGTTCTCAGCCTTCGACGCCGAGGATCTGCTGGCGAAGCTCACCGAGGCGGGAATCCCCTCGGGCACCGTGCGCACCCTGCCCGAGGTCTACCAGTGGGATCAGGCACTGAGCCAGGGTCTCAAGGTCTCCGTCGATCACCCGGTGCTCGGCGACATCGATCTGCCCGGACCGCCGCTGCGCTTCTTCGATGCCGAGGGTTCCAGCGAGGTCGAGACGACCCGCACCGCCCACGATGCTCCGCCGCTGTTGGACGAAGATGCCGAGTCGATCGCGGCGTGGCTCGCCGGCGGAAACTGAGGGGGTGCGCGAATGCCACGATTGAACGCACACGAACTCGTCGACATCGTCCTCGACGAGGGATCCTTCCGCTCTTGGGACACCACCCCGATCAGCCCGGCCGGCGGGGTCTCCGAGGAATACGCCGCCGAGCTCGCCGCCGCGGCCGAGAAGTCCGGAGTCGACGAAGCGATCATCACCGGTGAGGGCACCATCGAGGGCAGACGGGTCGCCGTCATCGCCGGAGAGTTCCGCTTCCTCGCCGGATCGATCGGCGTGGCCGCCGCCGAGCGTCTCGTCGACGCCATCGAACGCGCCACCCTCGAAGGGCTGCCGCTGCTGGCCGGACCGGCCTCTGGCGGGACGCGGATGCAGGAAGGCACCATCGCGTTCCTGTCGATGGTGAAGATCACGAACGCCGTGGTCGCTCACCGCAGGGCCGGTCTGCCCTACCTCGTCTACCTGCGCCACCCGACCACCGGCGGAGTCTTCGCCTCCTGGGGTTCGCTGGGCCACGTGACGGTGGCCGAACCCGGTTCACTCATCGGCTTCCTCGGCCCCCGAGTGTTCGAAGCCATCTACGGGGAGAAGTTCCCGGACAACGTGCAGACGGGTGAGAACCTCCACAAGATGGGCATCGTCGACGCAGTCATCGGTCCCGAACGCATCGCCGGCACGGTCTCCCGAGTTCTCGACGTGCTCATGGGAGCCAAGGAGATCCCGGCCCGTGTGGCCGACCCGGACACCGCACCGGCGACGGTCGACCCGAACTCCGACGCCTGGGCAGCGATCACGAGTTCCCGCCGTCCCGAACGCCCCGGTGTCCGCGACCTGCTGCGTACCGCCGCGAACACCGTGCTGCCGCTCAACGGCACCGGCGAAGGCGAGAAGGACCCGGGACTGCTGCTGGCGCTGGCGAAGTTCGGCTCCGCCCCGTGCATCGTGCTCGGACAGGACCGGTTCCGGCAGGATTCCCGGGCCCCTCTGGGACCGGCCGCGCTGCGTGAGGCCCGCCGTGGAATGCGTCTGGCCGCAGAGCTGCACCTGCCGCTCGTGACGGTCATCGACACCCCGGGCGCGGCCCTGTCCAAGGACGCCGAAGAGGGCGGCATCGCCGGCGAGATCGCCCGCAGCCTCGCTGACCTCGCCAACCTCGATGCCCCCTCGGTGTCGCTCATCCTCGGTGAGGGATCCGGGGGCGGAGCACTCGCGCTGATCCCGACCGACCGGGTGCTCAGCGCCGAGCACGGGTGGCTCTCACCCCTGCCGCCCGAGGGCGCCTCGGCGATCGTGCATCGGACGACGGAGAGAGCCGCAGAGATGGCGCAGAGCCAGGGTGTGCACGCGCCCATGCTCCAAGCCACCGGTGTCGTCGACCGGATCATCGCCGAGCATCCCGATGCCAGCGACGAACCGCTCGACTTCGTCTCTCGGGTCGGTGCGACACTCGAATTCGAACTCATCTCGCTCATGCGCGAACCATCGGGCCGCCGACTGGCCCGCAGGATGGATCGCTATCGGGGCCTGGGAATCTAGGAGGTCTGCGTGGTAGCTGTCAGAGTCATCCCCTGTCTGGACGTCGACGGCGGTCGCGTCGTCAAGGGCGTGAAGTTCGCCGACCTCAAGGATGCCGGGGACCCCGTGGAGCTGGCCAAGCGCTATGGGATCTCCGGGGCCGACGAACTCACCTTCCTCGACGTCACGGCCAGCAGCGGCGACCGCGAGACCGTCCACGACGTCGTGCGCGCCTGCGCCGAAGAGGTCTTCATCCCGCTCACCGTCGGCGGGGGAGTGCGCAGCGTCCATGACGTCGACCGGCTCCTGCGCGACGGTGCCGACAAGGTCTCTGTCAACACCTCGGCCGTCGCGCACCCGGAACTCATCAGTGAGATCTCACGACACTTCGGCAACCAGGTCCTCGTGCTCTCCCTCGACGCCCGCCGCACGCAGGGAACGAGCACGGCTTCGGGCTTCGAAGTCACCACCCGCGGCGGACGTGAAGGCACCGGCCGCTGCGCGATTGACTGGATCCGTGAGGCCGCCGAACGCGGGGTCGGTGAGATCCTGCTCAACTCCATCGATGCCGACGGCACCCGGGAGGGCTTCGACCTCGAACTCATCGCCGCCGCCCGAGCGGCCGTCGATGTGCCGCTCATCGCCTCCGGCGGGGCCGGTCGGGTCGAACACTTCGCCCCGGCCGTGGCCGCCGGAGCCGATGCGCTGCTGGCCGCCAGCGTCTTCCACTTCGGGACCCTGAGCATTGCCGAGGTCAAGGACGCGCTGCGGGCAGAGGGGATCGAGGTCCGATGAGCAGGGACATCGACGCCACCCCGGAGAACTGGCGCGAACTCATCCGCCCGGACTCCGCCGGTCTCGTGCCCGTCATCGTCCAGGAGGCCACGAGCCGGGAGGTGCTCATGCTCGCCTGGATGGACGTCGAGGCCGTCTCGCGCACATTGGCGACCGGGCGCGCCACCTACTGGTCACGGTCCCGCCGGGAGTACTGGGTGAAGGGGGAGACCTCCGGACATGTGCAGCATGTGCGCTCACTCAGCCTCGACTGCGACGCCGATGCCCTGCTCCTCCTCGTCGACCAGACCGGACCCGCCTGTCACACGAACACACCGACCTGCTTCACCGGAAGGACGATCAGTGCCGACTGAACACGTGTCGAGCGACCGCATGCCGGATCCGCAGCAGCTGCCGATCCGCCCCAGCCTCGAGGAGTTCCGCTCCCTGGGAGCCGAACACCGGCTCGTGCCCGTGCACACGCAGGTGCTCGCCGACTCCGAAACCCCGTTGAGCCTCTATCGCAAACTCACCGACGGTGGTCCCGGCAGCTTCCTGTTCGAATCCGCCGTCGCAGGCTCCTGGGCCCGCTACTCCTTCATCGGATCGGCGCCCGTGGCCACGCTCCTGTCCACCGAGGACGGCTTCCGCTGGACCGGCACCCCGCCGGTGGGCATCCCCACCGACGGCGATGTGCTCGAGGCGGTCACCGCCGCTCTCGAACTGCTCGACGTCGATGCCGGGGAGTCGGACCTGCCGCCGATGGTCTCGAGCTTCGTCGGCTACTTCGGCTGGGACATCATCCGCCGCTTCGAACGTCTCGGACCCCCGCGCCCCAACGAACACCACCTGCCGACCGTGCAGCTGATGATCCCGGGCGACATCGCCGTCTACGACCACTATTCGGGCATGGTCACCCTCGTAGCCAACGTCTTCAACGTCAACGGCGCCGACACCGGCATCGACGAGGCGCACGCGAGCGGAGTCGAGCGGATCGAATCGATGCTCGACCGCCTCCGCGCCCCCAGCCCGGCCGACATCATCGACGTCCGCAGGCCCGACCCCGAGGTGACCCTGCGCACCCCCCGGCAGGTCTACCTCGACGGAGTGGAACAGGCGAAGCGGAAGATCGTCGAGGGGGAGATCTTCCAGGTCGTCGTCGGACAGCGCTTCGATACGCCGTGTGCGGCCGATCCGCTGAGCGTGTACCGGATGCTGCGGCACTCGAACCCGAGCCCGTTCATGTACCTGCTCAACCTCCACGACGACGCGGGAGCCCCGGTGAGCATCATCGGCTCCTCACCCGAAGCCCTCGTCACCGTCCGTTCCGGCGAGGTCGTCACCCATCCGATCGCCGGTTCGCGTCCCCGCGGGGCGACGCCCGAAGCCGACGACGGTCTGGCCCGTGAGCTGCTGGCCGATGAGAAGGAACGCGCCGAGCACCTCATGCTCGTCGACCTCGCACGCAACGACCTGGCGAAGGTGTGCCGGGCCGGGACCATCGACGTCAGCGACTTCATGGACATCGTCCGCTACAGCCACATCATGCACATCTCCTCGACCGTGCGCGGCGAACTCCAGCCGGACACGACCGCCGTGGACGTGCTGCGCGCGACTTTCCCCGCCGGCACTCTCTCGGGTGCGCCGAAGCCGCGTGCCCTGCAGATCATCGACGAACTCGAACCCGTCGGGCGCGGCATCTACGGCGGCGTCGTCGGCTATATGTCCTTCACCGGTGACCTCGATCTCGCCATCGCCATCCGCACCGGAGTCCTGCGCGACGGCACGATGAGCGTCTACGCCGGCGGCGGAATCGTCGCCGACTCTGTGCCCGAAACCGAATATCAGGAATCCGAGAACAAAGCCGCAGCCGTGCTGCGTGCCGCCGCCGCTGCGAACGCGCTGTCTGCGACAGCGAACGCCGGGTCCGGCACGGCCGAAAGCCAGGAGTGATCCCAAGTTGTCGAAGTCACGCGGAGTCCTCATCGTCCTCGTCATCGCCGCCGCCCTGTGGGCGTTGACGATCTCGGCCTGGCAGGCCGGAGTCGGGGGAGACACTCTCGGCCCGGCCGGTGTGGCCACGGCCACCGATGACTCGAGTGCGCAGGCCTCGCCCGTAGCCACCGCCTGTGTGGCGATCATCGCCGTCTGCGGTCTCCTCGCAGCGATGCTCGGTCGCCTCGGGCGCTTCGTCGTCCTCGGGCTCGCCGCGGTTGCCGGAATCGGCTACGGAATCACCGCACTCAGCGCCGCTTCCAGACCGGGGGCGACCTCCTGGCCGATCATCGCCGCCGTGGCAGCAGGCATCGGCATCATCGGCATCATCTGGGTGGCGACCGCCTCGGCGCGGTGGACGAACTCGAACCGCTACGCCCGCACCGCCGAAGCCGACGGCGAAGAATTCGACTCGGCCGCCACCTGGGACGCCCTCTCCCGAGGCGAGGACGTCGAGGACGACCCGGATTCGAAATGACCTTGTGACCGGGTCGGTGCCCGGTCCGCAGAAGAAGCGTGACACAATGGAGGAAAGTTTCCACGCGCGTGCCACGCAGTCACAATAAGGAGCACCATGTCGCAGTCCCTCGCCCGCAACGAGGCCACAGATCTCGACAAGTCCACGATCGACTACGCAACGATCGCCGACCCCGGCCACGGCAACTCGGTGGCGGGATGGACCGGCGTCGTCATCATGCTCATCGGCGTGACCATCGGCTGTGTGGGCTTCACCATCCACAACCCCACGATCACCTACGTCGCCATCGGCGTCGTCGCCCTCGGCATCATCGTCGGGCTCATCCTGCGCGCCGTCGGTCTGGGCAACAAGCCGAAGAGCAAATGACGGTCCTCAACGACATCGTCGCCGGCGTGCATGAAGATCTTCAGGCACGCCGGAACGAGGTTCCGCGCACCGAGATCATCGCGCGCGCCGAGGCGGCGGATCCCGTCCGTCGCTTCGACCTCGACGCAGACTTCGGAGTCATCGCCGAGGTCAAGAGGAAATCGCCCTCGCGCGGCGACCTCGCCCACATCCCGGACCCCGGCACATTGGCCGGGCTCTACGCTGCCGGGGGAGCCCACGCCATCAGCGTGCTCACCGAATCCCGCAGATTCAACGGCAGCCTCGCCGACCTCGACTCCGTGCGTGCTGCCGTCGACATCCCGGTCCTGCGCAAGGACTTCATGGTCGACGAATATCAGTTCTATGAGGCCCGGGCCCACGGAGCCGACCTCGTGCTGCTCATCGTGGCCGCCCTCGACCCGGCCCAGCTGCGCGAGTTCCACGCCCTGGCCACCGAACTGGGCATGACCGTCCTCGTCGAGACCCACAACCGCGAGGAACTCGAGATCGCCGCCGAGCTCGGGGCCGATCTCATCGGCGTCAACACCCGCAACCTCAAGGATCTCAGCGTCGACACGGATCGATTCGCCCCGCTGGCCGAATTCGTTCCCGCCGGCTGCACGCTCGTCGCCGAATCCGGTGTCGCCGGCGGTCGCGAGGTCGCGAAGTACGCCGATGCCGGCGCCGACGTCGTGCTCGTCGGCGAAGCTCTCGTCACCGGGGGGCGTCCGCAGGCCGCGGTCGAGGAATACGCTGCCATCGGCCGCGAACGCCGCGAACTGTCCGCATCCTGAACCCTGCCCGCGTCGGCCGCTCGAGGTGGCCGACGATGGGCGAACACCGCACCCATCCGGCCGGCGTCCGGCCGAGGCTCGGCCTCATCCGGACGCGACCACGAGGAGATCGAGAAGGACCGCAATGACCGATGTGAGCGAGGAGACCGGACCGTATTTCGGCGCGTTCGGAGGCAGGTTCATCCCCGAAGCGCTGATCCCGGCGCTTGATGAGATCGAAGAGACCTGGCGCAAATCCCAAGTCGACCCGGCCTTCACCGACGAACTCCTCGACCTGCAGCGCAACTACATCGGCCGTCCTTCGCTGCTGACCGAGGCCACGCGGTTCGCTCAGCACTGCGGAGGAGCCCGCGTGTTCCTCAAACGTGAGGACCTCAACCATACGGGCAGCCACAAGATCAACAATGCCCTGGCTCAGGCCCTGCTGGCCAAGCGCATGGGCAAGACCCGCCTCATCGCCGAAACCGGTGCCGGACAGCACGGTGTCGCGACCGCGACCGCTGCGGCCCTGCTCGATATGGAGTGCGAGGTCTACATGGGTGAGGAAGACACCCAGCGGCAGGCGCTCAATGTCGCGCGCATGCGCCTGCTCGGAGCCACGGTCAACGCCGTGACCAACGGCACCCGCACGCTCAAAGACGCGATGAACGAGGCCATGCGCGACTGGGTGGCCAATGTGGACGTGACCCACTACGTCATCGGCACCGTCGCGGGTCCCCATCCGTTTCCCGCGATGGTCCGCTCCTTCCAGAACGTCATCGGCATCGAAGCCCGCGACCAGATCGTCGATGCGGCCGGGCGTCTGCCCGACGCCGTGTGCGCCTGCGTGGGCGGCGGGTCGAACGCGATGGGGCTCTTCGCCGCGTTCCTCGGCGACGCCGATGTGAAGATCTACGGCTTCGAAGCCGGCGGCGAAGGCGTCGACACCGGTCATCACGCCGCACGCTTCTCCGGCGGTCGACCCGGCGTCCTCCACGGTTCGGCGACCTACATCCTCCAGGACTCCGACGGCCAGACCCAGGCTTCGCACTCGGTGTCGGCGGGCCTCGATTACCCCTCGGTCGGACCCGAACACTCACATCTGCACGACACCGGGCGCGTGACCTACGAGCCGGTCGTCGACGACGAAGCAATGGAGGCCATGCGGCTGCTCTCACGCACCGAGGGCATCATCCCGGCGATCGAATCCGCTCACGCTCTGGCCGGCGCGATGCGCGTCGGTGAGGAACTCGGGCCGGAAGCGGTCCTGCTCGTCAATCTCTCCGGCCGCGGCGACAAGGACATGACCACGGCCGCGAAATGGTTCGACTACATCGATGAAGGGGCGGTGCAGGTATGACGCACTCCGGTCCACGCACAGGCACGACTCTTGCTTCCGTCGAGGAGTCCGGCCGCAAAGCCGCACTCATCGCCTACCTGCCCGTCGGCTTCCCCAGCGTCGAAGGCTCGATCGACGCGATGGTCGAACTCGTCCGCAACGGCGTCGACATCGTCGAGGTCGGGATGCCGTACTCCGACCCGGGAATGGACGGTCCCGTCATCCAGCGCGCAGCCGAGACGGCACTGGAGTCCGGCGTGCGCACGAAGGACGTCTTCACCGCCGTCGAGGCGATCGCCGAGGCCGGTGGCACCGCCGTGGTCATGAGCTACTGGAACCTCGTCCTCCAATACGGCGTCCGCGACTTCGCCCGCGACCTCGACGCAGCCGGCGGCGGCGGAATCATCACCCCCGATCTCATCCCCGATGAGGCCGGCGACTGGCTGGCGGCCTCCGGCGAGTTCGACCTCGACCGGATCTTCCTCGCCGCCCCGTCCTCGACTCCCGAGCGACTGTCGCGCATCGTGGCAGGCAGCCGCGGATTCGTCTACGCCGCGTCCACGATGGGTGTCACCGGAGTCCGCTCCGAAGTCGACAATCACGCCCGCGATCTCGTCGCTCGCCTCAAAGAAGCCGGCGCCGAACGCGTCTGTGTCGGACTCGGCGTGTCGAACCGCGATCAGGCCGCAGAAGTCGCCGAATACGCCGACGGCGTCATCGTCGGCTCCGCCCTCGTCCGCGCGCTCGACTCCGAGGGCGTGCCCGGACTGGGCCGACTCGCCGCCGAGCTCGCAGAAGGGTGTGCATGAGCTTCACCACGGCATGGCTCGTCTTCACCGTCCTCGGACTCGGACTTGCACTGTGGATGACGCGCATCCAGTGGCGTGCCCGCGGCGGTCACAAGGGCGATCTGTGGGCGATCGCGGTCATCGGTGTGCCCGCCGCCGTCGTCGGCGGACGCATCGGCCATGTGCTGTCCGCACCCGATACCTACTTCGGTCCCGGCCACCGGCCCCTGCAGTTCCTCGAACTCTGGGACGGCGGGCTGAGCTTCTGGGGTGCCACGATCCTCGGGCTGCTCTCCGTGTGGGTGCTCACCCGCTTCCAAGGGATCCGCTTCCTGCCTCTGCTCGATTCCGTCGCCCCCGGGCTCATCCTCGGCCATGTCGCCGGCGCCTTCAGCGAATGCTTCGACGGACGCCTCGAACTGTCCACGGTGGTCGTCGAATCGATCTGGAACCTGCTCGCGTGCATCCTCCTCATCGTCGTGTCCAAACGGCTGAGACTCGGCTACGGGCAGGTTTTTGCGCTCTACCTCGTACTGTTCGGCCTCGGTCGGATCCTGCTCGAAGCCCTGCGCATCGGCACTCCCGCCGCAGAGACCGCGCGGCTGCTGCTCGGCCTGCCCGTCTCCGTCTGGACGGCTGCGGCGACCCTGCTCGTCGGCTTCGTCTGGCTCATCGTCTCCCGGCTGCGGCACCGCACTCAGGAGACCGGCGTCTACACCAGAGGGTCGCGCACTCTGCTGCGCAGACACCGCCGCGGCAAGCACACCTATGAGGTCAACGCGGTCAACATCGCCGACGCCGGGCAGTCTGCTCCTCTCACACACCCCCAGCAGATGCCAGCTGCACCGTCGGCCCATTCGGATCGGGCAGCGGGAGACGCCGCCGGCCCGGACCTCGCTGACCGGTCGAACCGTACCCCCGCGCCTCGCTCGAGAGCCGATAGGAACGACGACGCCGCCGCTGACGGCGTCACCGGAGCGAACCCGGCAGCCGAGGGGACCAACGCCGCCGACGACGAAGCGGGCATCGACCTCAGCGGCCGCCACAGCTTCGGATTCTTCGGAGCAGTCACCTCGGCGATTTCGATCGTGCCCGACGTCCGCGGCGTCTCCGCCCCCGAAACACACGGGGAAGCGGGCCCGAAACGAGACCAGAACGCACCCCGTCCGTCCGAGCACTGAGACGAATTGGTTCGCAGTTCGTTCCTTTTTCCGTTCTTCCATCCCTGCGCCCCCGGTGTAAATTGAAACTCCGGCTGTGAGAGCGATCTCACAATCGGGCACGGAGGGAATGCCTCCGCGCACGTCAAGGCCGCAGAGGACAGCGCCGTCTTTTCGACAGGTCGAACACACCGAGAAGGCAGCATATGAACCCCAGCACGGCAGCGACCCAGAAACGCCCGGCACCGCCGGGCCGAATCGGACTCTACGATCCCGCGCTCGAACACGACGCCTGCGGACTCGCCCTCATCGCCCGCTACCGAGGCGGACCCGATCATCAGGTCATCGACCAGGCTCTCGACGCGCTGCGCCGCTTGGAGCACCGCGGCGGCATCGGCTCCGACGAAGGCACCGGTGACGGCGCCGGCATCACCATCCAGATCCCGCACGACTACTTCGCCGAAGAACTCGCCGCCGCCGGCACCACTCTGCCCGAACCCGGTGAGTACGCGATGGGCATCGGCTTCTTCGCCCAGGACTACTCCGCCGACCTCAACCGGACCACCGCCGCTCTCAACGCCTCGACCGAGACTCCGGTGTCGGCCGAGCCGGCCGCGAGGGACCAGGAGGACCTGCTGCGCACGATCGGCGCCGAAGAGGGCCTGGCGGTGCTCGCTGTCCGGGACGTGCCCGTCGATCCCTCCGTCCTCGGGCAGATCGCCCGTCGAACCATGCCGACGATGCGCCAGGTGTTCTTCGTCAGCAGCCCCGAACACCCGCTGCGCGATGCCTCCGACCTGGCCCGCCGGGCCTATATCGTGCGCAAACGACTCGACAACGCGGGCCTGTACTTCCCGTCACTGTCGCCGACGACGCTGACGATCAAAGGCATGCTCTCGACCGGGCAGCTCGACGCCTTCTACACCGAACTGCGCGATCAGCGCCTGAAGTCGGCCATTGCGCTCGTCCACTCCCGGTTCTCGACGAACACCTTCCCCTCCTGGCAGCTCGCCCAACCCTTCGGCACCATCGCCCACAACGGTGAGATCAACACGGTGCGCGGCAACCGCAACTGGATGCAGGCCCGCGAAGCGGCCCTCGTGAGCGAACTGCTCGAATCCCCGGTGCCCGGCACCGAACGCGGGCTCGAACGGATCCTGCCGATCATTCCGGCCGGTGCCTCGGACTCCGCGTCCTTCAACGCCGTACTCGAACTCATGGTCGCCGCAGGGCGGTCCCTGCCGCAGGCGATGCTCATGATGATCCCCGAGGCCTGGGAGAACAACCCGGGACTGGGCGACGATCGCCGCGCCTTCTACGAATACCACTCCCTGCTCATGGAGCCGTGGGACGGACCGGCCTGTGTGTCCTTCACCGACGGTCGCCTCGCCGGAGCCGTCCTCGACCGCAACGGTCTGCGCCCGGCACGGTACGCGATGACCGACGACACCGTGGTGCTGGCCAGCGAAGCCGGCGTCGTCGATCTGCCCGAAGCAGAGATCACTGCGCGGGGCCGACTGACCCCGGGCCGGATGTTCCTCGTCGACGTCGAAGCCGGACGGATCATCTCCGATACGGAGATCAAGAACCGGCTCGCGACCGAACACCCCTACCGAGACTGGGTGTCCGAATGCTCGACGCATCTGGCCGAACTGCCCACCCGCGTCCACGTCAGCCATCCGCAGTCCTCGGTGCGCCGGCGGCAGCGGACCTTCGGCTACACGGAAGAAGAGCTGCGGGTGCTCATCGCTCCGATGGCCGAGACCGGAGCCGAACCGCTGGGAGCAATGGGCAGCGACACCGCGATCGCGGCCCTGAGCACTCGCCCACGCCTGCTCTTCGACCACTTCCACCAGAATTTCGCCCAAGTGACGAACCCGCCCTTGGACTCGATCCGGGAAGACATCGTCACCAGCATGTCCGCGGGCATCGGCCGCGAAGGCAACCTGCTGTGCTCGACCCGCCCGGACTCGACCCACATCCTGCTGGAACGCCCCGTCATCGACAACGACGAGCTCACAGCGATCGCGCATCTGGACGTCGACCACCTCGGCGCGGACGTCACCACTGCCTCGGTGACACTGTCCGGTCTGTACCCGGTATCCGCCGGAGACGAGGCGATGGCCGACCGGATCGCGGCACTGTGCGAGGAGGCGAGCGCAGCGGTGGCCGCCGGAGCAGTGTTCCTCATCCTCACCGACCGAGAGTCGAACTCCGACTATGCTCCGATCCCGTCGCTGCTGCTGACCTCGGCCCTGCACCACCATCTTGTGCGGGAACGCTCCCGCACCCAGGTGAGCATCGTCGTCGAAGCCGGAGACGTCCGCGAGGTCCATCATGCGGCCGCGCTCGTGTCCTTCGGTGCCTCCGCGGTCAACCCCTACCTGGTGATGGAGACCGCCGAAGATCTCGTCCGCGCCGGTCGGATCCCGGGCATCAGCGAAGAGGCGGCCGTGGCGAACGTGCTCACCGCGCTCAACAAGGGCCTGCTGAAGATCATGTCGAAGATGGGCATCTCGACGGTCCAGTCCTACCACGGGGCGCAGACCTTCGAAGCCCTCGGACTGGCCGCCTCCCTCATCGAGGAGCACTTCACCTCCACGCCGCATCAGTTGGGTGGGAAGACACTGACCGATATCGCGGCCGAGACTTCTGCCCGGCACGCCGAGGCCTACCGCGACGATCATCCGCGTCCGGCCCACAGGAACCTGCTCGTCGGCGGGGAGTACCAGTGGCGCAGGGAGGGCCCGGGGCACCTGTTCGATCCGGAGACCATCTTCCGGCTCCAGCACTCCACCGCCACCGGACGGTTCGACATCTTCAAGCAGTACACCCACGCCGTCGACACGCAGTCCGCGGAACTGATGACCCTGCGCGGACTCTTCGACTTCGTTCCCGTCGAATCCGGACCCATCGACATCGACGAGGTCGAACCCGCCGAGGCGATCATGAAGCGCTTCTCGACCGGAGCGATGAGCTACGGCTCACTGTCGGCAGAAGCGCACGAGACGCTGGCGATCGCCATGAACCGGATCGGCGGGAAGTCGAACACCGGCGAAGGGGGAGAGGACACCGAACGGCTGCTCGACCCCCAGCGGCGCTCAGCGATCAAGCAGATCGCCTCCGGTCGATTCGGGGTCACCAGCCACTACCTCTCGGCCGCCGATGACCTCCAGATCAAGATGGCGCAGGGGGCGAAGCCCGGTGAGGGCGGTCAGCTGCCGGGGGAGAAGGTCTACCCGTGGATCGCGAAGACCAGACACGCCACCGCCGGCGTCGGACTCATCTCCCCGCCGCCGCATCACGACATCTACTCGATCGAGGACCTCGCCCAGCTCATCCACGACCTCGGGCGAGCCAATAAGTCCGCCCGAGTCCACGTCAAACTCGTCTCCGGCATCGGTGTCGGCACCGTCGCCGCGGGCGCAGCGAAGGCCGGCGCCGATGTCGTGCTCATCTCCGGCCACGACGGCGGTACGGGAGCCAGCCCGCTCAACTCGCTCAAACACGCGGGCACCCCATGGGAGCTCGGATTGGCCGAAGCGCAGCAGACGCTCGTGCTCAACGGACTGCGCGACCGCATCAGCGTCCAAGTCGACGGACAGCTCAAGACCGGACGCGATGTCATCATCGCCGCCCTCCTCGGCGCCGAAGAATTCGGGTTCGCGACGACCGCGCTCGTCGTCTCCGGGTGCATCATGATGCGCGTGTGCCACAAGGACACGTGCCCCGTAGGGGTGGCCACGCAGAACCCGAAACTGCGTGAGCGCTTCGCCGGACAGGCCGATCACGTCGTCAACTTCTTCACCTTCATCGCCGAGGAGGTCCGCGCCCACCTCGCCCGACTGGGGCTGCGCAGCCTCGACGAAGCGATCGGAGCGGTCGAGAGACTGCGCATCGACGAGGAGCGAGCGGCCGCCTCGGGGCTGGGCCTCGACCTCGCCCCGATCCTGACCGTGCCCACCGACATCCACGGTGAACCGGCCCGGGTGCGCACCAGCAGGAACCGATCCCCGCGAGACTTCACCGGGGAGCTCGACGTCGACCTGCTGCGGCGGGCCGAGTCCTCGATCGGCGCGAGCACCCAGATCGAGCTCAGCGCGAGCATCGGGAACACGGATCGCTCCGTCGGCACCCTGCTCGGGCACAAGGTGACGATGGCCCACGGCGGGAACGGACTGCCCGCGGGCACCGTGCGCGTGAACCTGCACGGCACCGCCGGACAGTCCCTCGGCGCGTTCCTGCCGCACGGAGTGAGCATCGCTCTGCGCGGAGAGGCCAACGACTATGTCGGCAAGGGTCTGTCCGGCGGGACGATCAGCCTCGCCCCGCACCCGGAGAACCCGAACCGGCCCGAACACAACGTCATCGCCGGCAACGTCATCGGCTACGGGGCGACCGAGGGGTCGCTGTTCCTCTCGGGCCAGGTCGGGGAGCGCTTCCTCGTGCGCAACTCCGGTGCCGAAGCCGTCGTCGAAGGCATCGGCGACCACGGTCTGGAATACATGACCGGGGGCACAGCCGTCATCCTCGGACCGATCGGCCGCAACTTCGCGGCCGGCATGTCCGGAGGCACCGCCTTCGTCCTCGATTTCAACCCGAGCCGACTCAACCCGAAGGAGCGCGCGGCCGGGGTCTTCCGATTCACGGGAATCGGAGTCACCGATGCCGAGGTGCTCGAAAGGCTGCTCGCCGCGCATGTGGAGGCCACGGGATCTCCGCTCGCGCACGAGCTGCTCACCGGGCTGCACCGCGGGCAGGACGTCCTGTCCCGCTTCACGAAGATCATCCCCGCTGCCTATGCACGGGTCAAAGAACTCCAGGACGAGCTTGCGGGCACCGGCGAAGCCGCCGACTCCGATCAGACCTGGCAGACGATTCTGGAGGCCGCTCATGGCTGATCCGCACGGATTCCTCACCTTCACCGAACGCGAACTGCCCGCCCGCAGGCCGGTGCCCATCCGGCTCATGGACTACTCGGAGATCTACGAGTCGGGTGACCCCGCGCAGCTGCGCCGGCAGGCCTCCCGCTGCATGGACTGCGGTGTCCCGTTCTGCCATCAGGGCTGCCCTCTGGGCAACCTCATCCCGGAGTTCAACGATGCGATGTATCGCGGGGAGCTGCCGCGGGCGGTCGAGCTGCTGCATGCGACGAACAACTTCCCCGAATTCACCGGTCGTGTCTGCCCCGCCCCGTGCGAGAGCGCCTGCGTGCTCGGCATCAATCAGCCGGCGGTGACCATCAAACAGGTCGAAGTCTCCATCGTCGACCAAGGCTTCGCCGCCGGGCTCATCACCCCGGTCGTGCCCGACCGGATCACCGGGCAGACCGTTGCCGTGATCGGTTCCGGACCGGCCGGACTCGCCGCTGCCCAGCAGCTGACCCGGGCCGGACACACCGTCGTCGTCTACGAACGGGAGGACCGCCTCGGCGGGCTGCTGCGGTATGGGATTCCCGACTTCAAACTTCAGAAGCACCACATCGACCGCAGGCTGTCCCAGATGCGGGCGGAAGGCACCCGGTTCGAAACCGGAGTCGAGATCGGCCGCGATATCGAACTCTTCGAACTGCGCGCCCGCTTCGACGCCGTCATCGTCGCCACCGGCGCCACCGTGGCTCGGGACATGCCGCTGACCGGACGCGACCTCGACGGCATCGAATTCGCCATGGACTTCCTCGTGCCCTCGAATCGGTCGCAGGCCGGGTCCGCTGCCGAACTGCCCATCGATGCGGCGGGAAAGAACGTCGTCATCATCGGCGGCGGAGACACCGGTGCCGACTGCTTGGGCACGGCGCTGCGGCAGGGGGCCGCTTCGGTGACGACTCTGGCGATCGGGGCGAAGCCGCCGACGGAACGGGGCGCGGACTCGCCGTGGCCGATGGTGCCGCGGATCTTCGAGGTCCAATCCTCTCACGAAGAGGGCGGCACCCGACGCTATCTGGCATCGACGACTCGGTTCGTCGGCGACGGGGCCGGGCGGGTGCGAGGGATCGAAGTCGCCGAGACCCGGTTCGCCGATGGTCGTCGCGTGCCGACGCCGGGCACCGAACATGTCATCGATGCCGATCTCGTGCTGCTGGCCCTCGGGTTCAGCGGCCCGGAAACGAACTCCATCGACCTCGACACCCGAGCCGGGGGAGCGTTCGAACGGGATGAGGACTATGCCTCGATCCCGGGCGTCTTCGTCGCCGGCGATGCCGGTCGGGGACAGTCGCTCATCGTCTGGGCCATCGCCGAGGGGCGAGCCGCGGCCGCCGCGGTCGACCGTTTCCTCACCGGTTCGACACGGTTGGAGTCGCCCGTGCGACCCACGGATGCGGAGTTCAAATGCTAAGATAGTCCATGTCAGACAGTGAGAAGAGACGGTGGAGCGGCACAGCGCAGTGCCGTCGGTCCACCGCTCGTGACCAGCGGTGAGCGGCAACAGCCGCCCGCTGAGACTTTAGGTAGGGTGGAGCGTATGAGGCGTGCAAAGATAGTCGCAACTTTAGGTCCGAACCAGAACTCCTATGAAGAGATCCGCGAGCTCGTCGATGAAGGCGTCGATGTCGCCCGATTCAATCTCAGCCACGGAACACGAGACGAACACGAAGAGAAATTCGCCTGGGTCCGCCAGGCCGCACTCGACACCGGCAAGGCGGTCGCGGTGCTGCTCGACCTGCAGGGTCCGAAGATCCGGGTCGGCACCTTCGCCAACGGCAAGGAGGAACTCGTCGAAGGTGCCACCTTCACGATCACCAGCCGCGACGTCGACGGCACCGCCGAACTCGTGAGCACGACGCTGCCGACCCTGGCCGAAGACGTCTCCGTGGGAGACCCGCTGCTCATCGACGACGGGCGTCTGCGCCTGCGTGCCACCGAGGTCACCGCCACCGATGTGGTCACCGAGGTCGAGATCGGCGGCACCATCTCCAACCACAAGGGCATCAACCTCCCCGGTGTGCCCGTGTCCGTTCCGGCCCTGTCGGAGAAGGACATCGACGACCTCAAATGGGGGCTGCATCTCGGCTTCGACTGGGTGGCCCTGTCCTTCGTCCGCAGTCCCGAGGATATGGATGATGTGCGTGCGGTCATGGACGAGGTCGGAATCACCGCGCCGGTCATCGCGAAGCTCGAGAAGCCGCAGGCCGTCGAGCAGCTCGATGAGATCATCGACGCCTTCGACGGGATCATGGTCGCCCGCGGCGACCTCGGCGTCGAACTGCCGCTGGAACAGGTGCCGATCGTGCAGAAGCGCGCCGTCGAGATCGCCCGCCAGCAGGCCAAGCCCGTCATCGTCGCCACCCAGATGCTCGAGACCATGATCGACGCCCCGCGGCCGACCCGCGCCGAGGCCAGCGACTGCGCGAACGCGGTCCTCGACGGCACCGATGCGCTCATGCTCTCCGGAGAGACTTCGGTGGGTGCGCACTGGGTGGAGGCGATCCGCACGATGAGCCGGATCATCGGCTCCACCGAAGAGCACGGGCTCGAGCGGATTCCCCCGCTGGGCACCGACCCGCACACGAAGGGCGGAGCCGTCACCGCGGCTGCCGTGCAGATTGCTCAGCAGCTCGATATCGATCTGCTGTGCACGTTCTCGCAGACCGGTGACTCGGTGCGCCGGATGTCGCGTCTGCGCCCGGCTTGGCCGATCCTCGGCTTCACCCCGGACCCGCAGGTCCGCCACCAGCTGGCGCTGACCTGGGGAGTGCGCCCCTACCTCGTGAAGACGGTGCGCCACACCGATCAGATGGCACGCCAGGTCGATGCGGTCCTCCTCGCCGACGGCACCGCCCGTGAAGGCGATCAGAGCATCCTCGTGGCCGGGTCCCCTCCGGGAATCCCGGGATCGACGAACGCTCTGCGCATCCACACCATCGGTGATGCGGCCAAGGGCGTCACGGCCGCCTACCAGGACTCGTCGGACTCCGAAGAGGACCCGCTGGCCGGCTACGGGGTGGTGTCCGAATCGCCGATCACCCGCGAGATGCCGATCGTGCGAGACGACCACTCGCCCCGGCACTGACTCTTCGTCGCCCCCGCGATCAGGCGGCGTTCGATCCGCAACCGGATCGGGCGCCGCCTTCGTCGTCTGCGATGCGTGTCACAGGGATTTGCGGAATTTCGTCGATTGCTCAACAGTTGTTCTCCGTGTTGCCATTCCTCCCTTCGGCACCTCGCGGGGAGGGCCAGCTAGGAGAGGAAATCAATGAGACTGCCCGCTTGGAGCAAGTCCTTCGGAGTGCAGGTGACGATCGCACTCATCGCCGGCGTCGTCCTCGGGCTCATCGCCCGGTCCTGGGGTCCGCTCAACGAGAGCGCGGACAACTGGCTGGGACAGACCCTGGACATCATCGGCTCGTCCTACGTCACCCTGCTCAAGGCGGCCGTCGTGCCGCTGGTCATCACCGCGATCATCGCGAGCATCGGCAACCTGCGCAAGGTCACGAATGCCGCGAAGCTCGCGATGTCGACGCTGCTGTGGTTCGCCCTGACCGCGCTCATCGCCGTGGTCCTCGGCCTCATCCTCGGCGTCGTCATCCAGCCCGGAGCCCATGCCGATGCCGCATCGCTCAACGCTGCGGCCCCGGACTCACAGGGCAGCTGGGTCGGCTTCCTCACCGGACTCGTGCCGCAGAACGTCCTCGGGCTCGAGGTCTCCACCGCACCCGATGAGTCCGGTGGCCTCGCCTCCCAGGTCGACTTCAACATCCTCCAGCTCATCATCGTCTCCGGCGCCATCGGCATCGCCGCCGTCAAGGTCGGCAAGGCCGCGGAACCCTTCCTCGAATTCATCGAGGCGGCCCTGGCCGTGGTGCAGAAGGTCGTGTGGTGGATCGTGCGCATCGCTCCGATCGGCACCCTCGGACTCATCGGCAACGCGGTGAACTCCTACGGCTGGTCGACCATGGGCTCCCTGCTGTGGTTCGTCGTCGCCGTCTACATCGGCTTGGCACTCGTCTTCTTCGGCGTCTACCCGGCCCTGGCCCGCGCCAACGGACTGTCTGTGCGCCAGTACTTCTCCGGAGTCTGGCCGGCCGCTCAGATGGGATTCGTCTCGCGGTCCTCGATCGGCACGATGCCCGTGACGCAGAAGGTCGCGACCGACAACTTCGGTGTGCCCCACTCCTATGCCGCCTTCGCCGTGCCCTTCGGCGCGACGACGAAGATGGACGGCTGCGCCGCGATCTACCCGGCCATCGCAGCCGTGTTCGTCGCCCAGTTCTTCGGGATCGACCTCTCCCTCATCCAGTACCTGCTCATCGTGTTCGTCGCCGTCATCGGTTCGGCCGCAACCGCCGGCACGACCGGTGCGACCGTGATGCTCACACTGACCCTCTCGACCCTGGGCCTGCCGCTCGAGGGCGTGGGACTGCTGCTGGCCATCGAGCCGATCGTCGACATGGGACGCACCGCACTCAACGTCTCCGGTCAGGCGCTCATCCCGGCCATCGTGGCCAGACGCCATGACATCCTCGACGTCGACCGCTACGATGCTGAGCGCATCAACGGCTACGTGCCGGTCGCGGAGGATGCCGACGACGATGCACCCAGCACCGAGGCGGTCCGGTAGGCGGATCCGGGTCATCGGTCCGGAAGTGCGCACAGCCGGTGTGCACTGCCTCGGGGACGAGAGAAGGCACTGAGACGAAAGAAGGCACTGTCGAATTCGCATTCGACAGTGCCTTCGTCCGTACCGGATGCGGGACTCGAACCCGCACGTCTTTCGACAATGCATTTTGAGTGCACCGCGTCTACCGATTCCGCCAATCCGGCTCGCGTCCGACTGCCCCGTGGGGCCGCCTCGGCGACGGGGACGATTCTACTGCGCGAGCACACGGATTGCACATTTTCCCGCCGTCGGACCGGATGCGCCGGTGGTCGCCGTCACCGGGGGTGGCCACCCTCACAGAAGAAACTTCACCGCCCGCTGGCATGGACCTCACCGGCCTGGTCTAGACTGGTCTCGTGCTTTCAAACAGCGAAGAGTCAACTGCAGATGAGTCCGTGCCTGTCCGCCGCGTAGTCGTGGCCGAAGACGAGGCCGTGATCCGTCTCGATATCGTAGAAATGCTCCGCGAGGTCGGCTACGACGTCGTCGGTGAAGCCGCGGACGGCGAATCCGCCATCCGCCTGGCCGAGGAGCTGCGCCCCGATCTCGTCGTCATGGACATCAAGATGCCCATCCTCGACGGGATCTCCGCGGCCGAGCGCATCGCCCGCGCCCGCATCGCCCCGGTCGTGCTGCTCACCGCCTTCTCGCAGAAGGAGCTCGTCGAACGTGCCCGTGACGCCGGTGCCATGGCCTATGTCGTCAAGCCGTTCACCTCGGCCGACCTCATCCCGGCCCTGGAGATCGCGCTCTCGCGCCACGCCGAGATCAGCTCGCTCGAATCCGAGATCTCCGATCTCACCGAACGATTCGAGACGCGCAAGCTCGTCGAGCGCGCCAAGAGCCTGCTGCAGACCTCGATGGGCCTGAGCGAACCCGAAGCCTTCCGCTGGATCCAGAAGACGTCGATGGACCGTCGTCTCACAATGCGCGAGGTGGCCGAGACCGTGCTCAAGCAGATCGGCACGAAGAAGTAGAACCGCCGGGCAGCGACCGCCCGAATCCGACACCGAACAGGGGCCGGCGAATCCATCATGGATTCGCCGGCCCCTGCGTTTCGGCGCTCCGAAGTCGTTCGCTCGTTCAGCCCTTCGGTTCTGTCCTGAGGATCATGTTCGTGATCCGCACGATCGACAGCAGGCGCCCCGCCTCGTCGGTCATCTTCACCTCATGGGAGACGATCGTGCGGCCCTGATGAAGCACTTCGGCGCGGCCGGTGACCGACCCATCGCGGGCGGCCCGCAGGTGGGTGGCGTTGAGATCGACGCCGACGACGTTCTTGCCGCCCGAGAGCAGGAACGAATGCATCGAGGCCAAGGACTCGGCGAGGACCACGTGTCCGCCGCCGTGGAAGAGACCCATCGGCTGCCGATTTCCCTCGACCGGCGCCGTGGCGGTGAGATGATCGTGACCGAGCTCGGTGAACTCGATGCCCATCTTCTCGCACAGCTCGCCTCCCGCGCCCGGAGCGCGCAGCGACTCGAGCAGGTCGGTGACCTCCTCGGCGGTGGTGTGTGAGGTCAGGGAATCGTTGGGACGCAGCATCGGATCTCCTTCAAGTCAGGTTCGAACGCTAGGCTATGCCATGTGAGTCACTCAAACGAATCCCTCCTGCTCATCGACGGACACTCCCTGGCCTACCGGGCATTCCACGCCCTGCCAGTCGAGAACTTCTCCACCAGCACCGGTCAGACGACGAACGCCATCTACGGCTTCATCTCCATGCTCATCAACGTCCTCCGCGACGAAGCCCCGAGCCATGTGGCCGTGGCCTTCGACCTGGGACGACAGACCTTCCGGCTCGAGGAGTACCCCGAGTACAAGGCCGGTCGGGCGAAGACTCCGCCGGAGTTCCACCCGCAGATCGACCTCATCAAGGACATCGTCACCGCGATGGGCATCAGAGTCGTGGTCAAAGAGGGCTTCGAAGCCGATGATGCTCTGGCCACCATGACCCGGATGGGCACCGAGGCGGGAGCGGCCGTCGAGGTCATGAGCGGAGACAAGGACTCCTTCCAGCTCGCCTCCGAGGACGTGACGATCCTCTACCCGAAGCGCGGGGTCAGCGACCTCAATCGGATGACGCCCGCCGCGGTCGAGGAGAAGTACGGAGTCAGTCCGGCCAACTATCGCGGTCTGGCCGCGCTCGTCGGCGAGAAGGCCGACAACCTGCCCGGTGTCCCCGGCGTCGGTGACAAGACAGCCGCCAAATGGCTCGCCGCACACGGTGACCTGCCTGGTGTGCTCGAGAATGCGGAGAAGATCGGCGGCAAGGTCGGTGAGAAGCTGCGCGATCACATCGCCGAGGTGGAGCGGAACTACCGACTCAACCGCCTCCTCGACGACGTCGATCTCGGTCTGCGCTTCGACGACCTCGTCTGGGGAGAAGGGGACCCGAGCGAACTGTCGAGCCTGTTCGATCAGCTCGAATTCCAAGCCCTCGGCAAGCGCCTCGCAGCGATCTTCCCCGAGGCCGCCGGCACTGAGTCCGACGCCGCAGCGGCACGGGAGACCACCGTCGAGACCGTCGACATCGATGCGCTGCTCGGTCATATCGCCGACCACGATGTCCTCGCGCTCGATTCCGATGCGCGCTTCGAACTCGGTCACGGAGACGCCCGCATCCTCGCCGTCTCCGCCGAACCCGGGCAGGCCTGGGTCGTCGACCTCGCCGAGGCGGGAGAGACGACTGCGGCCCGGCTCAGCTCGGCTCTGGCTGCCCGATCGCTCATCCTCCACTCGGCGAAGCTCCAGATCAAAGCCTTCGCGTCGATCGGACTCAACGTCACCGACATCAGCGGAGACACGGCGCTGGCCGCCTACCTCCTCGTCCCCGATGCCCGATCCTACGAACTCGGACAGATCGCCTCCGAACGTGCCGGCATCGACCTCAGCGAACCCGAAGCTGACTCCGGACAGCTCGCTCTCGACCTCGACACGGATGCGACGGTGACCACTCACGGTCAGCGCGCCGCAGCCCTGCTCGAAGTCCACGAGGTCCTCGCCGCCGCCGTCGACGAAGCGAACATGACTCAGGTGTATCGCGACATCGAACTGCCGCTCGTGCCCGTGCTCGCTCGGATGGAGGCGACCGGAATCGCCGTCGACGAGGCCGGACTGTCCAACCTCATCGAGGAGTTCACGAAGCAGGCCGAAGCGAGCGCGCAGGAGGCATACGACGCAATCGGCCACGAGGTCAACCTGGGTTCGCCGAAGCAGCTGCAGACCGTGCTCTTCGATGAGCTCGACATGCCGAAGACGAAGCGCACGAAGACCGGGTACACGACCGATGCCGAGGCGCTGGCCGAACTCTTCGTCAAGACCGAGCATCCCTTCCTCCAGCATCTCTTGGCGTACCGGGACTCGACGAAGCTCAAACAGACCGTCGTCGGCCTGCTCAAGACCGTCGCCGATGATGGGCGCATCCACACGACCTACCAGCAGACGGTCGCGGCGACCGGGCGACTGTCCTCTCTCGACCCGAATCTGCAGAACATCCCGGTGCGCACCGAATCCGGTCGCCGCATCCGCGAGATCTTCATCGCCGACCCCGCGGAGCCCGACGGCTGCCTGCTGACCGCCGACTACTCGCAGATCGAGATGCGCATCATGGCGCATCTGTCCGGCGATGCCGCTCTCATCCAGGCGTTCAAGGACGGCGAGGACCTGCACTCCTACGTCGGGTCGAAGGTCTTCAACGTCGGTATCGACGAGGTGGACTCGCAGATGCGCTCGAAGGTCAAGGCGATGTCCTACGGCCTCGTCTACGGTCTCTCCGCCTACGGGCTCTCCCGGCAGCTGGCGATCGGCGTCGACGAGGCCAAAGGGCTTATGGAGCAGTACTTCGAACGTTTCGGCGCCGTCAAGGACTACCTCGACGAGATCGTCGAGCAGGCCCGCGCCAACGGCTACACGGAGACCATCATGGGCCGTCGCCGCTACCTGCCGGCCCTGCACAGCGACCGGCGGCAGCTGCGGGACATGGCCGAACGCGCCGCACTCAACGCTCCGATCCAGGGTTCGGCCGCGGACATCATGAAGATCGCCATGCTCAGGGTCGCCTCCCGCCTCGACGAGCTGCAGTCGCCGATGCTTCTGCAGGTCCACGACGAGATCATCGTCGACGTCCACCCGGGGGAGATCGACGAGGTGACGGCGATCGTCACCGAAGAGATGGGTTCGGCCTTCGAACTCGATGTCCCGCTCGACGTCAACGTCGGCACCGGACGGTCCTGGCACGACGCGGCCCACTGAGCAGCGGTCGGATCGGTCCGGTCCACGCCGTCGTTCAACGCTGAGTCAGGATTTCGCGCGGGCCTCGCATTGAAAAGCTGACTCAGTGTTGAACGAGCCGGAATGCCTGCCTGCGTGAGGACAGAGGCCGGCCGGGCGGGTGCAGCAGCCCCCGTGCGGGTCAGTCCTTGTGCAGGGTCGTCGAGAAGATCACGGTGCCGGGCATGAGCGCGCCACGCAGCGGCGACCATCCGCCCCAAGCCTTCTGATTCTCCTCAGGCCATTCGGGTTCGGTGACCGAGTCGATCGTGAACCCGGCGCCCACCAGCAGCTGCACCCAGTCGCTCATCGTCCGATGGTGCTCGGCGTAAACGGGCTGACCGGACGAGGACAGTTCGACATACGGGGTGCGATCGAAGTACGAGTACTCCACCGTCAGACCGGCCTCACCGGGAACGTCGGGAAACATCCACCGCATCGGGTGAGTGGTCGAGAACACCCACTGCCCGCCCGGACGGACGACGCGGGCCACCTCGGCGAACACCACTTCGGCGTCCTTGACGAAGGGGAGTGCGCCGTAGGAGGAGAAGGCGACGTCGAAGCTGTTCGACGCGAAGGGCAGCTGACGGGCGTCGGCGAGGAGGAAGGTCGGGGGAGTCGCCTCGGCGCTGAGCGGATGGTCGCGCTGCAGACGGGAAGCCTGCTCGAGCATTCCGGCCGAGACGTCGACACCGGTGGTGATGGCTCCCTCTTCGGCGAGCCATCGGGAACACTGTCCCGCGCCGCAGCCGACCTCGAGGACCTGTTTGCGGTCCACCGCGCCGAGGAGGTGGACGTCGGATTCGTGAATTCCCTCGGGACACCAGATGAAATCCGAAGCTCCGAGGAAGGTGCCGTGTTCGGCCAGATACTCCTCCGCGGAGTTGTCCCAGTAGCTGCGATTGGCCCGGACAGACGCCTCTTCGTCGATCGGCAGATAGCCGCCGCTGATGACCTCGGCTCCGTCAGTTCCCTCGCTCATCGTTCCTCCGTCGCCTCGGCTGCTGAAAAATAGAATCCTCGGCGTGCATTCACGCCCGTGTTGGTGCTAGCATTGACAACCGTATGCGCCTGTGCATGCAAGTCCAAATTCGCAATCGAGACCGGATGCGGATCCGCCGGCAACAATTCACGACCTGCCGACAGGGTACCGGATCTGGACCAATATTCCATCGGAGTCCCTACCTATATGACCACCACCACGCCGGAATCGGTGCAGCCGAAGCAGGTCGCTGTCAACGACATCGGAACCGCTGAGGAATTTCTCGCCGCCGTCGATGAGACCATCAAGTACTTCAACGATGGCGACATCGTCGAAGGCGAAGTCGTCAAGGTCGACCGTGACGAAGTCCTCGTTGACATCGGATACAAGACGGAAGGCGTCATCCTCGCACGTGAGCTTTCCATCAAGCACGATGTCGATCCCGGCGAAGTCGTCGAGGTCGGGGACGAGATCGAAGCCCTCGTTCTTCAGAAGGAAGACAAAGAGGGCCGTCTCATGCTCTCGAAGAAGCGGGCTCAGTACGAGCGCGCCTGGGGCGACATCGAGAAGATCAAGGAAGACGACGGCGTTGTCACCGGCACCGTCATCGAGGTCGTCAAGGGCGGCCTGATCGTCGACATCGGACTGCGCGGCTTCCTGCCCGCATCGCTGGTCGAGATGCGTCGTGTCCGCGACCTCGCCCCCTACATCGGCCAGCAGGTCGAAGCCAAGATCATCGAGCTCGACAAGAACCGCAACAACGTGGTCCTGTCGCGTCGCGC
Source organism: Brevibacterium sp. FAM 24630 (assembly GCF_049804075.1). Lineage (NCBI taxonomy): Bacteria > Bacillati > Actinomycetota > Actinomycetes > Micrococcales > Brevibacteriaceae > Brevibacterium > Brevibacterium sp. FAM 24630. The sequence goes on from NZ_JBNBZD010000005.1 coordinate 59,235, forward strand.
CTGGCTCGAGCAGACCCAGTCCGCCGTTCGCCACGACTTCCTGCAGACCCTGCAGAAGGGCCAGGTCCGTCCTGGTGTCGTGTCCTCCATCGTCAACTTCGGTGCGTTCGTCGACCTCGGTGGTGTCGACGGACTCGTCCACGTCTCCGAGCTGTCCTGGAAGCACATCGATCACCCGGGTGAGGTCGTCACCGTGGGTGACGAGGTCACCGTCGAGGTTCTCGACGTCGACATGGACCGTGAGCGCGTCTCGCTCTCGCTCAAGGCCACCCAGGAAGATCCCTGGCAGCACTTCGCCCGCACCCACGTCATCGGACAGATCGTGCCGGGCAAGGTCACGAAGCTCGTTCCCTTCGGTGCATTCGTGCGCGTCGAAGACGGCATCGAGGGCCTCGTCCACATCTCCGAGCTGGCCGTGCGCCACGTGGATCTGCCTGAGCAGGTCGTCTCGGTCGACGAGACCATCTACGTCAAGGTCATCGACATCGACCTCGAACGTCGCCGCATCTCGCTGTCGCTGAAGCAGGCCAACGAGGGCGTCGACCCCGAGGCCGAAGAGTTCCTCGACCCCGCTCTCTACGGCATGCCGCAGGAGTACGACGAGGACGGCAACTACAAGTACCCGGAGGGCTTCGACCCCGAGACCAACGAGTGGGTCGAAGGCTACGAGGCTCAGCGCGAGGCCTGGGAACAGCAGTACGCCGCTGCTCAGGAACGCTGGGAAGAGCACAAGAAGCAGGTCGCCAAGGCCATCGCTGCGGACGCCGAGGCCTCCGCCGCCGATGCCGTCGGTTCTGCCGAAGCCGCTCCGGCCACCGGTTCGTTCTCCTCGGAAGAGGCAAGCGACGAAGGCACGCTGGCCAGCGACGAAGCTCTCGCAGCCCTGCGTGAGAAGCTTGCAGGCAGCTGATAGCAGCCACCACAAGGGCTCCCGGTCGGAAGATCGGGAGCCCTTTGTGTATGCCCCCGCAGCAGCGGCCGCATCTGCGCGGACCGTGATCCGCCCACCGCTGTACCGGCGGCTGCGGCCCTGGCTGTGGTACACGCTGCTGCTGGCTCTGGTCAGCCTCATCGTCTTCGGATCCGTCGCCGCAGACCCCGGCGGTTCGGTCGTCGGCTCCAACGACGACTCCTCCCTGTTCATCTGGTGGCTCGGCCATGGGGCACAGGTCCTCGCCGACGCCCTCGGCTTCGGGTCCGGCGGCAGCGGCGGACTGCTCTACACGGAGTTGATGAACGCCCTCGGTGGGGGAGTCAACGGTGCCTGGAACACCTCGTTGGCCGGTATTGCGCTCCTGCTCGCACCACTGACCTGGGTGGCCGGACCGATTGTCAGCTACAACCTGCTCATCCTGTGCCTCCCCGTCATCAACAGCCTGGCCACCGCGGTGCTCTTCCGCCGCTTCCTGGGCCGCCTCCCCGCGTTCATCGCCGCCGGCGGAGTCGGCTTCTCCAGCTACGTCATCGCCCAGCTCGGCGGCCACCCGAACCTCGCCTTCGCCGTCACTCCGCCCCTGACCGCATGGGCGATCCTTGCGCTGCTCGGCCCCGGCGGCCACCACCGCGGTCACAGATCCGTGTGGACGATCGGCATCGTCTTCGGACTGCTGCTGGGCTTCCAGTTCTACGTCTCGACCGAAGTCCTCGCCGGCACGTTCCTCGCGGCGGTCTGTTTCCTCGTCTGCCTCGCCGCGTTCGGTCGCCGGCAGTTCCCCGCCCGTGCATGGCTGCGACTGGGGCTCGGCTCGCTGCTCGCCGCCGCTGTGGCGCTGCTGTGTGCGATTCCGCTGCTGCTGACCATGGCCGGGCCCAATGCGCCGCAGGGGCCGATCCGTCCGCACGGTGTGTGGAACACCGATCTGCTCGATCCGATCCTGCCGGCCGCGCCCGCCTGGCTGAGCTCCGGTGTCTCTCCGCTGCCACGGGTGATGGACATCGATCCCGCCGAACTCGGTGCCTATGTTGGTGCTCCCGCGCTCCTGGCCGCACTCATCATCGTCCTCGCCTCATCGAGGACGACCACCCGCACCCTGCCGGTGCGCATCGCGGCCGCCACCGGTGTCCTCGTCTTCGCCCTCTCGCTCGGCTCGCCGATCCTCCTCGGCGGGGGAGTGCTCACCGAAACCGGACCGTTCGCGCTCGTCGAATCCGTACCGGTGCTCAACAACATCCTGCCCATGCGCCTCGTCCTGCATTCGACGATCGCGCTCTTCGCGATCCTCGGCGTCGGTCTCGACTGGGCACTGTCCCACCTGAGGCAGCGTCGCGCCCGGCTGCTCACGGGGTTGCTCGCACTCGCTGCCGTGTGCGTCGTCCCCGGCCCTCAGACCGTCCACGAAGTGACCGTCCCCGACTTCTATGAGGATTCGATCGCCGAGGTGGTCCCCGCCGGATCCGTCGTCAAGACCTTCCCCCGCCCGCTGGCATGGGCCGTGCCCCACGCCGATGAGGCAATGGTCTGGCAGTCCGTCAGCGGATTCCGCTATCGCGAGACCGGCGGATACTTCATCGGTTCGAGCCCGGACTCGCCGGTCACCTATTCGGCGCCCGAGGACAGCCTCGATGCGCTGCTGCACGGCTCCGTCTTCGACGGCGAGCCGATGCCGGACCCTGCGAGTCGGGATGTGAACTCGGCGATCGCCGACCTGCGCGCCTCAGGAGTCGACTTCATCGTGCTGGCCCGCGACTCCCCGGTGCTGCCCGGAAGTCAGGAGGAGTATGCGGCATTCCTCGACACTGCCGTCGGAGATCCCGTCTTCACCGATGAGGGGGTGCGGGTCTACCGGCTCGGTCAGTAGGATGAACGCATGCTGAGAATCGGTCTCACCGGCGGAATCGGTGCCGGCAAGTCAACAGTGTCGAGGATGCTCGTCGCGCACGGGGCCGTGCTCGTCGATGCCGACCAGATCGCCCGCGAGGTCGTCGCACCCGGTCAGCCGCTGCTCGAACTCCTCGCAGAGGCCTTCGGCCCGCAGGTGCTCGATGGCTCGGGAGGCCTCGACCGTGCGGCCCTCGCGGCCGCGGCCTTCATCGATGCCGAACACACGGCGAAGCTCAATGCCCTCATGCACCCGGCGATCCGCGACCGCACCGCCGAACACTTCGCCCGGCACGCCGAGGCGCCGATCGTCGTCCACGACGTCCCGCTGCTCGTCGAGAACTCGATGACACCCGCCTACCATCTCAACCTCGTCGTCGATGTTCCCGCTGAAGTGCGCCTGCAGCGGCTCATCGACGCCCGCGGAATGGACCGCGAGGATGCCGCCGCACGGATCACCCGGCAAGCCGATGACGAAACGCGCAGACGGGCCTGCGACGTCAGCATCGACAACACCGGCCCGGTCGCCACGACCGAGGACACGGTGGCCCGGCTCATCTCCTCGCGGATCCGGCCCTTCGCCGAGAACCTCCGCCGAGCACGACGGGCATCACGTGCCGCTCTCGGGCTCAGCGATCCGGAGGATGCGGATTGGGACGGTGACGCGCGGCGCGTCATCGCGAAGCTCGAGCACGGCACCGGCGCCGAATTCGCCATCGAGCACATCGGTTCCACCTCGGTGCCGGGCCTGCCCGCCAAAGACGTCATCGATCTGCAGCTGCTGGTCCCCGACCTCGCGGCAGCCCGGCAACTGGCCCCCCGCCTGACCGAACTCGGGTATCCGGGGGAGGAGATGCATGATCATCTGGGCGAGGCCGGAGGCGAGGCGAAGTGGTTCCACGCGAACACGGACCCCGGCCGGGCGGTGAACCTGCATGTGCGGGTCGCGGATTCCGTGGGCGCCCGCTTCGCTCGCGCATTCCGGGATCTGCTCAGCGCCGATGCCGGGGCGCGGGACGAGTATCTCCGGGTCAAACGCGAGCTCATGGCACTCGCGCAGGAGCAGGGCGGAACAGACTCTCAGATCACTCGGTCCTACGCAGAGTCGAAGGAACCGTACTTCCTGAGCATGCGTCGACGTCTGGTCCCCGACAGCTTCGACTGATGCGGGCCGAAGCGGGAGCCGACTGCCCAATGTCAGGGGCGAGGACTAGGGTGGGACTATGAGCTCAGAACGCCCCCTGCCAGCGATCGGTCACCGTCCCGACGTCACTCGCGAAGTGGCCCCCTTCGAGGTCGTCTCCGAGTACTCGCCCTCCGGCGACCAGCCGACGGCGATCAGGGAGATCTCCGAACGGCTCGATGCGGGGGAGCGGGACATCGTGCTGCTCGGCGCCACCGGCACAGGCAAGTCCGCGACGACCGCGTGGCTCATCGAACAGGTGCAGCGTCCGACTCTGATCATGGCCCCGAACAAGACTCTGGCCGCACAGCTGGCCAACGAGTTCCGGCAGCTGCTGCCGCACAACGCCGTCGAGTACTTCGTGTCCTACTACGACTACTACCAGCCCGAAGCCTATGTGCCGCAGACGGACACGTTCATCGAGAAGGACTCGTCGATCAACGACGAAGTCGAACGGCTCCGGCACTCGGCCACGAACTCGCTGCTGACCCGACGCGATGTCGTCGTGGTCTCGACGGTCTCATGCATCTACGGCCTCGGCACACCCGAGGAATACGTCGACCGCATGGTCACCCTGCACCGGGGCGACGAATGCGATCGCGACGAACTGCTCAAACGGTTCGTGTCCATGCAGTACGCCCGCAACGATATGGCGTTCACCCGCGGCACCTTCCGCGTGCGCGGCGACACCGTCGAGATCATCCCTCAGTACGAAGAGCTCGCGCTGCGCATCGAATTCTTCGGTGACGAGATCGAATCCCTGCAGACCCTCCACCCGCTGACCGGGGAGATCGTACGCGACGAGGATACGATCCACGTCTTCCCCGCCAGCCACTACGTCGCCGGTGAGAGCCGGATGGCCACGGCCATCAGCGGGATCGAAGACGAGCTGCAGAAGCGGCTGAGCGAATTCGAGTCGCAGAACAAGCTCCTCGAAGCGCAGCGGCTGAAGATGCGGACGACCTACGACCTCGAGATGATGGAGTCGATGGGCTTCACCTCCGGCATCGAGAACTATTCGCGGCACATCGACGGCCGTGCTCCCGGATCGGCCCCGAACTGTCTGCTCGACTACTTCCCCGAGGACTTCCTCCTCGTCGTCGACGAATCTCATGTCACCGTTCCGCAGATCGGCGGCATGTACGAAGGCGATATGTCACGCAAACGCACTCTCGTCGAACACGGCTTCCGCCTGCCCAGCGCCATGGACAACCGGCCCCTGAAGTTCGACGAGTTCCGCGAACGCGTCGGGCAGACCGTGTACCTCTCGGCCACGCCCAGCAACTTCGAACTCGGCAACGCCAACGGCTACGTCCAGCAGATCATCCGACCGACCGGACTCGTCGACCCGGAGATCAAGGTCAAACCGACGAAGGGCCAGATCGACGATCTGCTCGACGAGATCAAGACCAGGGTCGACGCGAACGAACGTGTGCTGGTGACCACGCTGACGAAGAAGATGGCCGAAGACCTCACCGACTACCTGCTCGAGCACGAGGTCCGCGTCCAGTACCTCCACTCCGATGTCGACACGCTGCGACGTGTGGAACTGCTCACAGAGCTGCGCGGCGGAGAGTTCGACGTCCTCGTCGGCATCAACCTGCTGCGTGAGGGACTCGACCTGCCCGAAGTCTCCCTCGTCGCGATCCTCGACGCCGACAAGGAAGGGTTCCTCCGGTCCTCGACCTCGCTCATCCAGACGATCGGCCGCGCGGCACGCAACCTGCACGGTCAGGTGCACATGTACGCGGACACGATCACGGACTCGATGCGCACCGCCATCGATGAGACCGACCGCAGGCGGGCGATCCAGGTCGCCTACAACGAGGAACACGGCATCGACCCGACCCCGCTGGTCAAACGGATCGCCGACATCACCGAACGACTGCAGCGCGAGGACGAGGACACTCGCGAGCTGCTCACCGAGTTCGACTACGGCAAGGGCAGGCGCGGCTACAATTCGACGCTCAGCGACGAACAGCGCGAAGCCGCGGGCAAGCCCGGCTCGCTGCGTCCGCCGGCGGCCGACCTCACCGAGCTCATCGAATCGCTGACATCGCAGATGCATTCCGCCGCCGCCGAGCTGCAGTTCGAACTCGCCGCGCGCCTGCGCGACGAACTCTCCGACCTCAAACAGGAGCTGCGGCAGATGAAGGAGGCCGGGCACGCCTGAGCCGCCAGTGTAGACTGGAGCGCCGGAGGGGAGTATCCCATAAGCTCCGAACTCGTCATCACGATCTCTTCGATCCGGGTTCGGACGCGGTTGAACAGCGCCGCGGGAGAGACTTTCGATTTGCCCAGCCGTGTACGGCACGCACGGACAACAGCGAAAGGCTTCCATGACAACCGAATTGCCCTTCTGGTTCGAGACCGGTTCACTCATCGTTCTCGTCCTCATCCTCGTGGCCGATCTCCTGCTGGTGATCAAACGGCCGCACATCCCCTCGATGCGCGAAGCAACCCTCTGGGTGAGCTTCTACGTTTCACTCGCCCTGCTCTTCGCCGTGGCGATGTACTTCTTCGCCGACGGAGAGCACGCGGGACAGTTCCTGGCCGGCTGGCTCACGGAATACAGCCTGAGTATCGACAACCTCTTCGTCTTCGTCATCATCATGACCCGGTTCAAGGTGCCCAGGCAGTATCAGCAGGAAGTGCTGATGGTCGGCATCATCATCGCGCTCGTCTTCCGCGGCGTGTTCATCCTCGCCGGATCGGTCGTCATCAATCTCTTCATCTCCGTCTTCTACCTCTTCGGCGTGTTCCTGCTGTGGACGGCATGGAACCAAGCGTTCGGCAGCGAGGACGAAAGCGATGAGGACAACCGCTTCGTCAGATGGCTCAAGGGTCGGGTGAACATCTCCGACGACTTCGACGGCAACAGACTCAAGACCACGATCGACGGGCAGAAGTTCTTCACCCCGATGCTGCTCGTCTTCATCGCCATCGGCACCACCGATGTCATGTTCGCGCTCGACTCGATCCCCGCGATCTTCGGCATCACCCAGAGTCCATTCATCGTGTTCACGGCGAACCTCTTCGCCCTCATGGGTCTGCGCCAGCTCTACTTCCTCCTCGGCGGGCTGCTCGACCGACTCATCTACCTCAAGTACGGCATCGCCGCGATCCTCGCGTTCATCGGCGTCAAGCTCATCTTGCACGCCGCACACGAGAACAACCTGCCGTTCATCAATGGGGGAGAGAAACTCGAATGGGTTCCCGACATCACCACCGGCGTGTCTCTGGCCGTCATCATCGGCTGCATGGCCGTGGCCACCATCGCCAGCCTCATCGCGATGAAGCGCGGCCACCAGGAAGTCCACTTCGGTCAGGTCGAACACGAACAGCACCACGTCGATGACCCACAGGCCCCGGACTCTGCCGGGCGGGACGGGTCGGACCGCCTCGGCGACGGCGAGGGACGGGCGCAGAAGAAGCCCGGCACCGCTCAGGAACCGAACTCCGAATGATCCACGCCACGCCTGCCCCAGCACTCGGAGGCCGCTGAGCGGCAGGGAAGAGCGCGGGCCGCAGCTGATCCCGAGGATCGGCTGCGGCCCGTGTCATAACTGAGTCCGCAGCCGGCCGGGCTGCGGGCGCTTCGCGGCTCAGTCCGCAGCGAGAGGACCGAAGACCGGGGTCCACTCGCGAATCTGTGTCGACTCGATCACACCGAGCGACGCATAGGGGTCCCGAGCGAGGTGGGTTTCGACCTCCGCCCGGTCGGCGGCGCTGAGGACGAGCAGCCCGCCGGGCTGCGGATCAGCGTCGAGAGGACCCGAAGCGAGGATGGTCCCGGCCTCATTCAACTCCGCCTGCCATTGCCGGTGCGCGGGGCGATGCTCCATCCGCGTGTCTGTATCGGGACCATAGTTGTAGGTGACGGCGAAGACCGGCATGTGTGACTCCTCGGTGTCGAGCAATAGGATGGAACCAGTCTAATCGGAAAGGTCTGTGCATCAGCGTGGCCAGATTGCAGGAGATCCCCGCGGAATTCGCGGACGACGATACGATCTACGAGTCCTTCGGCGAATACTGCTCGGAGATCGGAGTCGAACCGTACCCGGCCCAGGATGAGGCGTTCCTCAGCATCCTCGCCGGCGACAACACGATCATGGCCACCCCGACCGGTTCGGGCAAGTCACTTGTGGCCCTCTTCGCCCTCTACCAGTCGTACACCCGAGGGATCCGCGCCTACTACACCGCTCCTCTCAAGGCCCTGGTGAGTGAAAAGTTCTTCTCGCTCATCGCCGCTTTCGGAGCCGAGAACGTCGGCATGATCACCGGGGACTCGACCGTCAACGGCGATGCCCCTGTCATCTGCGCAACGGCAGAGATCCTCGCCAACCAGGCGCTGCGCGAAGGCGGGATGCTCGACGCGGGCATGGTCGTCATGGACGAATTCCACTATGTCGCCGACCCCTCCCGCGGCTGGGCCTGGCAGGTGCCGCTGCTCGAGATGCCGCAGGCCCAGTTCGTCCTCATGTCCGCCACCCTCGGCGACACCACCGACATCCGCAGAACCATGCGGGAGACGACGGGACGCGATTCCTCCGAAGTGACCTCGGCGGAGAGACCCGTGCCGCTTGAGTACGAATACTCCACGGACACGCTCTCGGACACCCTGCGTGGACTCGTCCGCAACGACAAAGCCCCGGTCTACGTCGTCTCCTACTCCCAGAACGGGGCGATCGACCTCGCCACGAACCTCCTCTCGGTCGACCTCGCCACGAAGGACCAGAGAGCCGCGATCGCCGCGGCGATCAAAGGCTTCTCCTTCGGCAAGGGCTTCGGACAGAGCCTGCGCAAACTCCTCCTCCACGGCGTCGGCGTCCACCACGCGGGCATGCTGCCGAAATACCGGCGCCTCATCGAGCAGCTCGCGCTCAAAGGCCTGCTGCTCGTCATCTCCGGCACCGACACCCTCGGCGTGGGCATCAATGTGCCCATCCGCTCCGTGCTGCTGACGGGGCTGACGAAATTCGACGGCCGGAAGATGCGCAGACTCAGCGTCCGCGAATTCCAGCAGCTGGCCGGCCGTGCCGGCCGCGCCGGATTCGACACCCGCGGCTACGTCGTCGCCCAAGCCCCGGAACACGTCATCGACAATCTCAAAGCCGAAGCGAAGGCCGCGAACGACGACAAGAAGAAAAAGAAGAAGATCAAGAAGAAGGCCGCCCCAGCCGGGTTCGTCGGCTGGTCGGAGGAGACCTTCACCAAACTCATCGAAGGCGAATCCGAGACCCTGCGCCCGCGGATGAAGATCGACCATTCGACGATCCTCAACCTCGTGGCCCGTCCCGGCTCCGACGTGTCGACGATCGGCGACTTCATCGACAAGACGCACGAGACCCGGGACCGCCGACTCGACCTCAAACTCACGGCGATCAGCATCGGACGCTCCCTCCTCGACGCCGGACTCATCGAAATCAGAGGGAACGAACTCTCCGCCACCCAGGACCTCGGCCCCCAGTTCGCGCTCAATCAGCCGCTGGCACCGTTCGTCCTCGCCGCGCTCGACCTCCTCGACGAAGACGACGACACCTATGCCCTCGACATCGTCTCCATCGTCGAATCCACCACTTCGGTGCCGTTCCAGATCCTCAAGGGCCAACTCGACCGGATCAAGGGCGACACCCTGGCCGAACTCAAAGCCGAAGGGGTCGACTACGCCGAACGGATGGCCATCCTCGACGAGGTCGAAGGACCCGCACCCCTGGCCGAGATGCTCGAACCCGCCTTCGACCACTTCGTCGAGACCCACCCGTGGCTGCGCGGCGGCAGCTTCGAACCGAAATCCGTCGTCCGCGACATGATCGAACAGTCCATGGGCTTCACACAGTTCGTCGGCTACTATTCCCTGGCCCGCGCCGAAGGCAGCCTGCTGCGGTACCTCACCGACGTCTACCGGGCGCTGCTGCACAACGTGCCGGCGGAGAACCGGACCGAGGAGCTGGCCGACATCATCGAATGGCTCGGTGAGACCATCGCCCGCACGGACTCCTCCCTGCTCGACGAATGGCGGACCCTGCAGGGTCTCGATCCGACTCAGCACGCCGATGAGCTGCCGGCGCTGGATCGCCGGTTCTCCGAGAACACGAAGGTCTTCACCGCCGAGATCCGCAACGCCCTGTTCCACCGGGTGCTCCTCGCCGAACGTGCCGACTACACCGAACTCGGCCGCCTCGACGCGGAATCCGGCTTCGACGCCCGTGCCTGGGAAGACGCGATCGAAGACTTCTACGATGTCTACGGCGACCTGCTCACGGACCAGAAGGCCCGCGGTCGGGAATATATCGACATCGAACCCGGTTCTTCCACCTGGAACGTCCGCCAGATCCTGGCCGACCCCGAAGGGAACCGGGACTGGGCCATCGACGCCGAGGTGGACGTGGAAGCCAGCGACGAAGCCGGAGACATCGTTCTCCGCATCGTCTCGGTCGGCGAGATCGGCGCCGCCAGATGAACCCCACGGCCGGGCCGCGGCCGGTGCGAAGAGCCGAGAATGAAGCAATGTCAGTGCCGAGGAATACAGTGGTCAGGTGATGAAAACCAATAACGTTGAGCAAGTCAGCGGCGTCTCCCATCTCGACACGCTGTGGGTCAAGGGCGCGCGGGCACACAATCTCAAGAACGTCGAGATCGCCCTGCCGCGTGACTCCATGGTCGTCTTCACCGGACTGTCCGGATCCGGCAAGTCGTCCCTGGCCTTCGACACGATCTTTGCCGAGGGGCAGCGACGCTACGTCGAATCCCTGTCCTCCTACGCCCGCATGTTCCTCGGTCAGATGGACAAACCCGATGTCGACTTCATCGAAGGGCTGTCCCCGGCGGTGTCGATCGACCAGAAGTCGACATCGCGCAACCCGCGCTCGACCGTCGGCACGATCACGGAGGTCTACGACTTCCTGCGCCTGCTGTGGGCACGCATCGGCACCCCGCACTGTCCGGTCTGCGGTGAGGTGATCACGAAGCAGACTCCGCAGCAGATCGTCGACCAGCTGCTCGAGCTCGAGGAGCGCACGAAGTTCCTCGTCCTCGCCCCAGTCGTCCGTTCCCGCAAGGGCGAGTTCGTCGACCTCTTCACCGAACTGCAGGCCAAGGGCTTCTCGCGTGCCATCGTCGACGGCGAGCAGATCACCCTGAGTGAACCCCCGACCTTGGAGAAGCAGTACAAGCACACGATCTCCGTCGTCGTCGACCGCCTCGTGGCGAAGCCCGGAATGCGTCCGCGCCTGACCGACTCGGTCGAGACCGCACTCGGCCTGGCCGATGGCCGCATCGACATCGACCTCGTCGACGAAGGCACGACCCGCACCTTCTCCGAACATATGTCGTGCCCGAACGAACACCCGCTGACGGTCGACGAGATCGAGCCGCGGTCCTTCTCCTTCAACTCGCCCTTCGGCGCCTGCCCGACCTGTGACGGCATCGGCACGCGCCTGCAGGTCGACGAGGACCTCGTCGTGCCGGATGAGGACCTCAGCCTCGGTGCCGGAGCGATCGCCCCCTGGTCCGGCGGCAAGCAGGTCGCGAAGTACTTCAACCGGCTGCTCAAGGGCCTCGGCGACGAACTCGGCTTCGATATGAAGACACCGTGGAAGAAGCTGCCGAAGACCGCGAAGACCGCGATCCTCACCGGCAAGGACTACAAGGTCCACGTCAAGTACAAGAACCGCTTCGGCCGCGAACGCACCTACTCGACCGGTTTCGAGGGCGTCTACCAGTACATCCAGCGCAAACACGAAGAGACCGAATCCGATTGGTCGCGCGAGCGCTACGAGTCGTATATGCGGGAGATCCCCTGCGCCAGCTGCCAGGGGACCCGCCTCAAGCCCGAGATCCTCGCGGTCAAGGTCGGCGACAGATCCATCGCCGAAGTCTCCGAACTCGCTCTCGACGAAGCCGCGGAGTTCCTCGGCTCACTCGAACTCAGCGACCGGGATGCGGCGGTGGCGGCTCAGGTGATGAAGGAGATCAACGCCCGACTCGGCTTCCTCCTCGACGTCGGACTCGACTACCTCAGCCTCAATCGTGCCGCGGGCACCCTGTCCGGCGGCGAAGCCCAGCGCATCCGCTTGGCCACGCAGATCGGTTCGGGACTCGTCGGCGTCCTCTACGTCCTCGACGAGCCCTCGATCGGTCTGCACCAGCGTGACAACCGCAGACTCATCGAGACGCTCAACAAGCTCAAGGAGCTGGGCAACACCCTCATCGTCGTCGAACACGATGAGGACACCATCGAATCCGCCGACTGGATCGTCGACATCGGTCCCGGCGCCGGCGAGCACGGGGGAGAGGTCGTCTACTCGGGCCCCGTGCCCGGGCTCAGGGACGCCCCGGGCTCGATCACCGGCGACTACCTCTCCGGTCGTCGCGAGATCCAGATCCCAGCAGCCCGTCGCCCCGTCGACAGGGAGCGGATGGTCACCGTCGAGAAGGCGGTGGAGAACAACCTGCGCGATGTCACGGTGTCCTTCCCGCTCGGCGTGCTCACGGCCGTCACCGGTGTGTCCGGTTCGGGCAAGTCGACCCTGGTCAACGAGATCCTCTACACGCAGATGGCCAATGTCCTCAACGGCGCCTCTCGCGTGCCCGGACGCCACAAACGGGTGACCGGACTGGACAACCTCGACAAGGTCGTCCACGTCGACCAGTCGCCGATCGGTCGGACCCCACGGTCGAACCCCGCCACCTACACCGGCGTGTTCGACCATGTGCGCAGGCTGTTCGCCGAAACGGAGTCGGCGAAGGTCCGCGGCTACCTGCCGGGACGGTTCTCCTTCAACGTCAAGGGCGGCCGCTGCGAGAACTGCAGCGGCGACGGCACCATCAAGATCGAGATGAACTTCCTGCCCGACGTCTACGTGCCCTGCGAAGTCTGCCAAGGGGCCCGGTACAACCGGGAGACACTCGAAGTGACGTTCAAGGGCAAGAGCATCGCCGAAGTCCTCGACATGCCCATCGAAGAGGCCAACGACTTCTTCGCGGCGATCCCTGCGATCTCCCGTCACCTGAAGACCCTCGTCGAGGTCGGGCTCGGCTATGTCCGCCTCGGTCAGCCGGCGACGACGCTGTCCGGTGGCGAGGCACAGCGGGTCAAACTCGCCGCCGAACTGCAGAAGCGCTCGCGCGGACGGACCGTCTACGTGCTCGACGAACCGACGACGGGCCTGCACTTCGAGGACATCTCGAAGCTGCTGCTCGTCCTCCAGGGGCTCGTCGACAAAGGCAACACGGTCATCGTCATCGAACACAACCTCGATGTGATCGGCAACGCCGACCACGTCATCGATCTCGGACCCGAAGGCGGTCGCGGCGGCGGTCAGATCATCGCCGACGGCACTCCGGAGGAAGTCGCCGAGGTGGCCGCGTCCCACACCGGACGGTTCCTCAAACCGATGCTCGACGCCTGATCCGAATGCCCGATCCATCCAGCTACCGTCCGGCCACGGGGTCGATCCCGACCTCGGCCGGCGTGTACAAATTCCGGGACCCCGACCGCCGAGTGATCTACGTGGGGAAGGCGAAGAACCTCCGCAACCGCCTCAATTCGTACTTCGCGAACCCCGTCGCACTGCATCCGCGGACGTCGACGATGGTCCACACCGCGAATTCCGTGGAATGGACCGTCGTCGACACCGAGGTCGAAGCCCTGCAGCTCGAGTGGACGTGGATCAACGAGTTCAATCCGCGGTTCAACGTCATGTTCCGCGACGACAAGTCCTACCCCTACCTCGCGATCACCATGAACGAAGAGGTGCCGCGAGCCTTCATCACCCGCGGCAAACGCCGCAAGGGCGTGAAGTACTTCGGTCCCTTCGCCCAGGTGTGGGCGATCAAGGACACCCTCGACCTGCTGCTCAGGGCCTTCCCGATGCGCACCTGCACCCCCGGGGTCTACCGGCGTGCAGAACGCAGCGGCCGTCCCTGCCTGCTCGGCTACATCGACAAATGCGCGGCCCCCTGCGTCGACCACATCAGCAAGGACGAGCACCGGGAGCTCGCCCGCAGCATCACCGACTTCATGTCCGGCAACACCGGGCGGTTCATCAGCTACCGCAAGAAGGAGATGGCACAGGCCGCCGAGGAGCTCGATTACGAACGGGCCGCCCGTCTGCGGGATGAGATCACCGCCCTGCAGAAGGTGCTCGACAAGTCCGCCGTGGTCCTCTCGGTCAGCGCCGACTGCGATATCTTCGCCCTCGTCACCGAGGAGCTCGAAGCCTCCGTACAGGTATTCCATGTGAGACAGGGCCGGATCCGCGGTCAACGCGGCTGGATCATCGAACGCTCCGATGACCACACTCCGGCGGAACTGACCACCGACTACCTGCGGCAGGCGTATTCCGGTCTCGACGCCGAGGCGATCCCGAAGGAGATCCTCGTCGACACCCTGCCGGCCGATCAGGAGTCCCTCGAAGCCTGGCTGAGCCAGCAGCGGGGGGCGCGAGTGACGGTCCGTGTGCCCGAACGCGGTGAGAAGAGGGCCGCGCTGGAGACGGTGGACAAGAACGCGAAGGAAGCGCTGGTCCAGCACAAACTCAAACGCTCCTCCGACCTGACCACCCGCAGTCAGGCGCTCAAAGAGATCCAAGAGCATCTCGGCCTGCCCGAAGCCCCGCTGCGGATCGAATGCATCGACATCTCCCACACCCAGGGATCGAACGTCGTGGCCTCCCTCGTCGTGTTCGAAGACGGAATGGCGAAGAAGCGCGATTACCGACACTTCGCCATTCACGGCGAAGCCGCCGCCGACGACACGGCCTCGATGTACGATGTCGTCTCCCGCCGGTTCAGCCGCTACCTCGAACAGATGGGCTCCGACGAACCCGACGAACGCTTCGGCTACCGACCGGGCCTCCTCGTCGTCGACGGTGCCGGTCCACAGGTCGCTGCCGCCACGAAGGCGCTGACGGACCTCGGGATCGTCGACATCTCCGTGGTCGGTCTGGCCAAACGACTCGAAGAGATCTGGGTGCCCGAGGACCCGTTCCCGGTGATCCTCCCGCGCAACTCCGAAGGTCTCTTCCTCATGCAGCGGCTGCGCGACGAAGCCCACCGCTTCGCGATCTCCTACCACCGGTCGAAGCGCGCGAAGGCGATGACCAGCTCGGTCCTCGACGACATCGCGGGACTCGGAGAATCCAAACGCACCGCTCTGCTGCGTCATTTCGGGTCGGTGAAGAAGGTCCGTGCCGCCACCGCCGAGGAGATCTGCGAGGTCAAGGGAATCGGTCCCTCGCTCGCGGCCAAGATCGTCGCGGCACTGGCCGACTGAGCACGACGAAACTGCCCTAGAGTAGTGCCCAGAGACCCCGTGCCCGGGCACCGATCGGGCACCGACAGAGGAGGACGTGTGAGTACGCAGGCCGAACCGAACGGTTCCGACCATCCCATCGAGGTCGTTCTCGTCACCGGCATGTCCGGGGCGGGCAGGACGACCGTGGCCAATGTGCTCGAAGACATGGACTGGTACGTCGTGGACAATCTGCCGCCGCAGATGATGCGTCCGCTGGTCGAACTCGTCGCCCGCGCCGACGGTGCTCTGCCCAAGATCGCGATCGTCATCGACGCCAAGGGACGGACGAAGTACACGGAGCTGCAGGAGACGATCGGCGACTTCGTCGATCAGGGACTGTCACTGCGCATCCTCTACCTCGAAGCCTCGGACGAAGTCCTCGTGCGCCGTTTCGAATCGACGAGGCGTCCCCACCCGCTGCAGGGCGAAGGGACCCTCCTCGACGGCATCGAAGCCGAGCGTGCCCAACTCGAGACTCTCAAGCACCGTGCCGACATCATCGTCGACACCTCCGATCTCAACGTCCATCAGCTCTCCGCTGAGGTGCGCAAACGCTTCAGCGACGACGACACTCCGCCGCTGCGCCTGACCTTGATGAGCTTCGGCTTCAAATACGGGCTGCCCAAGGACGCCGACCACATCGCCGACGTCCGCTTCCTGCCCAACCCGTATTGGATTCCCCACCTGCGCGGACACAATGGGCTCGACTCCGATGTCGCGTCCTTCGTGCTCGAGCAGAACGGTGCCGAGGAGTTCATCGAACGCTATGCTGCAACCCTGTCGACCGTGGCCGAAGGCTACCTCCGCGAAGGGCGCGGCTACGCGATGATCGGCATCGGCTGCACCGGAGGCAAACACCGGTCCGTGGCCATCAGCGAACGCGTCGGCAAGCTCCTGTCCGCGCAGACGGGCATTCCCGTGACCGTGCGCCACCGCGACTTGGGAAGAGAATGACATGGAGACCGAAGACCTGCCCGTGATCACCTCGGGGACGCAGAACGACGGTCCGAGCATCGTCTCTTTCGGCGGCGGCCACGGACTCTATGCGGCCCTGCGGGCGTTCCGCCTGCTCACCGAGGACCTCACCGCTGTGGTCACCGTCGCCGATGACGGGGGATCGTCCGGTCGCCTCCGCGACGAGCTCGGGGGACTGCCGCCCGGCGATCTGCGGATGGCGCTGGCCGCGCTGTGCGATGACGGCACCTGGGGGCAGACCTGGCGCGACGTCATCCAGCACCGCTTCGAATCCGACGGCGAACTCTCGGGCCATGCCGTGGGCAATCTGCTCATCGCCGCTCTGTGGCAGATCCACGGCGACCATGTCGCCGGGCTCGACTGGATGGCCCGGCTGCTGCGCGCCCACGGTCGCGTGCTGCCGATGTCCTCGGTGCCACTGACGATCGAGGCCGATGTGAAGTTCCCCGGATCGTTCCAAGTCGTGCGCGGACAATCCGTGCTCGCCTCCACCCTCGGCCATGTCGAGACCGTGCGCCTCGACCCTGCGGCACCGCCGGCCCGATACGAAACCGTCGAAGTCGTGCACGAAGCCGATGTGCTCAATCTCGGTCCCGGATCCTGGTACACCTCGGTGATGCCGCATCTGCTCGTCCCCTCGCTCGCCGAGGCGATCGTGGCCTCCGACGCGGTGAAATCCCTCACGCTCAATCTCAGTTCGACCGATGGGGAGACGAAGGACCTGAGCCTCGGCGAACACCTCGCCTCCCTGCATCGGCACGCGGCCGAGCTGAGGCTGGACTATGTCCTCGTCGACGAGGCGGCGACCGAGCTCGAACCCGACCTGCCGCGGCAGGCAGAGGATCTCTTCGGCGCCAAACTGTGGGAACGTCCGCTGCGCTCACGCAGGCAGGGACAGCATGACAGTCTCAAACTCGCAGCGTGCTACCGTGACATGTTGGTAGACGCAGGGATCGGCGTTGCCGAGCAGTGGTAGGACATCTGGTTCAGGAGGACGAGCAATGGCACTGACCGCTCAGGTCAAGGATGAATTGGCGCGAGTGAGGATCACCCGCACCTCCGCCCGCAAGGCCGAGGTGTCCTCGATCTTCCGGTTCTCCTCCGCCCTCCATCTCGTCAACGGTTCGATCGTGCTCGAAGCCGAACTCGACACCGCCCAAGCGGCGAAGCGTCTGCGCGCCGAGGTCAAGGACCTCTACGGCCAGCATGCCGATATCGTCGTCATCAACGCCGCTGGAATCCGCCGTTCCAACCGCTACCTGCTTCGTGTCACCCGCGACGGCGGAGCCCTGGCGCGCCAGACCGGTCTCGTCGACAACCGGGGACGACCCGTGCGCGGTCTGCCCTCGGCGATCGTCAACGGATCCGTCGCCGATGCCGAGTCCGCCTGGCGCGGTGCCTTCCTCGCCCACGGCTCCCTGACCGAACCCGGACGTTCCTCCGCCCTCGAAGTCACCTGCCCCGGCCCGGAAGCGGCACTGGCGCTCGTCGGAGCCGCCCGCCGACTCGGACTGAGCGCGAAGGCCCGCGAAGTCCGCGGAGTCGACCGGGTCGTCATCCGCGACGGCGACGATATCGCCGCCCTGCTCACCCGGATGGGATCCCACAGCGCGGTGCTCGTGTGGGAGGAGCGCCGGATGCGTCGCGAGGTCCGCGCCACAGCGAATCGTCTGGCGAACTTCGACGATGCGAACCTGCGCCGTTCGGCACGCGCGGCGGTTGCCGCCGGAGCCCGCGTCGAACGAGCCCTGGAGATCCTCGGAGACGAGGTCCCCGAACACCTCCGGTACGCCGGGCAGCTGCGTGTCACCCACAAACAGGCCTCCTTGGAGGAACTCGGACAGCTCGCCGACCCGCCGATGACGAAGGACGCGGTCGCCGGGCGCATCCGCCGACTGCTGTCGACGGCGGACAAGCATGCGGAAGAACTGGGAATTCCCGGCACCGAAGCCAGCCTGACCCCGGAAATGCTCGAGGATCGCTAAGATCGAGGCATGAGACGAATCGCCATCAACGGCTTCGGCCGTATCGGCCGTGCCCTGTTCCGTCTGTCCCTCGAACCCGGCACCGACTTCGAAGTCGTCGCCGTCAACGACCTCACCGACACCGCCACCCTGGCACACCTGCTGACCCATGATTCCGTGTGGCCCCGCTTCGACCACGCTGTCGAAGCCAGCGCTGATGCGCTGACCGTCGACGGCCGTGAGATTGCGGTGTTCAGCGAATCCGACCCCGCCGCCATCGACTGGTCGGGGCACGGAGTCGAACTCGTCGTCGAATCCACCGGTCACTTCACACGCCGGGATCAGGCCGAGGCCCACCTCGGCGGAACCGTGTCCACAGTCGTGCTCTCCGCCCCCGGCAAAGATGTCGACGCAACCTTCGTCATGGGCGTCAACGAGTCCGACTTCGATCCGGACACGCACCCCGTGGTCTCGAACGCCTCATGCACGACGAACTGCATGGCCACCGTCGTCAAGGCCCTCGACGACGCGCTCGGCGTCGAATCCGGGCTGCTCAACACCGTCCACGCCTACACCGGCGACCAGATGCTCGTCGACGGGCCCCACCGGGACCTGCGCCGCGCCCGCGCCGCCGCGGTCAACATCGTGCCCACCACGACCGGTGCGGCACGCACCGTCGGCCGCGTCATGCCCCACCTCGAAGGCAGACTCGACGGACTCGCCGTGCGTGTGCCGGTGCCTGCCGGATCGATCATCGACTTCACATTCACTCCGTCCCGCGGCGCCGACCGCGACGAGGTCAACGCAATCCTCGCCGCCGCGGCGGAGGACTCCGCCTATCTCGAATACTCCACCGACGAACTCGTCTCCACCGATATCGTCGGCACCACCGCCTCGGCGATCGTGGACTCCAAGCTCACGATGGTGCTGGGAGATCAGATCAAGGTCGTGGCCTGGTACGACAACGAGTGGGGCTACACGAACCGGCTCAAAGACATGGTCAGCTACATTCTCAGCGAAAGGGACTCATGAGGACATTCGACGATGCGGGCATCTTCGCCGGCCACGCGGTGCTCGTCCGCAGCGATCTCAACGTGCCGATGGACAACGGCACCATCACCGACCGCGGACGCATCGCCGCCTCGGCGGCAACGATCACAGACCTCGCCGAGGCGGGGGCCAAGGTCATCGTGATGTCGCACCTGGGCCGGCCGAAGGGCGCCCCGGACCCGCAGTACTCGCTGGCTCCCATCGCGGTCGAACTCGCCGAGGCGATCGGTCGTCCCGTCGCCTTCGCCGCTGACACCGTCGGTGAGGAGGCGAAGGCCAAGGCCGCCGCGCTGAGCGACGGTGAGGTCCTGCTGCTGGAGAACCTGCGCTTCAACCCGGGGGAGACGTCGAAGGACGAAGCCGAACGCCGCGAATTCGCCGCACAGCTGGCCGAGCTGGCCGATGACTTCGTCTCCGACGGCTTCGGGGTCGTCCACCGCAAACAGGCCTCCGTGTACGACATCGCCGAGCTGCTCCCACACTTCGCCGGGTCTCTCGTCCGTGCGGAAGTCGAAGTCAGCGACCGACTGCTCACCGACCCGGCCCGGCCCTTCACCGTCGTCCTCGGCGGTTCGAAGGTCTCGGACAAACTCGGTGTCATCGACAACCTCCTCGACCGTGCCGACAATCTGCTCATCGGCGGGGGAATGGTCTTCACCTTCCTCGCCGCGATGGGCCACCCCATCGGATCGAGCCTCGTGGAGACCGACCGCATCGACGACGTCAAGGCCTACCTGGAGCGTTCGTCGGCCGGAGACGGGGCGGCACGGATCGTCCTGCCCCAGGACATCGTCATGGCCGAGAAGTTCTCCGCAGACGCCGAGCACTGGGTGCGCGAGTTCACCGAACTCGAATCCACCCCGGCCGGCGCCTCGGCGCTCGGGCTCGATATCGGTCCCAAGACGGCACGGACCTATGCACAGATCATCGCGAGTTCGGCGACCGTGTTCTGGAACGGTCCCATGGGAGTCTTCGAATTCGAGGCGTTCTCCGCCGGCACCAAGGCCGTGGCCACTGCACTGACCGATGAGGCGCGATCCGCTGACATCGATCCCGCCGAAAGACTCACCGTCGTCGGCGGCGGAGACTCCGCAGCCGCCGTACGCAGCCTCGGATTCTCCGATGACGCTTTCGGCCACATCTCCACCGGCGGCGGCGCCAGCCTCGAATACCTCGAAGGCAAGACCCTGCCCGGACTCGACGCACTCGGATGAGGAAGAAGACGAACATGAGCGACCGCACCCTGCTGCTGGCAGGCAACTGGAAGATGAACCACGACCACCTCGAAGCGATCTCCAGCGTCCAGAAACTCGCCTGGGCCCTCGAAGACGCGAAGCTCGATGAGAGCCGCTGCGAAGTCGTCGTGATCCCACCCTTCACCGACATCCGCTCCGTGCAGACCCTCGTCCAGGGTGACAAGCTGTGGCTGAAGTACGGTGCCCAAGATGTGTCCCAGCATGCTCCCGGTGCTCACACCGGTGAGATCGCGGCGACCTTCCTCACCCGGCTCGGCTGCAGCTACGTCGTCATCGGGCACAGTGAACGTCGGGCGGACAACCATGAGACCAATGAGGTCGTGGCCGCGAAGGTCCGGGCGGCACTGTCGGCCGAACTCACGCCGATCCTGTGCGTGGGGGAGTCGCTGCAGCAGCGGCAGGAGAAGACCCACGTCGACTTCACCCTCGACCAGCTCGAGGAGTCGCTGGCCGGATTCGACGCCTCCGCGCTCGAAGGTCTCGTCATCGCCTACGAACCCGTGTGGGCGATCGGCACCGGTGAGACCGCCACAGCCGCCGATGCGGCAGAGATGGCCGCGGCGATCCGGGCCCGATTGGCCGAGAAGTACGGCAACGGCATGGCGGAGTCGACCCGCATCCTCTACGGCGGATCGGTCAAGGCCGACAATGTGGCCGAGATCGTCGCCGACGCAGACGTCGACGGAGCCCTGGTCGGAGGCGCCAGCCTCAGCGGCCCGGACTTCGCCGCTTTGTGTAAGGCCGCGGTCGCGAAGTAGACTGACGAACGCATCACTCGACGACATTCTCAACGAAACATAGGTTGAATCCGACGTGGAAATCCTCAACATCATTCTCATCGTGCTGCTCGTCCTCACGAGCATCTTCCTCACCCTGCTGATCCTCATGCACAAGGGCAAGGGCGGTGGCATGTCCGACATGTTCGGCGGTGGAATGTCCTCCTCGCTGGGTTCGTCGGGAGTCGCCGAACGCAACCTCAACCGTTTCACCACGCTCTTGGCGATCGTGTGGGCCGCCTGCATCGTCCTGCTGGGCATCCTCACCCGCTTCAACGCCTGAGGCACGATCGGCCCCGAGCCGAGAACTCCGCCCGGATGGGCAGATGACAAAGAGAAGGACCCCGACCGCATCGGTCGGGGTCCTTCTCATCCGTCACATGGTCAGTCGACGCCGAAGTGGTGGCGGGGGCTGATCCGGCCGATCGCCTCGCGCAGCTGTGCCAGACCACGGCGACGATCGAGCAGGTGGACCCTGAGTACCGGACGGCCGCTGTCCCGCAGCACTGCCGCATCGCCTGCGGCCTGTGCACGCTGGAGCTGTGCAAAGCCGTAGGCGCGGCCGGGCACCAGCAGGTCGGTGCGTGCCTCGCCGGTGATCTGAAGGAACACGCCGTTGGGGTGTCCGCCCTTGTGATACTGACCGGTCGAATGGAGATACCGGGGACCGAAACCGAACGTCGTCTGCACCCCGGCATGCGTCGAGACGAGCGACCGCAGCGTGGCCGCATCGGCGTCGGCGATCCGATCGAGATAGGCCTGAATGCCGATGTAACCGTATTCGTCGACCTGCGCGAAGAGCTCCTCCAACGCACCCACAAGGTCCGTGGCGCCGTCGACGACCTCGATCACGTCGACGTCCCCGGAACGGAAGACCGGCTCCTCGGCACGGCCGGAGTCCGGTCCGTCGAGCAGATGTCGGGCCTGTTCCTTCGCGGCCTCCACATCGGGCTGGTCGAAGGGATTGACACCGATGCTGTAGCCTGCGATCGCCGTCGCATACTCCCAGAACAGGAACTGCTCGCCGAGGCTGCCGTCGACGGTGGCTTCGAAACCGGAGGGGGCACCCAGGCCCGATGGATCCGCCGCGGGCCCGAGCAGGCACAGCAGCGCATCCGCACGAGCATCGCTGAAACCGATGTCGTCGGGGGAATCGACGACGACGGGCAGGATTCCCTGTCCGTCCTTGCCCAGCGATTCGGCGATGAGCTGTTCGACCCAGGCCGCCAGTCCCCGCAGGCGCGGGGAGGTCTCGGCAAGCACGAGCTTCTCCGTCGCCCGGGCATGGCCGATGCTCAGCCACGTGCCGAAGGCCACAGCCGGATTGTCGGTCGCGTCGGTGCTCAATTCGGCGGCCGCGGCCGCCGCTTCGGCGACGATGGATCGCACATCTGCCCCGGCCAGACCGGCGGGGACGAGCCCGAACGCCGAGAGCGCACTGAAACGGCCCCCGACCTGCGGATCGGCGTGGAAGGTCGCGAGGAACCCGAGGTCGCTGGCGAGTCGATCGAGTTCGGTGCCCGGATCGGTGATCGCGATCATCCGGGAAGCCGGATCGATGCCCACAGACTCGAAAGCCGCGGCGAAGCTGCGGCGCACGGAATCCGTCTCCACCGTCGACCCCGATTTGGAGGCGACGATGAGGACGGTGTGTTCGAGATCGGTGCCGATCGCCTCGGCGACCTGATCCGGATCCGTCGAATCGATGACCTCGAGACGGACACCCGCGACCGCGGTCATCACCTCCGGTGCGAGCGAGGACCCGCCCATCCCGGCGAGGCTGATGGTGCGCAGACCCCGATCGACGAGTTCGGCGTGCAGGGTCTCGACCCGGGTGAGCAGCTCTTCGGCCCGGTCGGGCAGATCGACCCAGCCGAGACGGTCCGCGGCGTCCTGCGCTCCGGCGAAGTGCGAAGCGTCCTGGCGGCTGAGAGCCGAAGCCAGGCCGGCTTCGACGAGACGTGCCGACTCGGCGTCGAACTCGTCCTGGACCGGAACTTCGAGTGCGAGTCTCATGACCGGTCCAGTGCCGTACGGATCGTATCCTGCAGCTCGGCCCAACTGACGTCGAACTTCTCCAGTCCCTGCTCTTCGAGCACGGTCATCACCTCGGCATAGTCGATCCCCAGGCGGGCCAGAGCGTCGAAGAGCTCATCGGCGGCCCGGTAGTCCTCGGGCGTGATCTCGTCGGCGATTTCACCATGGTCGGCGAAGGCCTCCATCGTCGGTTCGGGCATCGTGTTCACTGTGTTCGCGGCGACGAGCCCGGTGACGTACATGGTGTCCGCATAGTCGGGGTTCTTCACCCCCGTCGAAGCCCACAGCAGACGCTGCGGACGAGCTCCGGCGAGTTCGAGGACCTTGAACCGTTCGGAGGTGAACAGCTGCGAGTGGATCTCGTGGGCGAGCACGCAGTTCGCGATCCCGGCGCGGCCCTTGAGCTCCGTCGCCGCCGGATCATCGAGGGCGTCGAGGCGGGAATCGATCTCCGCCTCGACGCGGGAGACGAACACCGAGGCGACCGACCGGATCGTCGACAGATCGTGTCCGGCCGCGCGCGCCTTCTCCAGGCCCTGGAGGAAGGCCTCGACGACGTGGCGGTAGCGCGACAGAGAGAACACGAGGGTGACATTGACGCTGATCCCCGCGGCGATCGTCTCGGAGATCGCGCGCAGCCCCTCCTCGGTGGCGGGGATCTTGATCATCGCGTTCGGTTCGCCCACGCGCTGCCACAGGGCCTTCGCGGACTCGATGGTGCCCGCGGCATCGTGGGCCAGCGGGGGAGCGACCTCGATGGACACACGACCGTCATCTCCGTCGGTGGAGTCGAAGACGGGCCGGAACAGACGGGCCGCCTCAGCGACATCCGCTGTGGTCAGGGATTCGATGGCCGAATCTACATCGACCCCCTGCGCACCGAGCTCGGCGACCGCGGAATCATAGGCCTGCGAGGCGGAGATCGCGTTCGCGAAGATCGTCGGATTCGTTGTGACCCCGGTGACCGAGGCCTCGTCGATGAGTCGGGCGAGATCGCCGGACTCGAGCCGTGTGCGGGACAGGTCGTCGAGCCAGATCGACACGCCCGCCTGGCTCAGCTCATGCAGTCGTCCACTCATGCTTCCGCCTTCGCTGCGCTGATGGATTCCTTCGCGGCATCGACGACGGCCGCCGAAGTGATGCCGAACTTCTCGTACAGGGTCGCGTAGTCCGCCGAGGCGCCGAAGTGCT
This sequence comes from Brevibacterium sp. FAM 24630, assembly GCF_049804075.1. Lineage (NCBI taxonomy): Bacteria > Bacillati > Actinomycetota > Actinomycetes > Micrococcales > Brevibacteriaceae > Brevibacterium > Brevibacterium sp. FAM 24630. Next base: position 83,784 of record NZ_JBNBZD010000005.1, read on the forward strand.
CGATCGACACGGCACGTCCGGCATCGCCGAGGTACTTGTGCCAGCTCATCGCCGAAGCGGCTTCGATGCTCACGCGTGCCTTGAGTCCGCGCGGCAGGACCGTGCTGCGGTAGTCCTCGGGCTGCGCATCGAACCATTCCTGGCAGGGCATGGAGATCACACGTGCCGCGGTTCCGGCTTCGGCCAGGGCCGAAGCCGCTTCGAGGGCGATGGCGACCTCGGAGCCGCTGGCGAGGATCGCGACCTCGGGCTGGTCTCCGGTGTCGGTGAGCACATAGCCGCCGCGGGCGGCCTCGGAGGCCGGGGCGTACTTCTCACGGTCGAGGACCGGCACGGCCTGACGGGTGAGGACGAGGCCGCTGGGCCCATCGGTGCGGTCGAGGATCCTGCGCCACACGACGGCGGTCTCGTTCGCATCCGCGGGCCGGACGACGTCGAGGCCGGGAATGGCACGCAGAGCCGAAAGGTGCTCGATCGGCTGGTGGGTCGGCCCGTCTTCGCCGAGACCGATCGAATCATGGGTCCACACGAAGAGGTTCGGCAGCTGCTGGAGGGCGGCCAGACGCACGGCCGGACGCTGGTAGTCGCTGAAGACGAGGAAGGTGCCGTTGTAAGGACGGGTTCCACCGTGCAGGGCGATGCCGTTGCCGATGAGACCGGCGGAGAACTCACGGACGCCGAAGTGGATGTTGCGTCCGTATTCGTTGCCGCTGAAGGCACCGGTCGACCGGTGGGCGGGCAGGAAGCTCGACTCGCCCTTGATGAGCGTGTTGTTCGAACCGGCGAGATCCGCCGATCCGCCCCACAGCTCAGGCATGACCTCGGCGATCGCGTTGAGGACCTGACCCGAGGCCGCACGGGTGGCGATGCCCTTCTCACTGGCTTCGAAGACCGGGAAGGCGGCATCGAGACCGGCCGGAAGCTCACGTGTGGAGAGGCGATCGAAGAGTTCGGCGCGCTTCGGGTTCGCGCTGCGCCACTGAGCAAAGGACTCATCCCACTTCAGGTGTGCCTTCCGACCGCGATCGAGAGCCGAACGAGTGTGGGCCAGCACCTCGTCGGCGACGGCGAACTCCGCCTCCGGATCGAAGCCGAGGATCTCCTTGGTCGCGCGAATCTCGTCCTCACCGAGAGCGGCTCCGTGCGAACCGCCGGTATTCTGGGCGTTCGGGGCCGGCCAGGCGATGATCGTCGAGAGACGGATGAATGAAGGCCGGGAGTCGGCACGTGCGGCTTCGACGGCAGCGTGGAAGGCGTCCATGTCCTCGTTGTAGTCCCCGCCGGAGGTGAAGTCGACGTGCTGGACATGCCAGCCGTAGGCGGCATAGCGGGCAGCGGTGTCCTCGCCGAAGGCGATGGCCGTGTCGTCCTCGATGGAGATCCTGTTGTCATCCCAGATCACCAGCAGGTTCGACAGCTCCTGCGTGCCGGCCAGAGACGAGGCTTCACCGGACACGCCCTCTTCGAGGTCACCGTCGGAGGCGAGCACGACGATCGAGTGATCGAACGGTGAGGTGCCGGGTGCCGCTTCGGGGTCGAAGAGTCCGCGTTCGCGACGGGACGCCATGGCCATACCCACCGCCGAGGCGAGCCCCGAACCGAGCGGGCCGGTGGTGATCTCGACGCCAGCGGTGTGTCCGACCTCCGGGTGGCCCGGAGTCAGCGAACCCCACGTCCGCAGCGCCTTGAGGTCGTCGAGTTCGAGACCGAACCCGGCCAGATAGAGCTGAATGTACTGAGTCAGCGAACTGTGCCCGCAGGAGAGGACGAAACGGTCACGGCCGACCCACGTCGGGTCGGCCGGATCGTGGGTGAGCCCCTGCTGGTAGAGGTAGTGGGCGATGGGAGCCAGGCTCATCGCGGTGCCCGGGTGTCCGTTCCCTGCCTTCTGGACCGCATCGGCGGCGAGGAGGCGGGCAGTGTCGACTGCGCGGTTGTCGAGTTCAGTCCAGGACAGAGTTGTCATGTCTTCGAGCGATCCTTCGTTCGTCTGAGAGCGTGCACTCAAACTCTACCGCGCCGGCCCTCGGATAGCCCGACCCTGTTCACACACAGGCTTCCACGAGGTCTTCGCCGAGGTGCGAGACATTCCGGCTACCGGCGGGTAGAGTGTGGTCTCGCGCACAGCTGTGGTTGGCGATCCAACCACTGCCGGTAGGCGAAGAGTGAAGGTCGAGAGAAGAGGGAGCACGGTGAGCGAAGGGGCGAAGCCGGTGGTCGACGTCGCGGTTCCGGCCGACTCGGAGCGTTCTCGAAAGTGGCCACAGGGTCTGCGGCCCGACCTCGCCGAGGTCGCCGCCCACACCGTGAGCGCCCGCCGTTTCATCTCGCGCATCGGACTCGCACTGCCGGTCCTGTTCATCCTCTCCACCGTCGCCGTGTCCTCGGCACTCGGTCAGCCGCTGCGCGGCCGCGTCGACCTCGGCGAGCTGGGACTGTGGGCGCTGGGGACCGCGCTTCTGCTGACACCGTTCCTCGCCGCCCTGACCGTCATGCTCAACGCCCGACACGGCGGACTGGTCTGGACCACGGCGCTCGTGTACTCGGGACTGAGCGGGATGCTCGGTCTTGGCGTCGGGATCACTGTGCTGAGATCCGAGGCCGCGACCGCTTCTCTCGACCTCATCTCCGCTCTTGTCGTGGAGGTCATCGTGCTGGCGCCGGTCTGCGCCGCGGTTGCCTTCCTCGTCTCCATCGTCCGCGACTCGACCCGCCGCTGAGGCCCTCCGCGGACGGTCCCAACGGGGTTCTGATTCAGCCGGACACGGGTCGCTGTCGCGACTGGCAAAATATTCGACAGCAGGTAGAATCGTGGGCGTGAGCAAACTTCGTCAGAACCGGGAAGCGCAGAGTGAACGGCCTCTGCAGAGGGCCATCGACGAGCAGAATCTCTCCACCCGACCGCGATCGATCATCAGCGCCTATATTGCGCTGACCAAACCGCGTGTCATCGAGCTGCTCCTCGTCACGACCGCCCCTGTGATGTTCCTGGCCGCTCATGGAATGCCCAATGTCTGGCTGGTCATCAACACGCTCATCGGCGGAGCCGCGGCTGCCGCCTCGGCGTCGGTGTTCAACTGCTTCGTCGATCGTGACATCGACGCGAAGATGGAGCGGACGAAGGACCGTCCGCTCGTCACCGGTGAGATCAGTCCCCGCGCTGCGCTGATCTTCGCATTCGCGCTGGGCATCGGCTCGATCTTCTGGCTCGGCGGATTCACGAACTGGGTTGCGGCGGGACTGACCGCCTCTGCGATCCTCCTCTATGCCGTCTTCTACACCCTCGTGCTCAAGCGCCGCACCACGCAGAACATCGTGTGGGGAGGCGCGGCCGGCTGCATGCCCGTGCTCATCGGCTGGTCGTCGGTGACGGGCAGCCTCGCCTGGGAGCCCGTGCTGCTGTTCCTCGTCGTCTTCTTCTGGACGCCGCCGCACTATTGGCCGCTGGCGATCAAGTACAAGGCCGACTACGATGCCGTCGATGTGCCGATGCTGCCGTCGAAGGTTCCGCCGACCTCGGTCGGTCGCCAGATGATCCTCTACACGTGGGCGATGATCGCCTGCTCGCTGGCGCTCATCCCCGTGGCCCCGATGGGACCGGTCTATACGATCGTCGCCGTCGGTGCCGGAGCCTGGTTCCTGTGGTCGTGCTACTCGCTGGTCTCGCGCGCCAAGAAGGGCAAGGACGGAACCTCGCTCAAGGCGATGAAGGTCTTCCACGGCTCGATCACCTACCTCTCGCTGCTGTTCCTCGCAGTGGCCATCGATCCCTTCGTCGACACCCTCATCCCCGGCATCTGGTAAGGCGCTCCGAACATACACATGAAGGCTCGTCACCCGATCGGGTGACGAGCCTTCTGCATGTGGTGGAGGGCTTGAACTGTCCGAGAGGAAGGGCACGAGAGGAAAGGCAAGCACTCGGGTTTCGAGACCTCACTCATTGCACCGCCGGATGCCTGCTCGAGCCAGGTGGTTTCAGACCGGTTCTGCGGTCTCGTTGACGATGGGGCCGAACACCTCATCGAGGGATTCGTCGGGTCAGCGTTCGAAGAAGCCGAGTCAGCGCTCGGCGAAGGGGATCTGCGAGTTCGGGGACCTGGAGAAGGAGGTCTCCTTCGCCGTCCCGGCGTGGTCAGGGGATCGCAGATAGAGAACGGTCGGTGGTGGCCTCGGTGCTTCTCGGGTGGGCGCTGTCCACGACAGCGACGCTCGCCGCAATCGTCGCCGAGAGTCCGAGCATGTGCAGGGCCACAAGCAGCTCGGGGACGCCGAGGAAATACTGCACATAGCCGATGACTCCCTGGGCGAGCTCGACGATGAGGAGCACGCTCAGCGGGGCGATCATTGCGGTCTCAGCCTTCCGCTTCGCCAGGACGAGCCCGACGACGGTGGTGATGACGAGCAGCCAGACGGGGAACGCGTGGGCCCGGGTGACCCAGATGTTGTCGAGTCCGTTGCGGGTGGACATCGTCGATCCGGAGTGCGGTCCGGCGCCGGTGGTGAGCACTCCGAAGACGACGATGATCGCGGTGAGACCGAGCATGATCCAGCTCAGCGTCGGCAGGGGAGAAGCGGCCCGCGTCGGCAGGCGCACGCCTGTGTCGTAGGTGCGACGGACGAAGTACGCGGCGACGCCGACGGCGATCGCCGAGGGGACGAAGTGGCCGGCCACCACCCAGGGATTGAGCTTCGTCCACACGGTGATGCCGCCGACGACGGCCTGGACCGGCACGATGGCGAGCAGACCGATGTTGAGCCAGAAGAGATCGGGACGCTTCTTGCGGTGCTTCCACAGCAGGAGCGCGATGCACACACCGAGGATCGCCAGCGCAACCGCGATGAGTCGGTTGCCGAATTCGATGTAGCTGTGAATGCCCATTTCGCTGGTGGCCACGAGCGAATCGGGGGTGCACTTCGGCCAGTCCGAGCAGCCGAGCCCCGAACCGGTGAGGCGGACGATGCCGCCGCTCAGTATGATTCCACCCTGGGCGATGAGCATGGCCCAAGCGGCGATGCGGATCTTCTTCGTGACCACTTCACTCCTCATTCGAATCGGAACCACCTGCGTGCCGCAAGAGTTCCCACCAGCCCCCAAGCGAGGAGCACGATGATTGCTTTGATGTCGATGCCGCCGTCGCCGATGGCCGCGCGCATGGCGTCTCCGAGCGCACCGGAGGGCAGATAGCCCACGACCGTGCCCCATTCTCCCGGATGCGCGACGATGAGGCCACCGACGCCGGCCATGAGAACCCAGATGAGGTTCGTCGCCGCCAGAGTCGCCTCGGCCCGCAGTGTCCCGGCCATGAGCAGACCGAGCGAGAGCAGTGCTGCAGTGCCGAAGAGCGTGGCCAGGATGAGCGCGAAGACGTCGACGGGCCCGCGGAAACCGAGGGCGCATGCCACGGCGAAGACCAGCGCGTATTGGATGAGCACGACGGCGATGACTGCCCCGAGCTTGCCGAGGACGAGCCCGTTCGTGCCCAGCGGGGTCGTGGCCAGCTGCCTGAGCACTCCGTATCGGCGGTCGAAAGCGGTCGCGATCGACTGTCCGGTGAAGGCGCTCGAGGCCAGACTCAGCCCCAGAGCACCGGGCAGGGCGATCGTCAGCGGATCGGCTGTGGGCTCGATGATGCCGATGCCTCGCAGCAGGGGAGTCTGGGAGAGGAAGATGAGCAGCCCGAGCGGGAACACCAGCGACAGCAGCAGCTGTTCGCCGTTGCGCAGCACGGACACGGTCTCGAACTTCGTCTGCGACACGATGCGCTTCATCCTCACCGCAGCGGCCTCCCCGTGAGCTCGAAGAAGACATCGGCCAGCGACTGAGAGTGCATGCCGATGTCGATGATCTGCACATCCGCCTCGGCCACGGCGGTGCAGACAGCTGCGATCCGTGCCGAATCCGGCGCGCCCTCGACGGTGATGGTCGAGCCCTGCGCCGAGGCGGGGGCGATGGCGGCGATCCGGTCGATGAGTCGGTCCGAAACGGGCGAGTCGAGATCGATGGTGAGCGACCGGGCGGCGGCGGAGGCATTGCGCAGCTCCTCCGGGGCGCCTTGGGCGATGATGCGACCGCGGTCGATGACGACGACTTCGTCGGAGAGCTCCTCCGCCTCGACGAGGTCGTGCGTGGTGAGGACGACCGCGACGCCGCGGTCGGCGAGCTCGCGGATGAAGGTGTGGACGACTTCCCGCGCCTGCGGATCGAGGCCCGCGCAGGGTTCGTCGAGGAAGACCAGCTGCGGGCGGCCGATGAGGGCGGCGGCCAGGGCCACTCGCTGCTTCTGTCCGCCCGAGAGGCGGCGCATGGTGCGCCCGGCGAAGTCGTTGAGACCCAGGGGGTCGGCCAGTTCCTGCACCGGCAGCGGGTTCTCATAGAGAGAAGCGAGGTGGCGAAGAACCTGCAGCGGTTTCGAACTCATCGGCAACCCGCCGTCCTGGAGCATCACACCGGCCAGCTGAGAAGTCGTGAGGTGGTCGCGGACCGGGTCATGGCCGAAGATCTCGACGGTGCCGGCGTCGGGGCGTCGGGTGCCCACCGCCAGGGAGATGGTCGTCGACTTGCCAGCGCCATTGGGTCCGAGGACTCCGAGGACGGCCCCGGTCTCTGCTGTGAGGTCGATGCCGTCGACGACGCGGTGCGCGCCGTAGGAGTAGTGGAGACCGCGAATGGTCAGGGCCGAAGATGACACCAGACCATTCTACGACGTGTCGAAAGTGGTGTCGAAATGGCTGGTGGTTAGGTTCACCTAGTTTTACGAAACAAATTACGCAACAATATTGTTGTGTTAGTCAAGGAGGTGGATTATGGCTGCAAACGACACGGAGGATCGCCGAACCCGGCAGAAGGTCTTCCAGTCGGTGCTCGACGAAGGGCCGATCACCGCTTCATCTTTGGCCAAAGCTCTGGAACTGACCCCGGCGGCGATCCGTCGCCACCTGGATGCGCTCGAGAGCGAGGGCCTCATCGAGGTCCGCGAGCTCGCCGGCAAACAGGCAGGCAGGGGACGACCGGCACGACACTACGTGGTCACGACGGCCGGGCACGACTCGGTCAGTCATTCCTATGACGAGTTGGCCGTCAACATCCTGCGGTTCATGGAGGACCGGCACGGGAAGTGGGCCGTCGAGGACTTCACCGAAGACCTCGTGGCTCGGCTGCGGGACCGTCTCGGTGCCGAACTCGACAAACGCGGCGGGACCACGGTGGCTTCACGCTCCAGGGCGTTGGCGGCTGCGCTGACACGGGAGGGGTACGCCGCCTCGGCGACACCGGTTGCGGCCGGAACCCCCCTCGAGGCGATGCAGCTGTGCCAGGGGCACTGCCCGATCCAGGCCGTGGCCGCGGAGTTCCCCGAAGTCTGCGAAGCAGAGCTCGCGATGTTCTCCGACTACCTCGGCGTGGACGTCAGACGGCTGTCCTCGCTGGCTCAGGGCGACCACGTGTGCACCACCCACATTCCGACCTCGGAACTGACCAGACCACTCATCCACAGCAATGATCGACCTCAAGGAGGTTCACGATGACTGACACAGGCAATCGGATCATCGATGCGAATCCCGAGCTCAAAGACCTCGGGCAGTACGCATACGGTTGGCGTGACGAAGACGATAAGGGACTGACCGCCGAGCGCGGGCTCTCCGAAGACGTCGTCCGCAACATCTCGAAGCTCAAGGACGAACCGGAGTGGATGCTCAAGCGTCGGCTCAAGGCTCTGCGCCTCTACGACAAGAAGCCGCTGCCCCACTGGGGTGCGGATCTGTCGACGCTGCCGTTCGACGACATCAAGTACTTCGTGCGTTCGACCGAGGGACAGGCCCAGACCTGGGAAGACCTGCCCGAGGACATCCGCAACACCTACGACCGTCTGGGCATCCCCGAGGCGGAGAAGCAGCGTCTCGTCGCCGGTGTCGCCGCTCAGTACGAGTCCGAGGTCGTCTACCACAAGATCAACGAGGAGCTCGAAGCTCAGGGCGTGATCTTCCTCGACACCGACACCGGTCTGCGTGAGCACCCCGAACTGTTCGAAGAGTACTTCGGTTCGGTGATCCCGGCCGGCGACAACAAGTTCGCCGCGCTGAACACCGCCGTGTGGTCGGGCGGGTCCTTCATCTACGTCCCCAAGGGCGTCCACGTCGAGATCCCGCTGCAGGCCTACTTCCGCATCAACACGGAGAACATGGGCCAGTTCGAGCGCACGCTCATCATCGCCGACGAGGGCTCCTACGTCCACTACGTCGAGGGCTGCACCGCCCCGATCTACAACACGGACTCCCTGCACTCGGCTGTCGTCGAGATCATCGTGAAGAAGGACGCCCACGTCCGCTACACGACGATCCAGAACTGGTCGACCAACGTCTACAACCTCGTCACTCAGCGCGCGATCGCCGAAGAGGGCTCCCAGATGGAATGGGTCGATGGCAATATCGGCTCGAAGGTGACCATGAAGTACCCCGGTGTGTGGATGACCGGCGAGCATGCTCGCGGTGAGACCCTGGCCGTGGCCTTCGCGGGCGAGGGACAGCACCAGGACACCGGTGCCAAGATGGTCCACGCCGCGCCGAACACGCACTCGTCGATCGTGTCGAAGTCCGTGGCCCGCAGCGGCGGACGTGCCGGCTACCGCGGACTCGTCCACGTGCACCCGGGCGCCGAAGGTTCGTCGAACAACGTCCTCTGCGATGCCCTGCTCGTCGACAACATCTCGCGTTCGGACACGTACCCCTACATCGACATCCGTGAAGACGACGTCACCCTCGGCCACGAGGCGACCGTGTCGAAGGTCAGTGAGGATCAGCTCTTCTACCTCATGTCCCGCGGCATGGAGGAGACCGAAGCGATGGCGATGATCGTGCGCGGCTTCGTCGAGCCGATCGCACGTGAGCTGCCGATGGAGTATGCCCTCGAGCTCAACCGCCTCATCGAACTGCAGATGGAAGGTGCAGTGGGCTGACCTTCAGCTTCCACCACCGACCTGCCTGACAAGGAGTTTTCACGTGACAGATACCACCAACCCACTCGGAGTCTCGGAGCATTCGCACGGCGGCGACGTCCACGTCCCTGACTCGAAGCGCGACGATCGCACCCGCAGCTTCAGCCCAGCCGACTTCCCGGTCCCGACCGGGCGGGAAGAGGAATGGCGCTTCTCCCCAGTGCGCAAGCTCAGCGACTTCTTCACCGATGAAGCCACGGATGCGCGTCTGCGCATCGACGCGGATCTGCCGACCGGCCTGTCGGTCGAGGAGATCTCGCTCGAGGCCGCCCAGGAGCTCGGCATCCTCGAACCCGAGGACCGCCCCTCCGTCGTCGCCGCCAAGCACGCCCCCGTCGTCACCCACTACTCGGTGCCGGCGGACACGGAGCTCGACGGCGCCGCGATCATCCACGCCGACGGTCAGGGCGACCAGCTCACCCATGGGCACACCGTCGTCTCGATCGGCGCGAACGCGAAGGCGACCATCGTCGTCGAACACGAGGGCCTGAGTCGCTACTCGGAGCTCGTCTCCCTCGTGATCGGCGACGGCGCAGACGTCACCTTCGTGTCCCTGCAGCTGTGGGACGACGGATCCCAGCACATGGGTCAGCACGATGCGATCGTGGGCAAGGACGCGAAGTTCAAGCACATCCACGTCACCCTCGGCGGCGATATCGTGCGTCTGAACACGAATGTGCGCTACTCGGCTCCCGGCGGAGAGGCCGAACTGCTCGGTCTCTACTTCGCCGATGCCGGCCAGCACCTCGAGCACCGCACCTACATCGACCACAACTCGCCGAAGGCGACGTCGAACGTCCACTACAAGGGTGCCCTGCAGGGCAAGGACGCACGCAGCGTCTGGATCGGCGATGTGCTCATCCGCCCCGAGGCGCTCGACATCGACACCTACGAGCTCAACCGGAACCTCATCCTCTCCGATGGGGCCCGCGCCGACTCCGTGCCGAACCTCGAGATCGAGACCGGCGACATCGCCGGTGCCGGTCACGCTTCGTCGACGGGACGCTTCGATGAGGAGCACCTGTTCTACCTCATGTCCCGCGGCATCCCCGAGGAAGTCGCCCGCCGACTCGTCGTCCGCGGATTCTTCAACGAAGTCATCCAGAAGATCCAGGTGCCCGAGATCGAGGATGTGCTCAACGAGCGCATCGAGGAAGAACTGTCCCGGAGCGTTCTGTGACCATGATCGACGTGGCCTCCACCGCCGAGGTGGGGCCGGGCGAAACCATGCGCATCGAGATCGGCGAGTTCGAAGTCTGCATCGCTCGTGATTCCGACGGCACCATCCACGCCATCGACGACCTGTGCACCCACGGTGAGGTCTCGCTGGCCGAGGGCGATGTCGAGGACTGCACGATCGAGTGCTGGCTGCACGGATCCCAGTTCGATCTCAACACGGGTCAGCCGGTGAATCCGCCGGCTTTCGAACCCGTCGCGGTCTATGACTGCAAGGAGATCGCCGGGCGCATCCTCGTCGACACGAACACCATTCTCAACTGACCACGACCTAGACAAAGGATCATTATGTCCACTCTCAAGATCGAAGACCTCCACGTCGGTGTCAACACCGAGACCGGGCTCAAGCCCATCCTCAATGGCATCAACCTCGTCATCAACTCGAACGAGACCCACGCCATCATGGGCCCCAACGGCTCCGGGAAGTCGACGCTGGCCTACGCTCTGGCCGGCCACCCGAAGTACGAAGTGACCTCCGGCTCGGTCACCCTCGACGGTGAAGACGTGCTCGACATGGCCGTGGACGAGCGTGCCAAGGCCGGTCTGTTCCTGGCCATGCAGTACCCCGTCGAGGTTCCCGGTGTGACCGTGACGAACTTCCTCCGCTCGGCCAAGACCGCCATCGACGGTGAAGCGCCGAAGCTGCGCAACTGGACGAAGGACCTCAAGCAGGCCATGGAGAACCTGCGCGTGGATCCCGCATTCGCCTCGCGCAATGTCAACGAAGGCTTCTCCGGCGGCGAGAAGAAGCGTCACGAGATCCTCCAGATGGAGATGCTCAAGCCGAAGTTCGCCGTCCTCGACGAGACCGACTCCGGCCTCGACGTCGACGCGCTGCGCATCGTGTCCGAAGGCGTCAACCGCGTCAAGGGCGTCACCGATGTCGGCGTTCTGCTCATCACCCACTACACCCGCATCCTCAACTACATCACGCCCGATCACGTCCACGTGATCATCGAGGGCAAGGTGGCCGAGGAAGGCGGGCCGGAACTGGCCGAACGCCTCGAAAACGAAGGCTACGACCGCTTCTTCACCGCCGGCGTCTGATGTTCTCACGTCTGAGGGGCGACTTCCCGATCCTCGATGTGAGGGTCGGGGAGTCGCCGCTGTCGTATCTCGACTCGGGGGCGACCTCGCAGAAGCCGCAATGCGTCATCGACACCTTCGTCGAGTACTACGCACAGCGCAACGCCGCGGTCCACCGGGGTGCACACTCTCTTGCCGTCGAGGCCACGGACGCCTTCGAGAACGGACGCATCGCCGTCGCCGGCCTCGTCGGCGGCACACCGGAACAGGTGTGCTGGACGAAGAACGCCACCGAAGCGCTCAACATCGTGGCCATGGGCATCGACCGGGCCAGCCGTGGCTTTGGGGGAGAGGCCGCGCAGCGATTCGCCCTCGGCCCCGAGGATTCGATCGTCATCACCGAGATGGAGCACCACGCGAACCTCGTGCCGTGGCAGCAGCTGGCGGCATCGACCGGGGCGCAGCTGCGGTGGCTGCCGGTGACCGACTCTGGTGAGCTCGACCTCTCCGAGCTCGAGTCGATCGTCGACGAGACGACGAAGGTGCTGGCGTTCACGCATGTCTCCAACGTCCTCGGCACGATCAACCCGGTCGAGACGCTCGTGGCTCGGGCACGCGCCGTCGGTGCCTATGTTGTGCTCGACGCCTGCCAGTCCGTGCCGCACATGCCCGTGGACTTCACCGTCCTCGACGTCGACTTCGCGGCTTTCTCCGCTCATAAGGCTCTCGGTCCCACGGGGCTCGGTGTGCTGTGGGGGAAGTCCGAACTGCTCGACGCGCTGCCCCCGGTGCTCACCGGCGGTTCGATGATCACCACGGTGACCATGGAGGATTCGGAGTTCATGCCCGCCCCGCAGCGCTTCGAGGCCGGCACCCAGCCGGTGGCCGAGGTTGCGGCCTTCGCCACCGCCGTCGGCTATCTCGCCGAGGTGGGGCTGCAGGACGTCTTCGACCACGAACGCGAACTCGGCCGGCTCCTCCTTGACGGAATCGCCGAGATCCCCGGAATCCGGGTGCTCGGCGATGCCGCAGAACGGATCGGGACCGTGGCATTCGACGTCGACGGCGTCCACGCCCATGACGTCGGACAGTACCTCGACTCCCAAGGTGTGGCCGTGCGCGTGGGACACCACTGCGCGCAACCGCTGCACCGCCGGTTCGGGGTCACCGCCTCGACGCGGGCGAGCACCTACCTGTACAACACAGCCGAGGACTGCCGGCGCTTCCTGACCGCTCTGGCCGAGGTGCGTCCCTTCTTCGGGGTCGCGTGAGAAGGGGAGTGACGCGATGAGCACACAGATGCAGCAGCTCTACCAGCAGGTCATCCTCGACCAGTCGCGGGCGCGGACCGGCAACACCGCTCTGCTCCGCGACGAGGCGACCGGCCGCCACGGCTGTTCGCACCAGGTGAATCCGACCTGCGGCGATGAGATCGAACTCGAGATCGAGCTTCTCGACGACGGTCGCATTGCCGTGCGGTGGAGCGGGGACGGCTGTTCGATCTCGATGGCATCGGCCTCGGTGCTGTCCGAACTGGCCGCAGACGCCTCGGTCGATCAGATGCTGCAGATCGAATCGGCGTTCCACGAACTCATGCATTCTCGTGGGACAATGGAAGCGGATGAGACCATCCTCGGCGACGCCGCGGCGTTCACGGGGGTGTCCAAGTTCCCGGCCAGGATCAAATGCGCTCTCCTGGCCTGGATGGCGTTCAAGGACGCACTCAACCAAGCACAAGCAGCTCGTGAGGAGAAACACCATGCCTGAAGTCATAGACGCTCCGCAGAATGCCAGCGTCGACGAAGTGCGCGAAGCGATGATGGACGTCGTTGACCCCGAGCTCGGTGTCAACATCGTCGACCTCGGCCTCGTCTACGGACTCTCGGTCGAAGACGACGGCACCGCCGTGATCGAGATGACGCTGACCTCGGCGGCCTGCCCGCTGACCGACGTCATCGAGGATCAGACCGCCCAGTCGCTGGAGGGCATCGTGCCCGCCTACCGCATCAACTGGGTCTGGATGCCGCCATGGGGTCCGGAGAAGATCACCGAGGACGGCCGCGAACAGATGCGCGCCCTCGGCTTCAACATCTGAAGCCGCCGTCGACGGAGTCGACGAAGGACGCGTCCCCGCGGGGACGCCGACGATCACATCGCCGAGGTGGGGCCACCCGAAAGGGGCAGCCCCACCTCGGCGATCTGTGTGATCGAACCGATCCGGCGGTGAGCGCACCGATTGCCGAACCGCGGGCGCCGGCGTGGTCATGGAGATCACCGACCCGCGCACGTCGAGGTCGGCCGCGGCGTGAAAGAATGGAACCTGACTTTCCAAGGAGAACCTTTGACGATCATCGCTGCCGCCGACGGCTCCGCCCTCGGCAACCCCGGACCCGCCGGCTGGGCCTGGTACGTCGACGACGGCTGCTGGCACGCCGGCGGATGGAAGAACGCGACGAACAACCGCGGTGAGCTCATGGCCGTGCTCGACCTCCTCGATTCCACGGCTGACGCCGATGAAGATCTCAAGATCTTCTGCGACTCGCAGTACGTCATCAACGCCCTGACCAAATGGATGCCGGGCTGGAAGCGCAAGGGCTGGAAGAAAGCTGACGGCAAAGAGGTCCTCAATCGGGACCTGCTCGAACTCCTCGACTCTGCGCTCAAGGGCCGCGACGTCGAATTCGAATGGGTCAAGGGACACAACAACCACGCGATGAACGAGGCGGCCGACGATCGTGCCAGGGCGGCGGCCACGGCCTATCAGAAGGGCACGAAGGTCCCCGAGGGGCCCGGTTACGTCCCCGCGGGGACGCCGTCGTCAAGCGCGGCCCCCGCAACAGATTCGGGGCTCACGACGGAACCGGCGGCAGATTCGGGGACAGATTCGGGGCCGACAGCCGCCTCGGCGCCGGTTTCCGAAGCGGCACCCGGCGCTGGGTCACAGGAGCCCACGACCGTCGTGTCGTGCCGTGTCCCAGTATCGGTCGCCGACGAACTCGTCGCCCGGGCGCAGGCCCGCGACATCCACCCCCAGGAATTTCTGGCCGAACTCATCGGCCGCAGTTTGGAGACAGAATGATTCAGGCCTCCGGCCTCGAAGTCGCCGTCGGCGCCCGCACCCTCATGTCCGAAGTCTCGTTCCGCGTGGACAAGGGAGACCGTGTCGGTCTCGTCGGCCGCAACGGCGCCGGCAAGACGACTCTGACCAAGGTGATCATGGGCAGGCACCCGGCCTCCGCCGGGTCCGTGTCGGTCTCCGGCACCGTCGGCTACCTGCCTCAGGACCCGCGCAGCGGTGACCTTACGGCCACCGGGATGGAGCGGATCCTCTCGGCCCGTGAGCTCGACGTCCTCGTGAAGCGACTGCGCAAGGCCGAACGCCAGATGGCTTCGCCCGATGAGAAGGTGGCGACGAAGGCCATCGACCGCTATCCGCGCATCGAAGCCGAGTTCATGGCCGCCGGCGGATACGCCGCCGAATCCGAGGCCTTCGCGATCGCAGCGAACCTCGGTCTCGACGAGACGCTGATCAACCAGGAGATCGGTACGCTCTCGGGCGGACAGCGACGTCGTGTCGAACTCGCCCGGATCCTGTTCTCGGCTCCGGACACGATGATCCTCGACGAACCGACGAACCACCTCGACGCCGAGTCCGTGCTGTGGCTGCGCGATCACCTCAAGGCCTATTCCGGTGGGCTCGTCATCATCAGCCACGATCTCGATCTCATCGACGAAGTCGTCAACAAGGTGTTCTTCCTCGACGCGACCCGGCAGACCATCGACATCTATGCGATGGGCTACCGGCTCTACCTCAAGCAGCGTGAGGACGATGAGCGTCGCCGCCGGCGCGAGCGCGCGAACGCGGAGAAGAAGGCCGCAGCGCTCAACGCTCAGGCGAACAAGATGATGGCCAAGGCGACGAAGACCGTGGCCGCCCAGCAGATGGCCAAACGCGCCGAACGTCTGCTCTCCGGGCTCGAGGACGAACGCGCCACGGAGAAGGTCGCGAACCTGCGCTTCCCGGCTCCGGCCGACTGCGGACGTGTCCCGCTCACCGCTGAAGGACTGTCGCGCATCTACGGTTCGACCGAGGTGTTCACCGGCGTCGACCTCGCCATCGACAAGGGCACCCGCGTCGTCGTCCTCGGCTACAACGGTGCCGGCAAGACGACGCTGCTGCGGCTGCTCGCCGGCCTCGACGAGCCGGATTCGGGGGAGGTCGTGCCCGGTCACGGGCTCAAGCTCGGCTACTACGCGCAGGAGCACGAGACCCTCGATCTCGAGCGCACCGTGTTGGAGAACATGGCGCGGAACTCCCCGCACCTCGATGACACGGCCGTGCGCAATGTGCTCGGGTCATTCCTGTTCAGCGGCGATGATGTGCACAAACCCGCCGGGGTGCTCTCCGGCGGTGAGAAGACGCGTCTGGCTCTGGCCACGCTCGTCGTCTCGAGTGCGAACGTGCTGCTGCTCGATGAGCCGACGAACAACCTCGATCCGGCTTCAAGGGAGGAGATCCTCTCGGCGATCCGCCGCTACGAAGGCGCTATCGTGCTCGTGACACACGATGAGGGAGCGGTTTCCGCGCTCGATCCCGATCGGGTGCTTCTGCTGCCCGACGGCGACGAGGACCTGTGGAACGAGTCCTACCTCGACCTCGTCACCTTGGCCTGAGGCGGTTCACTCCGAACGGAACCGCTGTTCGAACATCGCGTCCTCTTCGGCCTCTGCCTGACCGTGGACTCCGGGGGAGGCGAAGCGGTTGCGTCCGTACCGGCTTCCCGGCTGGCTGATCTTCGCCCCGGCGTCGAGGGCGGCCTTGTCGATGACGACGAATTCGCTGCTGCTGTCACCGCGACGTTCGTCCGCCTCGGCGGCGGCTCTGCGTTCCCTGCGGGCGGAGATCGCGACAGCGATGATGATCATGATTCCGAAAGCGAACCACTGGAGCATGTAGGACAGGTGGTTGCCCGGATCGAGTTCGGGCATCGGCAGCGGGGTCAGCCCGTCTTCCACGTCTCCTCCGGTGCCGACGGCTGAGGCTTCGCCGTAGACATGGGAGTAGGCGTCGTCCATTCCGGGGATGCGAGCCGGGTCGATGGCTTTGATCATGCCCTGCGGGTTGTCGTCATCGGCCCCGTCCTGTGCCGGCCGCAGGTGCGCGACGACGGTCTGCTCACCGCGAGGAGCCGCCGGTACGGATTCCTTCTCGGAGGTGAAGCCCCTGACCACGGCGATCCTGGTGCCATCATCGAGTTCGAACGGGGTCACGACGTAGAAGCCGGGAGTGTCCTCGACGGTGCGGTTGCGGGCGAGGACGGTGTCGTCGTCGGAGAACGTCCCGCGCATCTCCACCTGCGTCCACTCCTCGGTGGTCGCCAACGTCGACTCCGGGGTCGGCAGCACCGATTCGAGGGCGACCGGGTCGGCGGAGTAGTTCGCGGTGATCGTGGCGATCTCCTGTTCCCGCTGGTCGCGGCGGTCCTTCTGCCACAGGGCGAGGAAGACGCAGGCGATGATGACGATGATCGCCATGGCGATGTATTTGAGCCAGCGTGCGGTGAAGAGGAAGGAATAGCGGCTCAACCGGCGTCCTCCGGAATGTCGTCGATGGATACGTCACTGAGATAGAAGTCGCGCAGGGTGAGGAAGTCGCGCAGGTACTCAAGATGGTCGGCACAGGCCAGCCAGGTCTTCTTCCGTTCCGGAGCGTGCAGACGCGGATTGTTCCACAGGATCGCCCGCGTCGCCGACGCCCGGCAGCCCTTGGCCGAACACTGCAATTCCTCGCTCATGCCTGCTCACCCTCGTCCTTGCCCTCATCGACGGTTTCACCCGGAATGGTCTCGTGTGCGTCATCGCTCGTCTCGCCGGGCACTGTGTCCTCGGAGTCCGAGGTCGTGCCGTCTTCGCTGATCGTCTCTCCCCGCGCGGGAGGCAGTTCCGCCAACGGGGCCTGGTCGAGCAGCGCCGAGGCGTCGTCACTCGTGCGTTCGCGGCCGGCATTGGCGAAGATCACGGCGGGATAGGGCAGAATCACGGCGCCGGCCACGCAGATCCACATGAGGACGTGGAGGTCGGCGACGAAAGCGAAATAGGCGGCCACGAAGCAGACCGTCCTGATGCCCATGGTGATCGAATACTTGATGATCCGAGACCTCATATCGTCATCAAGGGCGGTATCTGCCGTTGTGATCTGCTGCGAGTGCCTGACCATATCCTTCTTCGATCGATGACTGCTAAAGATGATACTCGTCCTTTGTGAGAGACGTATCCACGGGCCGGGGGACAGGATAGGTTTGTCCACGATAGGTTTGAAGAAGACAGTCGATCAACAGGAGTCAAACGTGTCAGAACCACGCACAGTCCTCGTCACCGGCGGCAACCGCGGCATCGGCCGCACCATCGCCGAGGAGTTCATCGCTCAGGGTGACAATGTGGCCGTCACCTCCCGGAACGGTCAGGCGCCCGAAGGCGCCCTGGCCGTGTCCGCCGATGTCACCGACACCGAGTCCATCGACCGGGCGTTCGCCGAGATCGAAGACAAGCTCGGACCCGTCGAGGTCGTCGTCGCCAACGCCGGCATCACCGCGGACAACCTGCTCATGCGGATGAACGACGAGGAATTCGAATCCGTCCTCGACACGAACCTCACCGGTGCGTTCCGCACCGTCAAACGCGCCATCACCGGCATGATCCGCGCGAAGCGCGGCCGCATCGTCCTCATCTCCTCGGTCTCGGGCCTCTACGGCGTGCCCGGCCAGGCCAACTACTCGGCGTCGAAGGCCGGACTCGTCGGCCTCGCCCGCTCCATCACCCGTGAGCTCGGCTCCCGCGGAATCACCGCCAACGTCGTCGCCCCCGGCTTCATCCGCACCGACATGACCGACGAGCTCAGCGAGAAGCAGCGCACCGAGTACCTCTCGACCATTCCGGCCAAGCGCTTCGCCGAACCGGCCGAAGTCGCGAAGGTCGTCCGCTGGGTGTCCTCCGACGAGGCCGCCTACATCTCCGGTGCCGTCATCCCCGTCGACGGCGGCCTCGGCATGGGCCACTGATCCCGGACTCCCTCCGATGCGGCCGTGCCGCTTCACAGCCCGTAGACTTCAGCACAGAGACCCCGCTCCATGCGGCGTCACCCACACGCAATCACCCCTTCTGAGAAAGGACCACCATGGGAATTCTTGACGGAAAGCGCATCCTCGTCACCGGCGTGCTCACCGAGGCCTCGATCGCCTTCGCCGCCGCCCGCATCGCACAGGAGCAGGGAGCCGAGGTCATCCTCTCGAGCTTCGGTCGGCAGATGAAGATCACCCAGGTCATCGCCGAGCGTCTGCCCGAGACCCCGAAGGTCATCGAACTCGACGCCACCAATGACGACGACCTCGCGGCTCTGCCCGAGCGCCTCGGCGGCAACATCGACGGCATCGTCCACGCCATCGCCTTCGCCCCGAAGGACGCTCTCGGCGGCGTGTTCCTCGACACCCCGTGGGAGTCGGTCTCCGCTGCCATCCACGTCTCCGCCTACTCGCTCAAGGCGATCACCGTGGCCGCCAAGCCCGTGCTCAACAAGGGCGCCGGTGTCGTCGGTCTCACCTTCGACGCGACCATCTCCTGGCCCGTCTACGACTGGATGGGCGTGGCCAAGGCCGCCTTCGAATCCACCGCCCGGTACCTCGCGAAGTACGTTGGAGACGACGGTGTGCGCGTCAACCTCGTCTCGGCCGGACCGCTCAAGACCACCGCTGCCACGTCGATCCCCGGCTTCGGAACCCTCGAAGACATGTGGGGCGACCGTGCACCGCTGGGCTGGGATCAGACGGACACCACCCCCGCCGGCAGGGCCATCGTCGCCCTGCTCTCGGACTGGTTCCCCGCCACCACGGGCGAAATGGTCCACGTCGACGGCGGCTTCCACTCCACCGGAGCCTGAGAGACCGCTCATGCCAGTGCTCATCCTCGCCCGCCATGCGAAGGCGGAGGCGCAAGGTGCCACGGACTTCGAACGGTCCTTGGACTCCAAAGGTCTGGCCCAAGCGGTCGAGGCCGGCGCAGAGATCGCCGAACGATGGTCACCCGATGTCGCCATCGCCTCGGCGGCCAGACGCACCGTGCAGACCGGTCAGGCCGTCGTCGAAGCCGTCAATCGGGCCCACGGCGGTTCGCTCGACGACCCGGGCGTGCTGAGCCTGCGTGAGGACGAGTCCCTCTACGCCGGTGAGGTCGCGGACTGGATCGATGCGATCAATTCGATCCCCGCCGACGCGGCGTGCGCCTATATCGTCGGACACCAGCCCACCGTCGCCGAGGTGATCGGCCACCTCAACCCGGCCGGCGGAGTCCCGGATCCGTTCCGTCCCTCCTCGATCGCGGTCTTCGACCTCGAAAGCTGGGACGTCGAGCCGGGGACCTGCCCGGCACCGCAGATCCGAGTCTTCCACGGCGTGTGATCCGTGCCGGCAAACGTTTCCGGCATGATCTGATCGTGACATCCCTGAGGCCCTCCGATTCGTTCGGAGGGCCTCAGTCGTCTGTGTCGGGGCCACCTGCGACGGGGCCGTCTCTGCCGGGTCTGATGCCGAAGCTGACGGTCGGCGGTTTTCAGTCGTGTGCGCGGCTGCTGACGATCGTGAGCACCTCGCGCAGGTTCCTGGTCGACACCGAGACATCGGCGGCGGCGACGAGGGCCGGCTTCGCGCAGAACGCCACCCCGACGCCCGCGGCCTCGATCATCCCGATGTCATTGGCGCCGTCGCCGATCGCCACACTCTCGGCACGGTCGTACTCACCAGCGGCGAGCAGATCCTCGAAGATCTCTGCCTTCGCGCTCGGATCGATGACGCGACCGCTGGTGCGACCGGTGAGATGGCCCTCGACGACCTCCAGCCCGTTGGCGAAGACATCGGTGATGCCGAGCTCGGCGGCCACAGGTGCGATGATCGCGGTGAAGCCTCCGGACACGAGGGCGACCCGGCCTCCCGCGTCATGGACCGCGGCGACGAGCTGACGGGCCCCCTCGGTGAGGGTGATCTGCTCCCGCACCTCGTCGAGCACGGTCTCCGGCAGTCCGGCCAGCAGTGCGACCCGCTCGGCCAGGGACGCGGCGAAATCGAGTTCACCGGCCATCGCCCGTTCGGTGATTGCGGCGACCTGGTCGCCGACCCCGGCGTGAGCGGCGATGAGGTCGATGACCTCCTCGTTGATGAACGTCGAGTCGACGTCCATGACGAGCAGTCGGACGGGGAGATGGGCGGCTGCGGCCTCTGCGGTCTCGTTCATCCCTTCATCGTAGCCACAGCCATGATGTAGTCGGCGGCCGCGGGATGCAGCTGAGACAGCAGCGCCCCGAACTGCGGCGGAGCCACCGTGGCCGGAGCGAGCACAGCGGCTAAGCGGTGATGGATGTCGAGGGCTGCGTAGATCGCCCGGGAATCGGCCTCGGTGGGGATGAGCCGGGAGATCGGATGCATCGTCGACAGTTCCTCCTGCCAATCCCGCCACGGGCCCTGCCGCCACTCCTCGGGGACGTCGAGGGTCTCGATGAGGTTGAGACCCTCGATCACGAGCAGTCGCAGCCGTCGCAGCGCCTCCGCGGACGTGCCGACGGTCACCGGTCGGAAGGGAGTGGGCCGACAGGCGATGATCTCGACGTTCGCCTCGGCCCCGATGAGCGCGATGGCCGCCTGTTCATCACCTCGGTGGAGGACGACGGGGGCACTGTGGCGGCCGACCTGCGTGCGCGCATCCCGGTCGACCGGGGGAGTCGTGTGCGGCAGCGATGGGTGGTGCAGCGCCAGCCGCGCGTGCGTGATTCCGGCGGCGGCCGCCTCGGCGATGAAGAGCAGCAGGCCCGTCGGAGCGGAGGTCCCGAACACCTCGTCGGAGACAATGAGAGGAACATCACGATCATCGTCGAGAAACGCGGAGGTGACCTCGTCAGGGGGCAGGGTCGAGCGCAGGCGGTGATTGATCGCCAGGGTCAGCAGCAGGGAGTCGGTCGTCAGGTCCATGTCGAACCAGAATAGACGGCTCGCCTGCGATAGAGTCTGAGGATATGAGTGATGTCCTGACTTTGGATTCCGTGTCCGTGCGCCGGGGGTCGAATTTCCTCCTCGACGATTTCTCGCTGACCGTCGCCGAGGGCGAGCACTGGGCTGTGCTCGGACCCAACGGCGCGGGCAAAACGACCCTGCTCGAACTCGCCGCCGGACGTATGCACCCGACGACGGGCACGGTCGGCATCCTCGAGGAGCAGCTCGGGCGTGTCGACGTGTTCGAACTGCGCCCGCGCATCGGCTATGCCTCGACCGCGCTGGCCAACCGCATCCCCGGCTCCGAAGCGGTCCTCGACACCGTGCTCACCGCTGCCTACGGCGTCACCGGACGCTGGGTCGAAGAGTACGAACGCGACGACATCGATCGCGCCCACGACCTGCTTGCGGCCTTCCGCATCACCCATCTGGCCGAACGCACCTTCGGCACCCTGTCCGAAGGCGAACGCAAGCGGGTGCAGATCGCTCGCGCGCTCATGACCGATCCCGAGCTGCTGCTGCTCGACGAACCGGCCTCCGGGCTCGACTTCGGCGGACGTGAAGAGCTGCTCGGTGCGCTCTCGGAGATCCTGTCGTCGAAGTGGGCGCCGGCCACGATCATGGTCACTCACCACGTCGAGGAGATCCCGGAGGGGATCACCCACGTGCTGCTGCTCTCCGAAGGCACCGATCTGGCCTCAGGTCCGATCGAGGAGACCCTGACTGCCGATAACCTCGCCGCGACCTTCGGCATCGACGTCAAGCTCACCCGCGACGGTCAGCGCTACCACGCTCGTTCCGCCCGCTGAGCATGGAGCTGTGGCAGAGTCTCAGCCTCGAACCGTGGCAGATCGCCCTGATCGTCCTGGCCGGAGTCGCGGCCGGCGGCATCAACGCCGTCGTCGGATCCGGCACCCTGATCACGTTTCCCGCGCTCGTGGCCTTCGGCGTCGCGCCCGTCGTGTCGACGATGAGCAACGCCGTCGGCCTCATCCCCGGCAACATCGCCTCCTCCTTCGGCTACCGTGAGGAGCTGCGCGGTCAGTGGAGACGCATCCTCGGCTTCGTTCCCGCCTCGCTGCTGGGTTCACTGACCGGGGCGTATCTGCTTCTGCACCTGCCCGAGGACGCGTTCGAGACGATCGTGCCCGTCCTCCTCGTGGTCGCACTCATCATGGTCGTCGGACAGCCGTACCTGTCCCGGTACCTGAAGAGCCGGTCGCTGCGCCGCGCCGAGGCAGCCGGGATCGAGCACAGAGCCGCCTCGGCGGGGGACCAGCTCTCGACCGGTCGGTATCTGGCCGTGCTCCTCGTCGTCTTCCTCACCGCGATCTACGGCGGGTACTTCGCCGCTGCGCAGGGCATCATCCTCATCGCGCTCCTCGGTCTGCTGCTGCCCGACGATCTGCAGCGCCTCAACGGTCTGAAGAACGTCCTCGTCCTCGTCGTCAACACGGTCTCGGCGAGCACGTACATCATCGTCGGCCACGACCGCATCAACTGGATCGCCGTCATCTGCATCGCCGTCGGCTCGCTCATCGGCGGGTACTTCGGAGCTCGGGTCGGCCGTCGCTTCTCCCCGGTGCTGCTGCGCACGGTCATCGTCGCCCTCGGCCTCGTTGCGATCTGGAGGATCCTCACCCTGTGAACACCCCGGCCAAGGCTCCTCTCACCCGGCAGCAGGTCATCGACCGGGCCGCCGAGCTGGGCATCGCCGCCGCACGTCTGCGTTTCTTCGACGAGGCGGATCTGGCCGCGGGCGGTCTTACCGAGATGCACGACTACACGCAGCTGACCGATGTGGCGCTGCGCAGCGTGCGGGAACCTGCCGAGGGTCTCTTCATCGCCGAGTCCTCGAAGATCATCCGCCGGGCCCATGCCGCCGGCATGAGGGCCCGGTCCTACCTCACGAGTCCGAAGTGGCTGTTCGACCTCGCGGATCTCATCGCCGCCGATGATGTGCCGATCTTCATCGGCACCGACGCCGCCGTGGAGTCGCTCACCGGCTTCCACCTCCACCGAGGCGCTCTGTCCGCCATGGGCCGACCCGCATTGCCCGAGGTCGCCTCCGTGGTCGCCGGGGCCCGGCGCCTCGTCGTCATCGAGGACATCGTCGACCACACGAACGTCGGCGCGATCTTCCGATCCGCTGCGGCCTTCGGCGTCGACGCCGTACTCGTGACTCCACGCTGCGCCGACCCGCTCTACCGTCGGTCGATCCGCGTGTCCATGGGCACGGTGTTCCAGGTGCCGTGGACACGCATCGAGCGCTGGCCCGCCGGAATCGGATCGTTGCAGGACCTGGGCTTCCACGTTGCGGCACTGGCGCTCGACGAGAATTCGGTGGGTCTGCGCGACTTCGCCGCATCCGCCCCAGAACGCACCGCCGTCGTCTTCGGCACCGAGGGTGAGGGTCTGAAGAGATCGACGATCGCCGCCTGCGATTCGACCGTGATGATCCCCATGAGCGGGGGAGTCGATTCGCTCAACGTCGCGGCCGCCTCGGCGGTGACCTGCTTCGCTCTGCAGAGCGACTGAGCTCTGCGACCAGAGGAACCGACGGCCGACCCATCAGCACCCGAACCCGAAAGGATCTTCAGTGGACCGCAGCAGACTGGCCCAAGCCCTTGAAACCGGTCGCATCACCGGGGAAGTCGCGACCCCCAGGGAGAACAACCTCTCCCATATCCGCCGTTTCCTTGACCAGGAAAGGCAGTTCGACTTCGGTGTCGAACTCACCCGCGACTGGGACTATGAGTCGGTGTTCGCGCTCATGGTCGAACGTGCCGGGCTGCGTCCCGACCCCGCCTTCGTCGAAGGCGTGGATACGATCTCCACGCAGGCGTGCATCGACGCAACGGAGAAGCTCGCCGAGGCGGTCGGCCACGTCAGTCGCGAGGGCGGCCGGATCCTCTTCGCCACCGGCCATCCGGCAGGACTGCTGCCCGTGCACATGGCGATCGCCGCGGCGGCGAAATCCGCCGGTGCCCTCATCGATGTCTGTGACCATTTCATCCCGGTCCCGGAGATCGGCGGAGACGTCCGCCAGATCAACGATGTGTGGACCTGGCACCAGCACGGCGGCAGTCCCCACACGCATCTGGCCGAACCCATGCACGCGCTCCTCGATGACTTCGCCGCCCGCGGTGCCGGGGCCCCTGACCTCGTCGTCGCCGACCACGGTTGGGCCGGTGCCGCCTCGAGCCGGGGACTGCGCACCATCGGCTACGCCGACTGCAATGATCCGGCTCTCTTCGTCGCCGAGGCACAGGGGCAGATCGAGGCGACCATCCCGCTCGATGACGATGTCGTGCCGAACCTCTATGCCCCGCTCATCGACTTCGTCATCGACCGCGCGGGCCTCAACTGACCCGGCGACTGCCGATGCTCATCCGGCGGAACCGGCCCGGGGGTGATGGTCTGACCGAGCGACACGCTCAGTCGATGTCGTTGGCCAGCCCCTCGACCACCTCGGCGCCGGGCAGCGACGCGAGCGCAGAACCGGACAGGAGCAGCTTCGAGCCGCGGATTCCGGAGCCGATGATGAGCTCCTCGGCTTCGGCGACGCGGGAATCGATGAGCACCCGGTAGCTCTCCGGCAGGCCGATCGGGCCGATTCCGCCGTACTCCATCCCGGATTCGGCGACCGCCCGTTCCAAGGGGAGGAACGAGGCTTTGCGCACGTCGAGGAGTTTCTTCACCCGTTTGTTGACATCGGCTCGGGTGTTCGCGAGCACCATGCACGCCGCGATGCGCTCCTCCCCGGACCGTGAACCCGCCACGAGGACGCAGTTCGCGGAGGTGGCCGGCGGCAGATCGGTGGCGTCAAGCAGCGCCGCGGTGTCTGCGATCTGCGGGTCGATGGCGAAGACCTCGACGTCACCGGTGATCGCCGGCAGCGCCTCGGAGGTGGATCCGGCCATGAGCTCGGGCGCGGTGGCCGCGGGTCGGAGGGTGAACTGAGTGGAGAGTCGTTCCTTCGTGGTCATGGCCACAGTGTAGGAGATGAGTGTCGAATCGCTTTGTTCTCACCCATCGGTTAGACTGGGCTGTCGCTTCGTGTCCGGTTCCTACGGTTCGAGGCGTGTCCAGCAGACGAATTCGGGCACTGGCAGATGGGTCGGACCCATATCAGGCGCCTGAAAGAATTCAGCAGAGGTAAGAATATGAAGAAGGACATCCACCCGGAATACGCGCCGATCGTGTTCAACGATCTGGCCTCCGGCACCAAGTTCCTCACCCGCTCCACCGCCACGAGCGATAAGACCATCGAGTGGGAAGACGGCAGCACCTACCCCGTGATCGACGTCGAGATCTCGAGCGCATCGCACCCGTTCTACACGGGCAAGCAGCGCATCCTCGACTCCGCCGGCCGCGTGGAGAAGTTCAAGGACCGCTACAAGGGCTTCGGCAAGCGCTGATCCCGAGCGGTTCCGCTCAGCTTCATACGAACTGCCCCGCACACCGATCATGGTGTGCGGGGCAGTTCGCTGTCTGCAGACCATCTGGGTCAGGGATGAAGTCCCCGCGGGGACGAGGCAGGTTGCGTCCCCGCGGGGACACAACCCGGCTGAGCAGTGCTCAGTCGACGACGACGGAGACTTCGGGCGAAGGGCTCACTCGAGCCGCCGGGTGGTAGAGCGAAGCGACGCCGGTGGCGTTGTCGAGGCAGTTCGCGATTCCGTGAGCAACCTTCTCCTTGGCGGAGACAACCGCGTCCTTGATGTCGAGACCGGTGGCGATGCCCGCCGCGATCGAGGAGGCGAAGGAGCAGCCTGCCCCGTTGACGAGCTTGTTGTTGACCTTGCGCGAACGCAGAGTCGTCACGGACTCACCGTCGAAGAGGATATCGACGGCATCGTCACCGGCGAGGCGGGCTCCGCCTTTGACGACGACGTTCTTCGCACCCTGGCCGTGGATGATCTTCGCGGCCTCGATCATGCCCTCGACAGAATCGATGGGGTCGACGTCGGCCAGGGTAGCGGCCTCCTCGAGGTTCGGGGTGACGACGGTGGCCAAGGGCACGAGGTTCTCGACGAAGAGATCCTTCAGATCGACCATGGTGCCCGCGCCCTTGCATACGAGCACAGGGTCGAAGACGTAGGGCAGCTCGTTGGTCTTCAGCTCTTCGGCGAGGACCAGAGCCGAGTCGACGGAGCCGAGCATTCCGGACTTGATGGCGGTGAATTCGTGCACGGCCAGCGTCGACTCGAGCTGGCGGTTGACGACCTCGGGTTCGATGAATTCGAGGACGTGGCCGAATGCGTCGTTGGGGTCGAAAGTGACGATGCAGGTGACGACGGCAGTGCCGAAAGCACCGTATTCGTCGAACATCTTCAAGTCGGCTTCGAGTCCGGCTCCTCCGGAGACGTCGGATCCTGCGACGGTGAGCACTTTGGCGGTCATAGTGGTCCTTTCAGGTAAAGCGTCCGCGAAGAAGTCTACGCGGGTTCAAGCCCCCGCGTAGCCGTGCTGGCGCCAGGCTTCGTAGATGGCGATCGATGCCGAATTCGCCAGGTTGAGCGAGCGGCGAGCCGGCAGCATCGGGATCCGGACGGCCATGTCGACGTGCTCGTCGTCGGTGACCTCGTCGGGCAGGCCCGTCGATTCCCGCCCGAAGAGGAGGACATCACCGTCTCGGTACTCGACCTCGGCGAAGGAATTGTCCGTGTGCGTGCTGAACGCGATCACTCGACGCTCACCGAGGTGGCCCCACAGGTCGGCAAGCGATGGGTGAACGGTGACATGGGCGAGGTCGTGATAGTCGAGACCGGCTCGGCGCAGCTTTGCGTCGGAGAGGTCGAAGCCGAGGGGCTCGACAAGATGAAGATGGGCCCCGGTGACCGCGGCGAGCCGGATGGCATTGCCGGTGTTGCCGGGGATCTCGGGAGTGTGGAAGACGATGTCGATATTCATATCCCTCTCATCTTCTCACCCTGTGGCCCGCTGGTCCGACAGCGCGATCGCACGTGTGCCGCTGCCGTTCTTCCGGTGCGGTGACCATGGTCACCGCACCGCCCTGCGGACGAGCAGGTATCCCTGCCGACTCGCCTCCGGATAGCGGCCCACTCGGTCGGGTTCGCGTTCGAGACGGACGGCCGGAGTGAAACCGTGCGGCTCGAGGGCGGCGAGGACCTGATCGTTCGAGCGGCGGTGGAAATCGAGATCGACAGGGAAACCGGCGAGATCGGCGATGTGATCGACCCCGTCACCGAGCTGGAACGCCAGTTGGAACCAACCGCCCGGGCGGAGGACACGGGCCGCCTCGGCGAAGGCGAGCGCAAGCGCATCATCGGGGACGTGGATGGTCGAGTACCAGGCGACGAGGCCGGCGAAGGATTCATCGGCATAGGGCAGGGCGGTCATCGACCCGATGTCGAATCCGAGCGTCGGATAGAGGCCCTGGGCGAGACCGATCATGGCAGGGGAGAGGTCGAGACCGCGTGGGGTGAGCCCGAGCGCGGCGAGGAATGCGGTGATGCGACCGGGACCGCAGCCGATGTCGAGGACTTCGGCCGACCCGGTACCGAGGACGAGCTCGGAGAAGGCCCCGAGGATGGCCCGATCATGCGGTTTCGCAGTGAGCTCATCAGCGATCCAGTCCGTGTAGGTCTGCGAGATCGCATCATAGGAGTCACGCGTGGACACCTCACGGGTGCGCGTTTCGACCGGGGTCGGTGTCTGTGACTGTGCGGTGTCCGAGCCGTGGCCGCCGTCGTCTGCGCTGTCGTTGCTGCCTTCGGTCATGGAGTCACCCTACCCGTCGGTGCTGACATGACCGGGGCTGAGAGTTCGGCAATCCGCGGGGCCGGCGTGATTCAGCGCGGTCACCTGCAGAAACGAAACTCAATCGAATCTGGAATGCGTTCGAAGTCGCCGGTCTGCGTTCGATTGAGTTCTCGTGTCAGTGCCGACTTCTAGAGTGATGGCACGGTTGGCGGTCGTGGGGATTGCCGAACCGGAGGACCGAAGGGTCGCGGAAGGGCAGAACCATGAGAGACGACAAGCCGATTGATGTGGAGACCGCAGAGCTCGACGGGCTGAGTGTCGACCCGGGGGAATTTGGAGGGGCCGCGGCCGACGTGGATCTCAGCACCCTCACCTGCGCACAGATCGTGACCGATATCCGGCGCAACATCTCGTGCATCTCCTTCTGTCACGCTCGCGTCATCGCCCTCATCGATGAGGTTGAGCGGCGGGGGCTGTGGGCGGAATGGGTCGGAGTGAGGACTCTGGCCGAATGGGTGATGCATGTGGCATCGGTGAGCATGCACACTGCACGCGAATACGTCCGTGTGATGACAGCGCTGCGAGAGATGCCGAAGGTGAAGAGGAGCCTGGCAGACGGGGACATCAGCTTCTCCAAGGTGCGGGAAGTCACCCGATTGGGCGAGCGGATCGGCGACGATGAGGCGCTGCGCCTGGCCACTCTTGCCACGGGCAGCCAGATCAGCCGGATCTCCCAGAACTACCAGCAGCTGGCCGACAAGATCGACAACGGACCGTTCCCGCTGTTCCTGGCTCAAGACAGTGTGAGCATGCGTCAGGTGGCGCCTGGTCGGACCCGGATCACGATCGACCTCGAGGAAGACGAAGCCGCGGAGATCGCCACGATGCTCGATGCCGCCCGTCAGGTTCTCGAGCGTCCCGTTCGCGACGGCGCTTCCGACGAGCTCCGATCTGTGGCCGAGGACGGCACTGCGGTGGACGAGGCGCCTGATGAGCCGATCTCCCAAGTGATGTGCCTGATGGAGATCATCCATGCCTTCCCTCGCGCCGAGCCGGCGGGTTCGGTCGATGCCGATCGTGCTCGGCTGCTCGTCCACGCCTCCGCCGAGGTGATCACCCGCAGCGGCGCTGCCGTGGAAGCCGCCCCCGGACTTGAGCCCCCTCTTCTCAGCATCCCGGCAAGGACAGGAACTGAAGTCTGCGTCCCCGCGGGGACGCAGGCCGAACCGGAGGCGCCTGTAGGGCGAGCGGACACAACCTGTCGGATCGAAGGGTTCGGCGGCATCACCGCAGCGACGGCGGAGCGCCTGAGCTGTGAGGCGCTGATCAACGGGGTGGTCAAGGACGGCGGAGGCGATGTTCTGATGCTCGGGCGCTCGCGGCGACTGGTGAGCAGGCGACAGCGAATGGCCTTGAGCGTGCGCGATGTCTGCTGTCAATTCCCCGGCTGCCGCGCCCGCAGACGGTGCGATGCCCACCATATTCGTCCCTGGTCGCAGGGAGGGGCGACCGATATGGACAACCTCATCCTGCTCTGCCGCAGACACCACACCGTGGTGCACAAGTACCAGCTGCGCATCGAACGCACCGGAGCAGACTTCGCCGGAGCGATGCGCGGTCCCGCGGCCTTCGCCTTCTATCTGCCCGATGGCTCTCAGCTGCTTCCCCTGGAGAGTCGGGAGAGGGGACGGATGATGTTCAACACAGCGGTTCGCGTTGCAGAGGTCAGGAAGGCCACTGAGGCGGCCGATCCCGGCACTGTCGGCGGTGGCTACGGCTTTGACCTCGGCCTCTGCATCGCGTGGATGTTCGAAGCCGAATGGCGACACGCCCGGGAGCGCAGAGCTGGTGTCTGAATCTTGCCAATTTCGAACACCAGTTCGATAATAGATGTCATGTCAGCAGCACCGGTCGTCGAACAGCTCAGCCGGGAGATGGGGATCTCCACGGCTGCGGCTCTGTTCGATCAGATCCCACCCCATCCGGTGGATCCTGTGCTCTCTCCGCTGTTTCGCCGCGGTGGTCTGCCGCGTGGTGAACTCGTCACCGTCAGCGGTGAGCTGTCGTTGAGCTGCGGCTTGGCGACGATCGCTGCGGCGACCCGGGAACAGAAGTGGTGTGCCGGCATCGGACTCGGCGAACCGGCCGTGTCCTCGATTGCCGACCTCGGTGTCGACCTCGACCATTTCGTCAACCTCGCGACCCCCGGTGAGGACTGGCTGCGGGTGGCTTCGATCCTCATCGAATCCTTCGACATCATCCTCGTCGACCCCGGCTTCGCCCCGAGTGCTTCGGAACGGGCTCGGCTCCTGGCGAAGATCCGTGAACGACGGATGAGTCTCATCAGTCTCCGTCCCCTGTCCGGCAGCACGGAGCAGATCGAGATCACCGATACCCGCTGGTCGGGTGCCGAACACGGTCGCGGGCGTCTGCAGTCCTGCCTCGTCCGTGCTCGTTCACAGACGGGAGCCCATCGGTTCTTGCTGCCCGGCCCGTCCGGGACTCCCACGAGCGTCCCCGCGGGGACGCTCGACGTTCCCGCCGAAACCTCCGATGCAGCTGCCGGAGTGTCCACCACCCAGACAGGGACAGGGGATGCGGAGACCGCCGACGATCCTCGCTGGTCGACGATCACACAGCTGCGGCAGGTGATCAGCCATGTCGGATGAGTTCAGCCGCACCCTCGTCCTGACGGTGCCCGACTGGCCGGCCGTGGCCGCAGCGGTCGAACACGGCATCGGACCGGGCCGCCCGGTCGCAGTCCTCCACGGAGGCAAGGTCATCGCCGCCAATGCTCCCGCCCGTGCGGCCGGAATCACCGCCGGCAACAACAGGCGTGCCGTGGGATACCGCTGCCCGGAAGCCCATGTCGCCGTCTGGGATGAAGAGGCAGACAACCGACACTTCAGTGCCGGAGTCGCCGCCCTCGAAGACCTCGTCGCCCGGTTCACTCTGCTCAGCCCGGGAACCTTGGCGATCCCTCTCGATTCGCTCAGACACAGCTGCGCAGACGAAGCCGGCGCTGTCGAAACCCTGGTCTCCGCTCTCGTCGACGACACCGGATGGGAATTCTTCCCCGGAATCGCCGACACCGTCTTCGCCGCCGTCCTCGCCGCAGGTCAAGCGCGTCGGGTCGAGCCCGGGCAGACCGTGGACTTCCTCTCGGCCCAGCCGATCACCACCCTGGAATACGCCGGCACCGAGGCGACCGGGCTGATCGAGGTCTTCCTGCAGTTGGGGCTGCGCACCCTCGGCGACTTCGCTCGCCTTGCGGCCGAAGACGTGAGCGCACGCTTCGGTGCCTTCGGCCGGCATGTGCACGACCTGGCCTCCGGTCGGGAAACGGTCCCGCTTGCCGACCACGTCCGCGGCGAACAGCTCGAAGTCGAACTCGACCTCGATGCCCCGACGACCCGCAGCGACACCCTCGGATTCCTCGCCCGCCAGCTCGGTGCAGATCTGCTGGCCAAGGTGCGCAGGCAGGGGCTGGTCTGCACGCAGATCACGATCGAACTCGATGCCGCAGCCGGTCGATCCTCATCCCGAACCTGGCGGATTGAGGACATGCAGGAGAACTCGATCGCAGACCGACTGAGGTGGCAGGCCGAAGGCTGGCTGGCCGGCGGTGCAGCTCCGCGCGGCGACAGTCGGCAGGAGCCCGACACCGTCGACGATCCGGCCCCCGACGTCGAGGACTTCTCCGAAGACGGCATCATCGCGTTGCGCCTCATCGCCGCCGAATTGACCACCCCGATCGGTGCCACGCGGAGCCTGTTCGACGAGAACACCGGGCAGATCACCCATACCCTCGAACGTCTGCAGGGACTGTTCGGACCCGATGCCGTCCTGGTCCCCGGCCTCCAAGGCGGGTGGGACCCCGCCGAGACGAACCTGTGGACCCCGTGGCAGCAGGCAGCCGTCCCTGAGCGCAGCCCCTCTGCGCCCTGGCCCGGTGCCCTGCACGCGCCCCGTCCGACGACCGTCGAACGCCTCGCCGTCGACGTGCTCGCAGCCGACGGGACGTCGGTGGAAGCCCGCCCCTCGGGGCTGGAGGCCACACCGGCGACGATCAGATTCCCCACCGGGCAGACCGAGGCCGTCACCGACTACTCGGGCTCCTGGCCCATCGAATCCGGGTGGTGGGATCCCGAACGGGCCGTGTACCGGACCCGACTGCAGGTCGTCACCGATACCGGGCGCGCTCTGCTGCTGAGCAAGGAACACGGCCAGTGGTACCTGACCGGACGCTACTGCTGATCAGGTTCCGGACCACGGTCACTGATGAGAAACCATGGATGAGAGGAGGCCGCGATGGGATTTTCGAACCCGCGCACCCCCTGGTCGAAGCTCGCCCGCCGACTCGAAGGCAAAGACACACCCGGAGTACGCGAGGCCTCCGACTCACGTGCCGCCCCGGGGACGGGAGGAGCGGACGGCGCAACCGACAAACACAGTGCCGACAAACACAGTGTTGACAAACATGCCGACGGCTCCGACGCGCCGGCGTTCTCTCGCCCCGACCGCTACCAGGTCTCCGTCGGACCAGGCGGTTCGGACGGGCGCGGCCGCTACCACGAACCGACAGGCGCCGGCATGGGGAGGGGGACGAACGGCGGTCCGCCGCCGCGACGGACGAACGTGGAGTGGGCGGAGCTGCACGTGCATTCCCAGTTCAGCTTCCTCGACGGGGCGTCCGAACCCGAAGAGCTCGTCGCCGCCGGAGCCGCTGCCGGACTGACCTCTCTGGCGCTGACCGACCACAACGGTCTCTACGGTGCGGTCCGCTTCGCCCATGCCGCCGCCGAAGCGGGGCTGGACACTGTCTTCGGCTCCGAACTGTCCCTCGGGTTGGAAGAGAAGATCCCCGGCCAGACCGATCCCGATGCGAAACACCTGCTCGTCCTCGCTCGCAGCGTCGACGGCTACCACCGACTCTCCCAGGCCATCACCGAGGCGAATCTGCGCGGGGAGAAGAACCGCCCCGTCTTCGACATCGAAGAGCTGGCGGCGATGGACGGCGACTGGATGATCCTCACCGGCTGCCGCAAGGGTCCGCTGCGACAGGCCCTGGGCGATGACGATGGGGGCCTCGGCGCTCTGCGCGAACTCACTGCGCTCTTCGGACCCGATCGGGTCGCCGTCGAACTCAGCCGGGACGGAACCCCGGATGACGACGAAAGGCTGCGCCACCTCGGCGATCTGGCCAAGCGCACGCATCTGCCGATCGTGGCGAGCAACGCCGTCCACTTCGCCACCCGCGCCGGCTGGAAGTCCGCGCAGGTGAGAGCCTCGGTGCGCGCACGACTCTCCTTGGACGAACTGACCGGATGGCTGCCGGCGACGGCGAGCGCCCGCATCCACACGGGAGAGGAGATGGCCGCGAGGTTCCCCCGGCAGGCGTTGGAGAACGCGGTGCGGATCGGGAGGGAATGTTCCTTCGTCCTGTCTGCGGCCCGTCCCGATCTGCCGAAGGCGCCGATGCCCGATGAGGGCGACGGGGAGGCCTATCTGCGCGGTCTCATCGCCGACCGCGGCCGGCACCGCTACGGGACCAGAGCCGAGAACCCGAGAGCGTGGGAGCAGCTGGATCGGGAGATGGACATGATCGCACAGCTGGGTTTCTGCGGATACTTCCTCATCGTCTTCGACATCACCGAATTCTGCCGTCAGATGGGGATCTTCTGCCAGGGGCGGGGCTCGGCGGCGAACTCCGCGGTCTGCTTCGTCCTCGGCATCACCGCCGTCGACGCGGTCAAGCACGAGCTGCTCTTCGACCGGTTCCTGTCCCCGGACCGCAAGGGGTATCCGGACATCGACATCGACATCGAATCGGGCCGCCGCGAGGAGGTCATCCAATACGTCTACGATCATTTCGGCCGAGATCGGGCCGCTCAGGTCGCCAATGTCATCACCTACCGAGCGAAATCGGCGATCCGGGACGCGGCCTTCAGCCTCGGCTACGCTCCCGGACAGCAGGATGCGTTCTCGAAGGCGAGCAACCGGTGGGCGAGCCTGCCCGATGCCGCAGACTCGTCGGTGCCCGCGCCCGTGCTCCGGGTCGCCGGAGACCTGCTCGGCTCACCCCGGCACCTGGGCATCCACTCCGGCGGAATGATCCTCGCCGACCGTGCCATCGGCGAGGTGGTGCCGATCGAGAAGGCCACGATGGGCCACCGCACCGTGGTGCAGTGGGACAAAGACGACTGTGCGGCCATGGAACTGGTGAAGTTCGATCTGCTCGGCCTGGGCATGCTCACCGCCCTGCACGAGATGGTCGGTCTCGTCCACCGCCACACCGGCGTCCTCATCGACCGGGCGGAGATCGACGACACGGATGACGCCGTCTACGAGATGCTGTGCCGCGCCGATGCCGTCGGGGTCTTCCAGGTCGAATCCCGGGCCCAGCTGGCGACCCTGCCTCGGCTGCGACCGAAGACGTTCTACGACCTGGCCGTGCAGGTCGCGCTCATCCGCCCGGGCCCGATCCAGGGCGGCTCCGTTCACCCATACATCCGCAGGCGGCAGAGCCTCGACGAGGTCGAATACCTCCACCCGCTGCTCGAGAAGTCCTTGGCCAAGACCTGCGGAGTGCCGCTGTTCCAAGAGCAGCTCATGCAGATGGCCATCGATGTCGGAGGCTTCACCGGGGCCGACGCCGACCGCCTGCGGCAGGCCATGGGCTCACGCCGGTCGGAGAAGCGGATGGCCGAACTCGCAGAGAAGTTCCGCCTCGGCGCCCTGGAACGTGGGGTCGACGAAGATACCGCCGAGGCGATCTTCGCGACCATCGCCGCCTTCGCGAACTACGGGTTCCCCGAATCGCACGCGATCAGCTTCGCGAACCTCGTCTACCAGTCCGCCTGGTTCAAGCATCACCATCATGCGGCGTTCACTGCCGGACTGCTGCGCAGCCAGCCGATGGGCTTCTACTCACCGCAGTCGCTCATCGCCGATGCCCGCCGACATGGGGTGCCGATCCTGCCCGTCGACATCCGCTGTTCGCAGGCGGCGACCGACCTCGAACGGGTCGGGCTCGGGGACGCGGGGAGCACCGGCACCGAGGCGGCCGCCTCGGCGGGGGAGCTGGGGATCCGTCTGGGACTGGACACGGTCGCACATGTCGGCACCTTCGCCGAGGTGATCGTGGCCGAACGCGAATCCGCTCCCTTCTCCTCGGTGGCGGACCTGGCCGAACGCACAGGAATCGGCAAGCAGGCCCTGGAGTCCTTGGCCACGGCCGGAGCCCTGGCCGGATTCGACCTCGACCGCAGGCAGGCGCTGTGGCTGGCCGGGGGAGTCGCCGGTGCCCACCCGGGGCTGCTGCCGGGGACGGCGACGGTGGACTCGGCACCGGCGCTGCCGACGATGGACGCCTTCGATGTGACCTTGGCCGAGCTCTTCTCCACCGGGATCACCGTCGACGGCTACCCCACACAGATCCTGCGGGAGACGCTGCGCGCCCGCGGGTACTCCTCGACCGCGGATGCCGCACGCGCTGCGGACGGGACCCGGATGACCGTGGCCGCGATCGTCACCCACCGGCAGCGTCCTGCCACCGCCTCGGGGATCACCTTCATCAACCTCGAAGACGAATTCGGAATGCTCAATGTCGTCGCCACGGCCGGACTGATGAAACGCTTCCGCGCGGTCGCGACCTCCCGCAACGTCCTCGTCGTCACCGGTCTCATCCAGCGCGGGGGAGACGTCGTGAGCCTCTACGCACACAAACTCATCCCGCTCGAAGTGCAGCTGCCGACGAAGGCACGGAACTTCCGCTGAGGACAGGGGCCGGCTGATCTGCGCACAGCAAATGCCTGTCGAAATGCGACCGGCGGGAGTCTGTCATCTGTGACGAAAGATGACACGTGATGACACCAACATGACACACAGGCGGACGTGCGCCGAGAAAGTCGATGACAGTAGACAACATCACATCGACCTCAACCGCCGGCACCGCCGTCGCCCTCACAGAGGAGAGACACCATGAGCCAGTCATTCGACACCCGTCAGATCCACGCGGGACAGACACCCGACCCGGCCACCGGATCGCGCGCCCTGCCCATTCACCAGACGACCTCCTTCGTCTTCGACAGCAACGAGACCGCGGCCAACCGCTTCGCCCTCTCCGAGCTCGGTCCGATCTACACCCGCATCACGAACCCGACCACCGAGGTCGTGGAGAACCGCATCGCCGACCTCGAAGGCGGAGTGCACGCCGTGCTCACCGCATCGGGACAGTCCGCAGCCCTGCTGGCGATCACGAACATCGCCGGTGCCGGTGATCACATCGTGGCCAGCTCCAGCCTCTACGGCGGCACGCAGAACCTCTTCAACGTCACCCTGCGCAAGCTCGGCATCGACACCACCTTCGTCGACGTCGACGATCTCGACGAGTGGAAGAACGCCGTGCAGGAGAACACGAAGCTGT
This sequence comes from Brevibacterium sp. FAM 24630, assembly GCF_049804075.1. Lineage (NCBI taxonomy): Bacteria > Bacillati > Actinomycetota > Actinomycetes > Micrococcales > Brevibacteriaceae > Brevibacterium > Brevibacterium sp. FAM 24630. Next base: position 120,224 of record NZ_JBNBZD010000005.1, read on the forward strand.
TCTTCGCAGAGGTCGTCTCCAACCCCCGCTCCGATGTCCTCGACATCACCGCCGTCGCTGATATCGCCCACGCCGCCGGTGTGCCGCTGTTCACCGACAACACGCTGGCCAGCCCCTACCTCGTGCGTCCGATCGAACACGGCGCCGATGTCGTCCTCCATTCGGCCACGAAGTACCTCGGCGGACACGGCACCTCGATCGCCGGTGTCGTCGTCGACAGCGGAAACTTCGACTACGGCGCACAGCCGGAGAAGTTCCCCGGCTTCAACGAACCCGATGAGTCCTACAACGGCCTCGTCTACGCCCGCGACCTCGGAGCCGACGGCCCCTTCGGCGCCAATGTGTCCTTCGGGCTCAAGGCCCGGGTGCAGGGCCTGCGCGATCTCGGACCGGCGGCCAGCCCGTTCAACGCCTTCCTCATCGCTCAGGGTCTGGAGACGCTGAGCCTGCGCATCGCCCGCCACGTCGAGAACGCTGAGAAGGTCGCCGCCTACCTCGAAGGTCACGACCAGGTCACCCGCGTCGCCTACGCCGGGCTCGCCTCGAGCCCCTGGAACGAGAAGGCGAAGAAGTACCTGCCCAACGGCGTCGGATCCGTGCTGGCCTTCGACATCGCCGGCGGCTACGACGCAGCTGTGGCCTTCGTCGACGCCCTCGAACTGCACTCACACGTGGCCAACATCGGCGACGTCCGCTCCCTCGTCATCCACCCGGCCTCGACCACGCACTCGCAGCTCGACGACGCGGCTCAGGAAGCGGCCGGAGTCAACCCCGCACTGGTGCGCCTGTCCGTGGGCCTCGAAGGCATCGACGACATCATCGGCGACCTCGACAAGGGCTTCGCAGCAGCAGCGGCGAAGGCGTCGACCGCGGTCTGAGATGACCACCCAGAGCACTTCGGTCGAACGGATCCTGGGCTTCGGCACGGATTCGGGACACACGTTCGGTACGGTTGAGATCGCCTATGAGACCTTCGGCACTCTCAACTCGGATCGGTCCAATGCGATCCTCATCGAACATGCTCTGACCGGCGATACCCGCGTCACCGACTGGTGGGCGGGTGTCGTCGGCCCCGGCGAGGCCGTGGACACGAACGACTACTTCGTCGTGTGCGCGAATTCTCTCGGCGGCTGTTCGGGCACGACCGGTCCGCAGTCGATCTTCGATGACGGGTTGGCCTACGGCTCCCGGTTCCCCCGGGTTTCGATCCGGGACATGGCCAGATTGGAGCACAACCTCGCACAGATCCTCGGCATCGACTCCTGGGCCGCCGTGATCGGCGGATCCATGGGAGGCGCCCGAGCCCTGGAGTTCGCGCTGTTGGACCAGCGGAAGGTGCGCAAATGCGCGATCCTCGCCGCTCCCGCATTCTGCGAAGCCGACCAGATCGCCTGGGCGATGATGCAGGAGCGGGCGATCGAACTCGACCCCGACTACTATTCCGGAGACTATTCGGCCGTCGGTCGGTTTCCGGGACAGGGACTCGGCCTGGCCCGTCAGATCGCGCATCTGACCTACCGCAACGACGCCGAACTCAACGAACGGTTCTCCCGTCGCAGACGATCCGAGGACTACTACGAGGTCACCTCGTACCTCGACCATCAGGCGAAGAAGCTCACCGCCCGGTTCGACCCGCACAGCTACATCGTGCTCACCCGTGCGCTGCGCGACCATGATGTCCGCCACGGCCGCTCGGCCGACCTCGCCACCGCACTGGCCGATGCGTGCCGGGACAACCTCGTCGTCTCCGTGTCCTCGGACCGACTGTTCCCACCCGAACAGGTGGGCATCCTCGCCGAGGCACTGCCGGGCCGGGTCAGACACGATGTCATCGACTCGGCCGTCGGCCACGACGGGTTCCTCACCGAAACCGAACAGATCTCTGCGACACTCGCAGAGTTCCTCGCCGCCTGAAGCTCACGGAACTTCCGCAAGCAGACAGAACCGCCGCAAGCAGGCAGCACTGCTGAGAGCAGACAGCACAAAGCCCCCGCAGACCGTTCGCTGCGGGGGCTTTGTGCTGCCGGTCGGATGCGCACACTCCGATGAGCGTGCGCATCAGAGACCGGTGATCACTTCGCGGCCTGCTTGGCTTTCTTCGCGGCCTTGCGCAGCTGCTTCTCGTCGACGGGGAAGTCCTCACGAGCGCGGGCCCGACGGTAGTAGTCGGCGGCCTCGGCCTGACGTTCGGCTTCGACTCCCGTGGAGATCGTCGCACGACGATGGATGTCGTCGTAGCCGAATGCCTCGACGAGATCGAGGGCATTGGCAGCGAGCTTCGCGCACAGACGCCCCATCGTCTCGTTGATCTGGCGGGCACGCGACATCGGCAGACGACCGTACATGAGATGCCAGGCCATGTGCTTCTCGATGAGTCCGAGACCGTAGGTGTCGCGCAGACGACGGAAGACCTTCCCCTGCTCGGGATCGGTCTGCTCCTTCATCTTCTCGTCCAGGGCCTTCCACTTCTCGAGCTCGACATAGGCGCGCGCCATCTCGATGAGCTCGTGCTGGTGGACGTTGAACAGCTCCGCGGCCTTGTCTGCCGGCATCTTCGTCGCCGGACGCAGCGCCTGGGCGACACCGGCGACCATGACCTCGAGGCGGGTCTCGAGCAGAGTGCGCTGCAGGCGTCCCGAACGGATCCGCTTGTCGCCGAGGTTCGGGGTGAAGGCATCGGAGATCGCTCGTCCCGCATTGGCCAGGCCCGTCCGGTAGAGCGTGTGCTCGGCGGCCTGGGTGCCGATGTAGCGGGCCGCGCCGCCGACGTCGAGGTGCGCGAATTCCTTCGCATAATCGCCGAGGAGGCGCTTGGCCACCAGCTGCAGCAGCACGGTGTTGTCGCCTTCGAAGGTGACATAGACGTCGAGGTCCGCCCGTAGGCCCACCAGTCGGTTCTCGGCCATGAAACCGGCACCGCCGCAGGCTTCGCGGCATTCCTGGATGACGTCGAGTGCCATCCATGTCGAGTCCGCCTTGAACGCGGCCGCGCGGGTTTCGAGCAGTGCGCGGTTCTCCTCGGAGTCATCGGCTCCGGAGAAGACCTCTTCGAACGAGGTCAGCAGCTTGTCGTGGGCGAACGACGAGGCGTAGACGGCGGCCAGGGCCGGCATCAGACGACGCTGGTGCTCTCCGTAGTCCAAGAGGGTGGTTTCGGCGAAGTCGTCGCCGGCGGTGAACTGCTTGCGTTCGAGTCCGTAGCGCACGGCGATGTCGAGGGCGAGCTTGGAGGCGACGATCGAGGCACCGTCGAGGGAGACACGACCCTGGACGAGGGTGCCGAGCATCGTGAAGAAACGACGCCCCGGCGACTCGATGGGGGAGGAGTAGGTGCCCTCGGCGGTGACGTCGCCGTAGCGGTTGAGGAGGTTCTTGCGCGGGATCCGCACGGAGTCGAAGGCGATGCGGCCGTTGTCGACTCCCTTGAGCCCGCCCTTGTAGCCGTCGTCCTCAAGTGAGATGCCCGGCAGCGGTTCACCGGCATCGTCGCGCACGGGCACGAAGAAGGCGTGCACTCCATGGTTGACACCCTGAGTGACGAGCTGGGCGAAGACGACGGCGGCGCGCGCATCGCGGGCGGCGTTGCCGATGTATTCCTTCGTCGCGGCTCGGAACGGGGTGACGATGACGAACTCTTCGCTCGCGGGATCGTAGGTGGCAGTCGTGGCGACGTTGGCGACGTCGGAGCCGTGTCCGATCTCGGTCATGGCGAATGAGCCCAGCAGCCGACCGCTCTGCGCATCGAGCAGCCACTTCTCATGCTGTTCGGCGTCGCCGAGGTGGAGGATCGCCCCGCCGAAGAGCCCGAACTGGACACCGGCCTTGATCTGCAGGCTGGGATTCGCTGTGACCGTCTCCTCGAAGCCGGAGACGTTGGTGGCGTGTTCGTTCTTCCCGCCCATCTCCGGGGGCAGGCCCGTCATCGGCAGTCCGGTCTCGGCCATCATGGCGACGCCGTCGAGCGTTTTCGCGCGAGCGGTCTCGAGGTCATCGGCCGGATCGTCGTAGATCGTCGGCTCCTGGGCCAGGGTGCGGCCGCGCTGGCGAGCCTCAGCCCACTGCCCGTCGAGCACGGTGTTGATGGCCTGCGGGTCAAGAGACAGCTTCATAGTTCTTCTCCTCGGTGTTCGGGCAGGGATGCCCAAAGCCAATCGGTGATGGTTGTGGTGAATTCTTCGGGCCGGTCGGGGTCGGACAGCCACGTCTCGGTCGCCGCACGGACGAAGCCGATCGCCCCCGCTGACCACAGCTGGGCTCGTTCGCCGTCGATGGCGAGGCGTTCGGCCAAGAGGGCGGCGATCGAATTGAAGAAGCCCCCGGTCTCCTCCGGGGCGAAACGATTCACCGCGGTGTCGCAGAACCGGTAGATGTTCGGCGATTCTCCGGCGAGGTTGACGAAGGCGCGGATCATCGCCGCCAACGCCTCATACCCGGTGGTGGATTCGTCCACCCGCACCGAGGCGGCCGCCGCGTCATCGAGAGACCGGACGATGAGACCCATCGCCCATTCCCCCATCGCGGCCTGGAGGCCCGCCCGGTCAGTGAAGTATCGGTAGAGCACGGATTTCGTGGTCCCCGAATGTTCCGAGATCTGATCCATCGACAGTTCGTCGCCGTACTCGTCGACGACGAGACGGACCGCTCGCAGCAGTTCGCGACGGCGCTCATCGCGGTGCTTCTGCCACCTCGTCGAGCGGCCGTCTGTGATCGATTTCATGTAACAGACGGTATCAGGTACTGTCGGTAACAGCTAAATCAACCATTCGGAGGTGCACATGTCCGCTCCCACTCAACGCGCCGTCATCCTCGGCGGCAATCGCATTCCCTTCGCGCGCTCGAACAAGCAGTACGCGAAGGCCACGAACCTCGATATGCTCACCTCGGCCATCGACGGGCTCGTCGCCCGCTTCGGGCTGGCCGGGGAGAACATCGGAGAGGTCGCCGGAGGCGCAGTCCTCAAACATTCGAAGGATTTCAACCTCACTCGTGAGGCCGTCCTCGGTTCTGCGCTGGCCCCGACGACCCCGGCATTCGACCTCGGCCAGGCCTGCGCCACCGGCCTGGAGGCCGTCGTCAGCCTCAACAACAAGATCAACGCCGGCCAGATCGAATCAGGCATCGCCTCGGGCGTGGACTCGGCCTCCGATGCCCCGATCGTCATCAACGATTCGATGCGCGAGATCCTGCTCGAGCTCACCCGGGCGAAGACGATGGTGCAGAAGGCGAAGATCGCTTCGCAGATCCGCCCCGCCTATCTCGCGCCCCAGGCTCCGAGTACGGGTGAGCCGCGCACCGGACTGAGCATGGGTGAGCACCAGGCGAAGACCACCGCCGAATGGGCCATCACGCGCCGGGCCCAGGACGAACTCGCCGTGGCTTCGCACCGGAACCTCGCCGCCGCGTGGAACGACGGGTTCTTCGACGACCTCACCACTCCGTACCTCGGGGTCAGCCGCGACACGAACATGCGCGCGGACTCGACCATGGAGTCTCTGGCGAAGCTCAACCCCGTCTTCGGCAAGAAGCTGCCCACCGAGGCGACGATGACCGCCGGCAACTCGACCCCGCTGACCGACGGCGCCTCCTCGGTGCTGCTGGGCAGCGAGGACTGGGCCGACGAGCACGGCTTCACCCCGCTGGCACGCCTCGTCGACGCCGAGGCCGCGGCAGTCGACTTCGTCGACGGCGCCGAGGGCCTGCTCATGGCTCCGGCCTATGCGGTCCCGCGCCTGCTGGCTCGCAATGGACTGACGTTCGATGACTTCGATGTCTTCGAGATCCACGAAGCCTTCGCCTCGACTGTGCTTTCGCACCTGGCGGCCTGGGAGTCCGAGGAGTTCTGCACGGAGAAGGCCGGACTCGACAAGGCGTTGGGCCCCATCGATCGTGACAAGCTCAACCCGCTGGGTTCGAGCCTGGCTGCCGGTCACCCCTTCGCTGCCACCGGCGGACGGATCATCGCCAGCACCGCCAAGCACCTGAAGACCACCGGAAAGAAGCGTTCCCTGGTGTCGATCTGCGCCGCAGGCGGTCAGGGACTCACCGCGATTGTGGAGGCAGTATGAAAGACACGTATCTCTCCCTCGTCAACGGACCGCTCAAGCAGGTCGCGAAGACCCTCGGACTGCCGCAGCCGGTCGAACTCAACCGCTTCGGCTCGACCCCGGCCAGCTACACGAACAAGCCGGTCCTCGTCCTCGGCACCGGAGCCGGCGCACAGAACCTCGCCGATCTCCTGCTGGAGAACGGCTTCGAGGTGCGCCGGAACGCGCAGACCGGTGAGAAGCTGCGGGCGATCATCGCCGTGCTCGACGATGCCCAGTCTCCGGCCGAACTCTCACCTGTCGTCCTCGAGGTCGGTGCGGCCCTGCGATCGCTGACGACCTGCGGTCGTGTGATCACGATCTCGACTGCCTCGGACCCAGCGAACCAGACACCCGAACAGGCCGCCACCACACAGGGCCTCACCGGCTTCACCCGTTCGGTCGCCCACGAGATGCGCGCCGGGGCCACCGCCAACGGCATCCTCCTCGACGGCGTCGACCTCACCGCACCCTCGGTGGCTGCGGCCCTGTGGTTCCTGCTCTCGGGCAAGTCCGCCTATGTGTCCGGGCAGTTCCTCACCGTGTCCTCCGGGGCCGGTGAGCGCCTCGACTTCACCACGTTCATGTCCACCGGGGCCAGGGGCCCGCTGGCCGGGCGCACCGCCGTCGTCACGGGGGCGGCACGCGGCATCGGTGCGGCGATCGCCCGCAATCTCGCCCGCGACGGCGCCTATGTCATCGGCGTCGACATGCCGCAGGCCGGTCAGGCACTGGCACAGGTGACGAATGAGATCGGGGGCAAGTCACTCCAGCTCGACATCACCGCCGGTGATGCGGCGGAGAAGATCGCCGAGGCGGTCGCGGCTCCCGTCGACATCCTCGTCCACAACGCGGGCATCACCCGCGACAAGATGCTCGCGAACATGGACGCCGGCAAATGGGACTCGGTCATCGCGGTCAACATCGCGGCGCAGACGATGATCAACGCCCACCTCGCCGAGAAGGGCCTCTTCGCCGAGGGCGCCCAGGTCGTGTCCCTGGCCTCGACCTCGGGCATCGCCGGCAACCGCGGACAGACGAACTATGCGACCTCGAAGGCCGGTGTCATCGGACTCACGGCCGCCTCGGCGCAGGACTTCGCTTCCCGTGGCGGGGCGATCAACGCGGTCGCGCCCGGGTTCATCGAAACGGATATGACCGCGAAGATGCCGACGCTGACCCGTCAGGTCGCCCGCCGGCTCTCCAGCCTCCAGCAGGGCGGTCAGCCGGTCGACGTCGCCGAGGCGATCAGCTTCCTCGCCTCGGCCGGCGCCCGCGGCATCAACGGTGAGACCCTGCGCGTGTGCGGACAGAACATGGTGGGTGCATGATGGCGGACTCGATGCTCCCCGTCTACGCCCGCGCCGTGCTCAAGACCCTGCCCGTGGGCTCGCGGACCAGCCCCGAGCTGCCGCAGCGGTCGATCGACCGCAGCGTACCGCTCGAACCGGTCGCCTACGCCGGTTTCGCCCATGTCGTGGAGCAGAGGCTCTACGACGTCGTCCACCCCGGCTACCTGCACGTGCTCGGCTTCCCGCTGAGCATGCAGCTGCTGTCCGATCCCGAAGTGCCGCTGCCGATGTTGGGGATGGTCCACATCCACAACCGGGTGGACGTGCTCTCTCCGGCCCGCCTCGGCGAGGTCGTCGACTTCCATGTCGAACTCGCCGGGCCGTTCGAGCACGCGAAGGGCACGACGATCGAGGTCCACGTCACCGCGCAGGTCGAGGGCCGTCCCGTGATGGATGAGGTCTCGACCTATCTCGCCAAGGGTAAGAAGCTGCCCGGTGCCCGGGCGCGAGCCCAGGTCCCGCATGCGGAGTTCACCGCCCCGCAGCCCAGCGCGCTGTGGCGGCTGGACCCGATCATCGGACAGCGCTACGCGCAGGTCTCCGGCGACTTCAACCCCATCCACCTCAATGGTCTGGCGGCGAAGGGCTTCGGGTTCTCGCGACAGATCGCCCACGGCATGTACACGGCCTCCCGGGCACTGTCGGCGATGGACCCGCGACTGGAGTCCTACCGCTGGGACGTGTCCTTCGCGAAGCCGATCCTGTTGCCGGGAACCGCCGGGTATGCGCTCACCGACGGACGGCGTCACGGGGCCTCGAGGTCGGCGGTCTTCGACCCGAAATCGGGCAAACCTCACGTGCTCACGCAGGTGGCACACCTCGAAGGATGAACCAAGAAGTGGAGTGCGTCACAAATGCCGATTTCGATTTTGCGACACCGTTTCGCGCATGTAGAGTTATCTCTGTTGCCAGCGCGAGTGGCGGAATTGGTAGACGCGCTAGCTTGAGGTGCTAGTGCCCAACTTATCGGGCGTGGGGGTTCAAGTCCCCCTTCGCGCACAACGAGGAGATGGCCTCCGGATTTCGATCCGGAGGCCATTTTCGTCTTCCCGTCCGGACGCGCCGAAACTGGCCCGGAATCGACCGTCCGAGCTGCCGCAGGTGGGATACGGTGGAAGATGTCCGCGGGATCACAGCACCGACGCGTGATCCGCCCTTCACCGACGGGAGCCCTCGTGTTTGATTTCAGCGCCGCCGAGGCGGAGGTCACCGAACTGTGCCGCCAGCTCATCCGCATCGACACCCAGAATTGGGGCGGCAACAGAGCCAACCCGGAGCTTCCTGCCGCCGAACTCATCGCCTCCTGGTTCGCCGAGGTCGACCTGAAGTCCGAAATCGTCGAATCCTCACCGGGTCGGGCCAATCTCGTCGCCCGGGTCTCGGGCTCTGACCCGAACTCCCCGGCGCTCGTCGTGCACGGCCACACCGATGTCGTGCCTGCTGCTGCCGAGGATTGGAGCGTGGACCCCTTCGAAGGCATCATCAAGGACGGACTGCTGTGGGGCAGGGGTGCGGTCGACATGAAGGACATGGATGCGATGATCATCGCCTCCGTCCGAGCCATGCTCACTCAGGGTCTGCGCCCCCGCCGAGATCTCATCATCGCCTTCTTCGCTGATGAGGAAGCCGGCGGGAACTACGGTGCCCGCCACATGGTGCGCAACCGTCCCGAGCTCTTCTCCGGCGCGACCGAGGCGATCTCCGAGGTCGGCGGTTACTCCGTCGACATCCGCGGGCAGCGCGTGTACCTCATCCAGACCGCAGAGAAGGGCCTGGCCTGGCTCAACCTCATCGCCCACGGCACTGCCGGGCACGGCTCCCAGCGCAACGACGACAACCCGGTCACCCGGCTGGCTGCGGCGATCTCGCGCATCGGCAGCCATCCCTGGCCGCAGGAGATCCCCCTGGCCACCCGCAAGCTCCTCGAAGGGGTCTCGGACCTGACCGGGATTGAATTCCGGTCCGAGACGATTCCGCAGCTGCTGGCCGAACTCGGTTCGGTCGAGAAGTTCGTCGCCCCGACCCTGCAGAACACCTCGAATCCCTCGTTCCTCGAAGCCGGCTACAAGCACAACGTCATTCCCGGCACGGCGACGGGCTATGTCGACTGCCGCACGCTGCCCGGTCAGCACGAAGACGTCATGCTGACCATCAAGGAGCTGGCGGGGGAGGGGATCGACATCTCCGCTGAGGACGAAGGCGAAGCACTCGAGTCCCCCTTCGACACCCCGCTCGTGGCGCAGATGGAGGCGAGCCTGCTCGCCGATGACCCGACGGCGAAGGTGCTGCCGTACACGCTCTCCGGAGGCACGGACAACAAGTCCATGGCCGAACTCGGCATCACCGGCTACGGTTTCGCCCCGCTGCAGCTGAGCGGTGACCTCGACTTCCCCGCGATGTTCCACGGTGTCGATGAGCGAGTGCCGATCTCCGCGCTCAAGTTCGGGACCCGGGTGCTCGGGGACTTCCTGATGAAGGCATGACGGTGACGGCGATCCCGGCGAGCACACCGGCGGCGCTGAGCACCGTCGTGGCGTTGAACACCGAACCGGGGATCGGCAGCAGCACATCGAGCAGCAGGGCACCGACAAGGTTGCCGAAGAGCGCGAACAGGCTCAGCAGCAGCACGCCCAGACGAGCCACGGTCACCGTGGTCAATGCGATGAACACGACTCCGAAGGCCCCGCCGAGGAGGATCCACCACTGACTCGGTGCAGTCGGGAACCCGGCCCACGGCACGCCCGCGACCAAGAGCGCCGCCGTGCCGAGGAGGAGCGCCGCGAGGCCGACGGTGAAATTCACCGTTGTGGCCACGACCGCGGATTCGGTGGCGGCGCGGATGCGGCCGTTGAAGGCCTGCTGCACGCTCGTCAGCGCGCCGGAGACGAACGGCAGCAGCGGCGCCCACAGGGGGATGCCCGTCTGCAGCCGCTCACCGGCACCGACGACCAGAGAGCCGAGGACGATGAGCACCCCGAGCACGCGCAGCACATTGAGCCGTTGGCGACCTGCCGGCGGAAGATCGGTGGAGTCGACGATGAGCCCGCCGGTGACCTGCCCGGAGACGAAGGCCATCGTGAACATCGCCACGCCCATCAGCGGCACCGTCGTGGCCTGAGCGATGACGACGAGCCCGCCGCTCAGCCCGCCCAGCACCACCCAGCCGGGCAGGGAGCGATCGCGCAGCATGTCCAGCAGCCGCACCGCCGCGGTTCGGGATCGCGCGGAGACGGCCAGGGTGGTCCCGACGACGAGGAGTCCGACGACGAACGAGATGAGAGCGGCGAAGACCGCATGCCCGAGCACTTCACCGAGCAGACCGTTCGCACGACCCTGCAGGGCCATGGCCGCACCCGCGCCGATCGTGACGAGTCCCGCGGTGAGGACGGGAACGAGGGAAGACGACCGCAAACGATCAGCTGCTCAGAGTCAGCGGCATGATCTTGCGGCGCAGCCAGACGGTGCGGACGCCGCCGACGGAGATCCGAGTCCGAGCGAGCTCCCATTTGCCGTATTCCGCCTCGTCGTTGAGCTCCTGCAGGCTGACCGACCGCGGCACATCCTTGGAGAACGAAACCTTGCGGAATTCGTAAGTCATACGTGGACGCTGACGTTTCATAGGCCCACCCTAGACGATCTGGGCTAATGTGGATGCCATGCCCGTCATCGTTCTTCTGCGGCACGGCCTCTCCAGCGCCAACGTCTCCGGAATCCTGGCCGGACGAGCCGCCGGTGTGTCCCTGACCGACGAGGGCGTGGGCGCGCTCGAAGCGAACCTGCGACTGCTGCCGAACCGTCGCTTCGCCCGCCTCATCCATTCTCCTCTGCGCCGCTGCGTGCAGACCGCCGAGATCGCCCGGCAGGCGGCCGAGATCGAAGACTCCGCCGAGGACGAAGCCGTCATCGAACTCGACTACGGCGACTGGACGGGACGCGGGCTCAAGGAGCTCGCATCCGAACCTCTGTGGGCGACGGTGCTCGACCGCGCCTCGCAGGCCCGGTTTCCGGGAGGGGAATCCATCGCCGAGGCGGCCGACCGGTCCGTCGCCCGTGTCCACGCGCTCGTCGCCGAGCTCAGAGACGCCGAGGCGAACAGAGACGCGGAGACGAAGGAAAAGCCCCTGTGGGGGATGATCGTCTCCCACGGCGACATCATCAAATCGATCATCGCCGATGCCTTGGGCATGCCGCTCGATGACTTCCAACGTCTGAGCGTGGCGCCGGGCTCATTCACCGTCATCGACTATTCGGCGACGAGGCCCGTGCTGGCCGCGATGTCGGTGACCGCTGCCGGTCTCGGGCAGTCGGGGGCCGTCGGCGGGGGCGGAATGCGCTGATCCCGGCATTCTCACTCGAATACCGGGATCAGGAACGTGCGGAGCGGAAAGCTCAGGTCGGGGCTGAGGTCTGCCCGCGACCGGAGCCGGCAGGCGGCTCAGACAGCGGCGAGGACGCCGGTGCCGAGCAGAACGTAGAGCACGATGCCCAACGCCACGCGGTACCAGACGAAGATCGCGAAGGACTTCGTCTTCACATAGCCGAGGAACCAGTGGATGACGAAGAGGCCGAGGACGAAGGAGATGAGGGTCGCCAACATCGTCGGACCCCAGCCGAGCACCATGTCATCGGCGCGTCCGAGCGTCTGTGCGACTCCATAGAATCCCGAGCCGAGAACCGCGGGGATCGCGAGCAGGAACGAATACCGAGCGGCGGCGGGACGGTCGAAGCCCATGAACCGACCCGCCATGATCGTGCCGCCCGAACGCGACACGCCGGGGATGACGGCCAGGGCCTGAGCGAAGCCGAAGAGGATGCCCTGACCCCAGGTCATGTCTTCGAGCGTGCGCTCCCGCTTCCCGGCCCAGTCGGCGATGCCGATGATGATGCCGAAGACGATGAGCATCGTCGCGGTGATCCACAGGCTGCGCAGCGCGCCTTCGATGTGGTCCTGGAACAGCAGGCCGATGACGACGATCGGAATCGAACCGACGATGATGAGCCAGCCCAGCCGCACCTCGGGGTCCTTGCGATCGTGCCTGCCGACGAGAGCTTTGCACCATTTCGAGATGATCGTGACGATGTCGCGCCAGAAATAGACGACGACGGCCGCCTCGGTGCCGATCTGGATGATGGCGGTGAAGAAGGCGCCGGGATCGTCGCCCGGCAGCATGAGTTCGCCGACGATGCGCACATGCGCCGAGGACGAGATCGGGAGGAACTCGGTGAGTGCCTGCACGATTCCGAGCACGGCAGCGACCAGCCAGTCGTACATACGACTCCTTGAGAATATGGGGTGGGAACGAAACCACGGTAGTCGCCGGATCGGGTAACCTCAAGAAGCATGAAGCACCAACGCCTCGGCACCACCGGTCTGGACGTCAGCGATGTGGGTCTCGGGACCTTCGAATGGGGCCACCGGGTCGATGACCGGACCGCTCAGCGTCTCGTCGACGACTACAGGGATGCTGGTGGGAACCTCCTCGAGCTGCCCAGCTCTGCCACAATCGCGGCCTCGGTGCTCGGGCAGCTGAGACTTCCCGAAGAGATGCTGCTCATGGCCCGGGTGGGCGTGTCCCTGAGCGAGCCCGACCATATCGAGGTGGGACTCGGGCGGGCCCGGATCCTGTCCCAGGTCGATGCCCTGCTGCACACGACGGGTCGCAGTCATCTCGACGTCCTCGTACTCGACGTCTTCGATGCCGACGTCGATCGGGCCGAGACCGCCTCGGCGATCGATACGCTGCTCACACTGGGCAAGATCCGCTATGTCGGCGTCTCCCACCACAGCGGGTGGCAGCTGGCGGAGATGCGCGGGGCAGGGATCCCCATCGCCTGCGCCGTCGCCGAATACTCTCTGCTCAATCGCGATGCCGAGGACGACCTCATCCCTGCCGCGGACTATGCCGGAGTCTCACTCATCGCCGGTGCCGGGCTGGGACGCGGAGTGCTCACCGACAAATATCGCTCGGCGACACCGCAGGATTCGCGGCTGGCCGGTGAGCTCAGCGACTATGTGGGTGCCTATCTCGATGACCGATCGAATCGGGTGCTCGCCGGAGTGCGGAAAGCCGCGACCGCCTTGGGCGTGTCGACGACCGATATCGCTCTGGCCTTCAACCGGCACCGCGGGATCGCCTGCTCGCTGGTCTCACCGAGGACTCCGGCACAGCTGGCCGAGGTCACCGGCGGCGAGGTCGAGCTGGCCGAAGAGATCGCCGAGGTGCTCGACCAGATCTCCTGACGGCTGACAGCGCTGAGAACGGAGCTCAGTCGTCCTCGTCGTCTTCGTCGAGGATGAATCCCTCATCGTCCTTCGCATCTTCGACGTCATCGAAGAGTTCGAAGGGGGTCACCTCGTCGAACGCGGTGTAGATCGCATCTTCGTAGATTTCGAAGGCGTCGGCCAAAGCCATATAAGCGGCTTCGACTCGGGGGTCTTGGTCACCGTTTCGGTGTGCGGATGCAGCGTAGTGCTCTCTCACTGCTTCGAGGAATGCGTCCAGGGCCTCACGAGGATCAGTGCTCATGACTCAAATGTATCCCAGGCCGGAGTCACATGTAAGTGTTTGAACTAGGCTGAAGACATGGCAGCTCTCTACGACCACCCCACACCGGACCGTTTCGTCGTCGGCACGATCGGACTGCCGGGGGAGAGGACCTTCCTCCTCCAGGCGAAGTCCGGGACCGTGCTGACGACCGTCGTCGTGGAGAAGGAACAGGTGGAGATCCTCGCCGACCGGATCACCGAGCTGCTCGACATGGTCATGACCAAGGACCCGGCCGCGCGAGTGCCGCAGACGGCCCTCGACGACCGCATCGACAACGCCGGACTGAATGTGCCCATCGAACCGGAGTTCCGTGTCGGCACCATGAGCCTCGGCTGGGACACGGTCAAACACGAACTCGTCATCGAATGCTTCGAACTCACCGAGGCGGACGCCCAGGCCGGAACGTCCGCCGACCCCGATGACGACGAAGTCGACCGCGAGGTCCTGCGCGTCGTCCTCGACGCGGCGGCCGCTCGGGAGTTCTCCCGCCGCGGCGAACAGGTCGTCGGCGCAGGACGCGGCGACTGCCCGTTCTGCTCCCTCCCGCTCGAGCCCGAAGGCCACCTGTGCCCACGCGCCAACGGGATCCCGCGCGCCTGAAGTGATGGACAACAGCTTTCTCCTCGAGGCTCTGAGCGCGGGGGAGTGGACGGAGATGGGCTCGATTCCGCGGGCCAGCAATGACACCCGCCTGCTCGTGATCGAACACTCGGACCGGGCGGTCAAGGCCGTGTACAAACCGATCTCCGGGGAACGCCCGCTGCTCGACTTCCCCTCGGGGACACTGGCGCTGCGGGAAGTCGCGTCCTATCGGCTCAGCTCAGCCCTCGGACTCGACGTCGTCCCGCCGACGGTGCTGCGCGAGGACCTGCCCGCCGGTCGCGGCTCTCTGCAGGCCTACGTCGAAGCCACCGATGATGACGAGGCCGTGAGCCTGTCGGCGGTGCAGGCGATCCCGGCCGACCACACTCCGATCTTCGCGCTGCGCACCGAGGACGGCCGCGACCTCGTCCTCTCCCATGCGGTCAACGAGGGCCTGCGCGCCGTCGCCTTCTTCGACCTGCTCGCCAACAACGCTGACCGAAAGGCCGGCCATGTCATCACCGGTTCGACCCTGCCGAGCACCGATGCGCACGACATCGGCGTCTTCGGCATCGACAACGGGCTGACGTTCCATGCCGATGAGAAGCTGCGCACCGTGCTGTGGGGCTTCTCCCGCACATCGTTCCGAGCCGAGGAGATCGACGCCCTCGAGGAGATCGTCGACATGGACCCGGTCCTCAACGACGCGCTCTGCGACTGTCTTTCGCCCCAGGAGGTGCAGGCTCTGCGCGAGCGGGCCGAGACTCTCCTCACAGGTGAGTTCTTCCCCGAAGCCCCCGAGGACCGCACCGTCATCCCCTGGCCGCCGATCTGAGTCCGGCATCCGGTTGCGAGCATCACTGGGAATCGGAGTGCCGAACGCCTGCGTCTCGGTTAGGCTGGTCTGCGTGAAGTCATGGCCCGAACCACAACTGCCCCGTCTGACCAGCACCGGGAAGGTGCCCACGGTCTTCGACACGAGCTCCCGCAGCCCGCGCCGCCTGCGCGGTCGCGAGCAGACCGCTCGTCTCTACGTCTGCGGCATCACCCCCTACGATGCGACGCATCTCGGTCACGCGGCCACCTATGTGGCCTTCGACCTGCTCAACCGCATCTGGCGTGATGCCGGACTCGACGTCGTCTACGTCCAGAACACCACCGACGTCGACGATCCGCTGCTGGAGAGGGCCGACGCCACCGGGGTCGACTGGCGCGAACTCGCCTCCTCCCAGATCCAGCTCTACCGTGAGGACATGGAGGCCCTGCGGGTGATCCCGCCGCGGAGCTTCATCGGCGTCGTCGAAACCGTCCCCGAGATCACCGCGGCCGTGGAGGACCTCGTTGCCAAGGGCGCGGCCTACACGCTCGACAACGGTGACGTCTACTACCGGGTGTCGACCCCGATCACCCCGCCTTTCGGCACCGTCAGCCATGACGACGAGAAGACGATGGCCGTGCTCTCGGCCGAACGCGGCGGTGACCCGGACACCGTGGGCAAAGAGAACCCGATCGACCCGCTGCTGTGGCGCGCCGAGCGTGAAGGCGAACCGTCGTGGGACGGCGGGGCACTGGGCCGCGGCCGGCCCGGCTGGCACGTCGAATGCACCGTCATTGTCGACAAGTACGCGGGCCTGCCCGTCGACGTGCAGGGCGGCGGGAACGACCTCATCTTCCCGCACCACGAGATGAGCGCGGCCCACGCCGCAGCCTGGCGCGACACCCCGATGGCCAAGACCTACATGCACACCGGCATGGTCGGACTCGACGGCGAGAAGATGAGCAAATCGAAGGGCAACCTCGTGCTCGTCTCACAGCTGCGCGAACGCGGAGTCGACCCGATGGTCATCCGCACCGTGATCCTGTCCAACCACTACCGCAGCGATTGGAGCTTCACCGAAGAGCAGCTCGAGACCGCAGCGGCACGGCTGGAGGCGTGGCGGCATGCGGCGAAGTGCGAATCCGAATGCCGGGAAGGACTGCGCGGACACATCATCGGTCTGCTCCGCGAAGCGCTCACCGACGACCTCGACAGCCCCCGTGCCCTCGGGATCCTCGACGAATGGGCCGAACACTACGCAGACACCGAGCCCTCGACCACCGCTGCGCTCAGCGGTGACCGGGTCGCCGACGCCGTCGATGCGCTGCTGGGTATCCGTCTGCTCGACTGACTCTGCGCCCTACTTCTCGCGGCCGCGTTTGCGCAGATAGCGTTCGAACTCGGCCGCGATGGCGTCTCCGCTGGCCTCAGGCAGATCGGCGGAGTCGATAGCCTCCTCGAGACCGCGGACGAGTTCGGCCAGCTGCGGATTCAGCGACACGAGCTCATCGGCACCCAGCTCCCATGCGCGGCTCTCCTCCTCGAGCACATGGATATCGATCTCCACGCCCGCATAGTGTTCGACGGCCTTGGCCAGCGCCAGTTCCGCCTTCGGCGACGGGGAGTCGGCAAGGTAGTCCGGCACCCCGACCCACAGATTGATCGCGCGCAGACTCCGCCACCGGCAGGCCACGGCGAGGAGGCCGAGGATGCCGATGGGACCTTCATAGCCGTTGGCATCGATGCCGATCTCGGCCGCCAGCGTTCGGTCCTCGGTGTTCGCCACGACCGGCAGCGGTCGGGTGTGCGGCACCTCCGCATGGAGCCCGCCGAGGAGGACGACCGAATCGTCCCGACCGATCTGACCGAGGATGAGGGAGAGGAACTCCCGCCACTTCAGTCCCGGTTCGTGACCGTGGATGACGGTGATCGGCAGTTCGCCGAGGCGGCCGCGATGCACCGCGATCCCCGGCCAGGCGATCGATGCGGTTCCCTCCTCGTCGCGGAGGATCTCCGGCTCGGAGAAGCGGAATTCGTAGAACCCGTCGGTGTCGAGGATCTGCGAGTCGTTCAGCTGCCAGACCTCGACGAGATCCTTGGCCAGGGAACTCGCGGCTTCGGAGGCATCGGCATCCTGACCTTCGAAGGCGATGAAGACGAGTGCCCCGGACCCGGATGGAAGAAAGCTCATGGTTCAAGACTACGCTGGGCGTATGACGAATTCTGCCGCCGCCGAGCCCGCCGCTGTCCTGTGGGATATGGACGGAACCCTTGTCGATACGGAACCGTACTGGATCCGAGCCGAAACAGAACTGATGAACGCTCATGGGCTTCCCTGGTCAGAAGAGCAGGGGCTCGAATTCGTCGGCAACGAACTGACCACCTCGGCGTCGATGATGCAGGAGGCCGGTCTCGATCTGCCGGTGAACGAGATCGTCGACACCCTCATGAGCGCGGTGATCGACCAGATCCGCACCTCCGTCCCGTTCCGGCCCGGCGCACTGGAGCTGCTCGCCGAGCTCAAAGCCGAGGGGATCCCCAGCGTTATGGTCACAATGTCCTACCGTCGGCTCGCCGAGGCGGTCATCGCCAGCTGCCCGCCCGACAGCTTCGCCGGACTCATCTCCGGTGACGAAGTCTCCGCGGGCAAACCCGACCCGGAGCCCTACCTCCGCGGGGCGGCCCTGCTGGGCCTCGACCCGGCAGAGTGTGTCGCTCTCGAGGATTCGAAGCCCGGTCTGGCCAGCGCGGAGGCGGCCGGAACCATCGCCGTGGGCATCCCGCATTTCATCGATCTGGAAGCGCGGCCGGGCCGGATCCTGTGGGACGGCCTCGAAGGCCGCACCGTCGAGGATCTGCGTCGGCTGCGCCACCACAGTCGGGTCTGAACTCCCCAATCGTCCTAGGCCCCGACGATGTTCGTGATCTCCGGCGTCGGCGGGGCGGTGTTGCCCCAGGCAGGGCACAGCGGTTTGAAGGAGCACCAGTTGCACAGGGGAGACTTCTTCGGCCGCCACCGGTCCGACTCCGCCGAAGCGATGATGTCCTTCCAGATGGCATCGATCTCGAATTCGGTCTGTTCGATCTCGTTCATCGTCGGATGCGACTTCAGCACGCTGCGCGAACCGAGATACATCAGCTGCAGAGTGTGGACGAGATCTCCGGAGAGTCGGTAGACGACGAGGGCGTAGAAGCCCATCTGGAACCGCGCCTCCCGTCCGTACTGCGGCTTCGGCTGCTTGCCGGTCTTATAGTCGACCAACCTGGTCTCACCGCCGGGGGCGACATCGACCCGGTCGATGAACCCGCGCAGTTCGAGTCCGTTGTCGAGCTTCGTGCGGACGAACTTCTCCGTCTCCTCGGGTTCGAGGTGCTCGGGATACTCGAGGACGAAATAGGAGTCGATGAGGCGACGCGCAGATGTGAAGAACGTCTCCTTCTCCGCTTCGGCGGTGAAGATCTCGAGCACGGTCGGGTCCTTCTCCACGAGTTCGCTCCAGGCGGGCATGAGCATCGACTGGGCGAGTTCGGCCGTGCGTTCTGCGGCGGGAGCGGTGAACAGCTTCTCGAGCACCGAATGGACCACGGTGCCGCGGAATGCCGCCTGAGACGGCGGCTCCGGCAGCTTGTCGATGCTGCGGAAGCGGAACTTCAGGGGACACTGGATGAAGTCGTTGGCCCGGGAGGGCGACAGACTGGTGAGCTCGGCCATATCACCACTGTAACGACCTGGGCGGACACGACGTGGCGACCAGCGGTGAGCGCTGAGTCGCTGTTAGGCTGAGTTACCGACCCTCAGTGGTCCGCTGACCACGACATCGACCGGAGGAATCCCTTCAATGGCCGCGAAAAACCACCAGCCCGGTGCGTCATCGGGTCTGCGTCTGGGCACGGTCCTCGGCGCACCGGTGATCCTGGCGTGGTCGTGGTTCCTCGCCGCCATCGTCATCACGATACTCTTCACCCCCTGGCTCAACCAGGTGCGGCCGGATCTGGGCATCGGCGCATGGTTTGTGGCCTTCGCCTACGCGGTGCTCCTCTTCGCCTCGGTGTTCCTCCACGAACTCGCCCACGGTGTGGCCGGTCAGTTCTACGGGCAGAAGGTCGCCGCCATCGAGCTGAACATCTGGGGCGGCTTCACCCGCTTCGAACCCCAGATGGACAATCCGCGCGACAAGGCCGCGATGACGAGCTTCGTCATCTCCATCGTCGGCCCCATCGTCAACATCGTCCTCGCGCTGCTGGGATGGTGGTGCCTGAGCGCCGTGAGTCCCACCTCGGTGCCGTGGCTGCTGCTCATCGCGGTCACCTTCGCCAATGTCGCCTTGGGAGCGATCAACCTGCTGCCGGGCATTCCGCTCGACGGCGGCTGGGCGCTGCAGGCGATCATGTGGCGCATCACCGGGTCCCAGTACCTGGGCACGATCGTGGCCAGCTGGGTCGGGCGCATCATCGCCGTCGGATTCATCGGCTGGTCGGTCATCACTCCGCTGCTGGCCGGCGATCGACCCGACCCGCTCACCGTGGCCTGGATGTCGCTCATCGCGATCATGCTGTGGTTCTCCGCCGGGGATGCTGCGACCCACGCCAAACGCGCCAGGAAGATGGAGACCTACGATCTCTCCCAGGTCATCCAACCGGCCATCGCGGCCACCTGGGATGCCGACCTCGCCGACACCCTCGACTACGCGAACACGCTCGGCAACGCGAAGGAGCGCACCCTCATCGTCGTCCTCGACCAGAACGGGCTGCCGTACGGTCTCGTCGATCGGCACGCCGCAGCCGGCCGCCTCGCCGAGACCCTCGACGCCGTGCCCGCCGGTGAGGTCGCCCGGCCCCTCGTCGGCTGGATCGGTGTGCCCAAGGACATCACCGCCCCGCATCTGCTCGAATCGCTCACCCACCGCCCCAAGGCGCAGTTCAGCCTCGTCATGGACGGAAACACGCTGGTCGGAGTCATCGACCTGCAGGAGTTCTTCGACGAACTTCTCGCAGCCTGAGCCGGTTGTGTGAGGCAATCCTCACCAGCGTAGAGTGGACTCATCATGACTCAGCCACTCCGTTCCCGACCTCCGCGTGCCCTCAGCCGCGGCGAAAAGGTCCAGCTCACCGACCCCAAGGGGCGCATGCACACCTTCGTGCTCGCCCCGGGCGAGCTCTTCCACACGAACAAGGGACTCATCAGCCACGACGACATCATCGGGCGCACCGAAGGCATCATCGTGTCGAATTCCGGGGGAGTGGAGTTCCAGGTCTTCCGTCCCCGCTATGAGGACTTCGTGCTCTCGATGCCCCGCGGCGCTGCGGTCGTCTACCCGAAGGATTCGGGACTCATCGTCACCCTCGGCGACATCTTCCCCGGCGCCACCGTCGTCGAGGCGGGGGTCGGATCCGGGGCACTGTCGATGGCCCTGCTGCGTGCCGTCGGACCGCGCGGTTGCGTGCACTCCTTCGAACTGCGCGAGGAGTTCGCCACGATCGCCTCGGGCAATATCGCAGACTTCTTCGACGGGGCACCCGAGAACTGGTCGGTCACCGTCGGCGACCTCTCCGAGGCGCTGCCGCAGACCTTCGCGCCCGGCAGCGTCGACCGCGTGGTCCTCGACATGCTCACTCCCTGGAACACGCTCGACGCCGTCAGCGAAGCCCTGACGCCCGGCGGAATCGTCATCGCGTATGTGGCCACGGTCCCGCAGCTCTCCCGCTTCACCGAAGCGCTGCGGGCCACGGGGAACTTCGCCGAACCCGAAGCCATGGAAGCCATGGTCCGCGGCTGGCACGCCGACGGACTCGCCGTGCGCCCCGACCACCGGATGATCGCCCACACCGGCTTCCTCATCATGGCCCGAAGGATGGCCGCGGGAGTGGCTCCGCTGGAGAAGAAGAAGCGCCCGCAGGGAGCCGCTGCGGCCCCCGAGGACGTCGCCGCGTGGACGGAGCCCGAGGTCACCGAGGCGGCCATCGGCACCCGCACCGCACACGGGAAGAAGCTGCGCCGAGTCATGCGCGAAGCCGGTAAGCGCCTGCGCAGCGACGAAGAGAACGCGGCTGCCGCGGACGCGACACAGCCGCCGAACACTGAGACCACTGGGCCGAAGGAGGATCGATGACAGAGACCACGACCGAGGTGAAGAAGCTGCGTGAGGACACCGTGTCCCTGCGCCAGCAGCTCTACACCGCGGGCAAACGCAATGAGGCCTTGTCGAAGACCCTGCGCACTGCCCGCGACGAGCTCAACCGGATCAAGGAGGAGGCTCGTCGTCTGACCGAGCCGCCGAACAACTGGGGCACCCTCATCGGCCTCGACGACAAGGGTGTGGCTGCCGACGTCATCGTCAGCGGCCGCCGCATGCGCGTGGCCGTCGCCCCCGAAGTGGATCCGGCCGGGCTGCGCCCCGGCGCCGATGTCCTCCTGTCCGAGGGCCTCGTCGTCATCGGCGTCGGCGAGTTCCCCCCGGTGGGTTCGGTCGTCAACGTCCGCGAATTCATCGATGACCGGCGCATCCTCGTCGGAGCTCCCGGTGATGACGAACAGGTCTTCACCCTCGCCGCCGACCTCATCGATTCGGGGCTGCGCGTCGGCGATGCCGTCGTCGTCGACACCCGCACCCACTACGCGCTGCAGGTCGTCGAGAAGCCCGAGGTGTCCTCGCTGCTGCTCGAAGAGGTCCCCGACATCACCTATTCGGACATCGGGGGACTGGCTGACCAGATCGGACAGATCAAGGACGCCGTCGAACTGCCCTTCGAACATCCCGAGCTCTACACCGAGCACGGTCTCAAACCGCCCAAGGGCATTCTGCTCTACGGGCCCCCGGGCTGCGGCAAGACCCTCATCGCCAAGGCTGTGGCGAATTCGCTGGCCGATCGCACCGGTGAGGAGAGGACCAGCAAGACCTACTTCCTCAACATCAAGGGCCCGGAGCTGCTCGACAAGTACGTCGGCGAGACCGAACGTCAGCTCCGCCTCATCTTCGCCCGTGCCAGGGAGAAGGCTTCGGCGGGCTTCCCCGTCGTCGTCTTCTTCGACGAGATGGAATCGCTCTTCCGCACCCGCGGCACGGGCAAGTCCTCTGATGTGGAGACGACGATCGTCCCGCAGCTGCTCACGGAGATTGACGGCGTCGAACAGCTCGACAACGTCATCGTCATCGGCGCTTCGAACCGTGAGGACCTCATCGACCCGGCGATCCTGCGTCCGGGCCGCCTCGATGTCAAGATCCGCATCGAACGCCCCGATGCCGATGCCGCTCGTGACATCTTCGAGAAGTACCTCACGGCCGACCTGCCGCTGCATTCGAGCGTGCTCTCCGGTCATGAGACGCCCGCCGAGGCGGTGGCCACCGTCATCGACCACTGTGTGGAGCGGATGTACGCGGAGAGCGCGGACAACGAGTTCGTCGAGGTCAGCTATGCCGACGGTTCGAAGGAAGTCCTCCACTTCTCGGCATTCGCCTCCGGCGCGATGATCCACAACATCGTCGACCGGGCGAAGAAGTCCGCGATCAAGTCGCTGCTCGAGACCGGCGAGAGGGGTCTGCAGTCGGCACACTTCGATGCCGCCATCGCCGAGGAGTTCAGCGAACACGAGGACCTGCCGAACACGACGAATCCCGATGAGTGGGCGCGCATCTCCGGGCGCAAGGGCGAGCGGGTCACGCATCTGCGGATGATGCACCTCGACACGACCAGAGGTGCACCGACCGTTCCCTATGAGACCGAGATCTCCGAAGTGCGACCGAACTCCGACCTGGTCTGAGAAGACAGATGGGCCCGCCTGCACCTGCAGGCGGGCCCATCAATGGAGCAGGCGGGCCCATCAATGGGGCAGGGGCGTTCTCGGCTGTCAGCGGCTGCGTCCGCGACGGCTGGAGCCGCCGGAGACCGCAGTGGCGATGATCCGCCAGCCGACCAGGGTGACGAGATTGAGCGAGGTCGCCACGATCATGAAGCTCACGGGCACCGTACCGGGCTCTCCGCTGGCCCCGGTGACTCCGCGCAGCACGAGACCGACGAGCACGGTCACCGCCCACACCCCGGTGCCGGTGGCCAGGGGCGAGATCGGACGATCCCAGACCGCGGTGAGCAGCCAGGCCAGCACGAGAGCTGCGAGGAACGGCCACGCCGTGGTCATCAGCCCCTGCGGGTCGAAATTGTGAGAATGTGTGTAGTGACCGACGATCGTGAACAGAACCACGAGGATGAGGTCGACGATCAGTGCGATGGGGAGATGAGATTTCTTCGTTGCCACGTCCCCGAGTCTAATCCTTGGAGGAAGTACAGATGCTCAGAGTCAGGCGCGTCATGGGATCCGAAACCGAGTTCGGCCTCAGCCAGCCCGGCAACCCGCGCGCGAATCCGATGCGGGACTCGGCGCGTGTCGTCGATGCCTATGCGGGACCGCGCGGCCTGAAGTCGTCCCAGAGCTTCTGGGACTTCGCCACCGAGTCGCCGCTGGCCGATGCTCGCGGCTTCATCATGAACCTCGCCGACGCCGACTCCTCCCAGCTGACCCATATTCCGCAGGACGACGTCGAAGCCCAATACCTCGCGAACGTGGTCACGGAGAACGGCGCGCGCTACTACGTCGACCACGACCACCCCGAATACTCCTCTCCGGAGGTGCTGACTCCACGCGATATCGTCACCTTCGACCGGGCCGGCGACCTGGTGGGGCTGGCCTCGGTGCGGGCCTTGGAGAAGACCGAGGAACCGGTCAACCTGTACAAGAACAACACGGATTCGAAGGGCTCGTCGTACGGCACGCACGAGAACTACCTCGTCGATCGCGGCACCGACTTCGATGACATCGTCGCCGGCCTCGTCCCGTTCTTCGTGACCCGGCAGATCCTGTGCGGCTCCGGTCGGGTCGGGATCGGCCGTGAGGGCGAGGGCAAGGGCTTCCAGATCTCTTCGCGCGCGGACTTCTTCGAAGCCGAGGTCGGCCTCGAGACGACGCTGCGCCGACCGATCGTCAACACCCGAGACGAACCGCACGCCGACGCCGCGAAGTACCGACGGCTGCATGTGATCATCGGCGACGCCACCCTGGCCGAACCCGCAACCTACGTGCGCTTCGGCGCGACCTCCCTCGTCCTCGGACTCATCGAAGCGGGCCTGGCCCCGAGAATCGAACTCGACGATGCCCTGCAGTCGCTGTGGGACGTCAGCCACGACCTCAGCCTCAGCGCCCCGCTGCGCCTGAGCGACGGCACCACGATGACGGCATTGGAGATCCAGGAGGTCTTCTTCGCCGCCTGTGCCGAACACGCCGATCCCGAGGATGCCGATACCGCCGCGGTGCTCGCCGAATGGCGGCGATTCCTCGACGGGCTGGCCGCCGACCCGCGCAGTCTCGCCGACTCCATCGACTGGGTCGCCAAGTGGGTGCTGCTGGAGAACTACCGTGAGCGCGAGGGCATCGACTGGGATCATCCGAAGCTCGCCCTCATCGATGTCCAGTACCACGATGTGCGCCCGGAGAAGGGTCTGTTCCACAAGCTCGAGAGGGCCGGACGGATCCGACGGATGACGACCGACGCCGAGGTCGAGGCGGCGGTGACCAACGCGCCCGAGGGCACCCGCGCCTTCCTCCGCTCGTTCGCGGTCAACCGCCTCGGCGATGCTCTCGTGGCTGCCAGCTGGGACTCCCTGGTGCTCAACGCCGGCGACTTGGGCATCGTGCGTCTGCCCATGCAGGAGCCGCTCAAAGGTACCCGCGAGCTGCTGGAGGACCGGGTCGAGGGAATCGAGACCGCCGAGGCCCTGCTGAAGGCCCTCGGAGTCGATAGACTGAAACCGAAGAACGACTGAAGAGGTGTGAGATGAGCTCGCAGGAACAGGTCCAGAGGGACAAATCGAATGGCGGGTCGGACGCGCCCGTCGACCCGCCGGAAGCCGTGCAGGGTCAGATCAACACTCAGAACGTCGACTCCATCCTCGATGAGATCGACGGCGTGCTGGAATCGAACGCGGAGGAATTCGTCAAGAACTTCGTGCAGAAGGGCGGCCAATGAGATGTCAGGATTCTCTCCTGCATTTCTGAGCTCGACGAGCAATTCCTTCGTCGAGCTCGCCCGCTCCCTGGCTCCCGAGACGTTGCCGCAGAACAGCGGTCGGGACCTGACCGGGCAATCGCCGGAAGGCACAACGATCATCTGCTTCCGCACCGCGACCGGTGTCCTCATGGCCGGGGACCGGAGAGCGACGATCGGCAACCTCATCGCCTCCCATTCGATGGAGAAGGTCGAAGCCGCCGACGACTTCTCGGTCATCGGCGTTGCCGGAACGGCCGGGGTCGCACTCGACCTCATCCGCCTCTTCCGGCTCGAACTCGAACACTACGAGAAGATCGAAGGGGCCGGGCTGTCCCTCAACGGCAAGGCCAATCGTCTGGCCGCGATGCTGCGCGGCAACCTCGGACTGGCCATGCAGGGTCTCAGCGTCGTGCCCCTGTTCGCCGGCGTCGATGCGTCGATGCCGCAGGGACAGATATTCAGCTTCGACGTCACCGGCGGCAGATACGTCGAACACCGCTTCCACGCCATCGGCTCTGGCTCCGGCTTCGCCCGAGGGGCACTGAAGAAGCTGTGGCAGCCGGATCTCGACACCTCCGCGGCGATCGGAGTGGCCGTCGAGGCCCTCTTCGACGCTTCCGATGATGATTCGGCGACCGGGGGACCGGACTTCGTGCGTCAGATCGCGCCGACGGTCTTCACCGTCGACCTGGAACACGGGGCCACCGAGATCGATTCGGCCGCTGTGCTGGAGACCGCCACCGAGGTGGTCGCCCGCCGCACCCGCAGCGCGCGGGCCTGAGCGTCGGACCGTCAAAGTCGAATCGTCACCGCGAAAGGATCGGACATGAGTCAGGCGCCGTTCTACGTCTCTCCGGAACAGCTGATGAAGGACCGGGCGGACTTCGCCCGCAAGGGCATCGCCCGGGGCCGGTCGGTCGTCGTCATGCGCTTCGACGAAGGCATTCTGCTGCTCGCGGAGAACCCCTCGCCGACGCTGCACAAGATCGCCGAGATCTACGACCGGATCGGCTTCGCCGCCGTCGGCAAATACAACGAGTTCGAAACGCTGCGCCAGGCCGGAGTCCGCTACGCCGATCTGCGCGGCTACTCCTATGACCGCACCGATGTCACGGCCCGCGGGCTGACGAACGCCTATGCGCAGACCCTGGCCGGTGTCTTCACCACCGAATCCAAGCCCTTCGAGGTCGAGCTCGTCGTCGCCGAACTCGGTCACACAGCCGAACACGACCAGCTCTACCGGCTCAGCTATGACGGTTCTGTCATCGACGAGACCGAGCATGTTGCCATCGGAGGCCGAGCCGACGCGATCACCGATTCCTTAGCCGGACTGGCCACCTCACAGATGTCTCTGCATGAGGTGTTCGCCCATGGTGTGCAGGCTTTGTCTGCCGCCACCCAGTCGACACCGGCCGCAGACGCGCTCGAAGCGGCGATCCTCGACCGAACGACCACCAAGCAGAGGACGTTCCGACGTCTCGACGATGCCGCGATGAACCGGCTGCGGGAGGACTGAATGGCACGCATCTACGGGATCGAGACCGAATACGGACTCGCCCACACCGCCGCGGCGGACGGACGCCGGATCGGACCCGAGGAGATCGCCCGGCACCTCTTCCGGCCCATCGTCGAATGGGGACGGTCCTCGAACGTGTTCCTGCCCAACGGCTCCCGCCTCTACCTCGACGTCGGCTCGCACCCCGAATATGCGACCGCCGAATGCGACGACCTGGGCGATCTGCTCGCTCAGGACCGGGCCGGCGAGGCGCTGATGATCGACCTGCTCGACCAGGCGCAGACCGCACTCGAGGCCGAAGGCGTCGGCGGGCGGGTGCACATGGTCAAGAACAACACCGACGCGGCCGGGAACTCCTACGGTTCGCACGAGAACTTCCTCATCCGCCGCACCCTCGACTTCAACCGACTGACCACGGTGCTGCTGCCGTTCCTCGTGTCCCGACAGCTGCTCGTCGGCGCCGGCGCGATCATCCCGCGCCGCTCGGCGTTGAACCCCGATGAGGAATCGGACCGCACGGAGATGATGTTCGGCCTCTCTGCCCGCTCCGATGTCATGTGGGAGGGACTGTCCTCGGCCACGACCCGGTCCCGGCCGATCATCAACGCCCGCGACGAACCCCATGCGGATGCGGAGAAGTACCGTCGTCTCCACGTCATCGTCGGTGACTCCTCGATGTCGACGGCCACCTCGGCGCTCAAGCTCGGATCGGCGATCCTCATGCTCGACCTCATCGAACAGGGAGCGCGGATCCCGGAGAACGGGCTGCGCCACCCTGTGCGCGACATCCGACTCGTCGCGCGCGACCTCACCGGTTCCGTCGTGCTCGAGCGCACCGACGGCACCACGACAACCCCGCTGGGCCTGCTCTCGGACTACCGGGAGCGGGCACAGCGGATCGTTGACAAGGGAGATCACAGTCTCGGCGACGAAGGCCTCGCCGGCTATGTCATCGACCTGTGGACGCGGATGCTCACCGCCGTCGAATCCCAGGACTTCTCGACCGTGGACACGGAGATCGACTGGGTGATGAAACGCGCGCTCATCCGCCGGTCCATGCAGCGGGGGATCGACGACATCACCGATGCGCGCATCCACCGTCTCGACATCGCCTACCACGACATCACGCCGGCGACCGGCCTGTTCCCGAAGCTGGAGGCGGCGGGAATGGCGAAGAACCTCGTCCCCGCCGAGGCGGCCACCCGCGCCAAAGACGTGCCTCCGGCGAGCACCCGGGCTGCCATCCGGGGCGAATTCGTCCGTGTCGCCCATGCCGCCCGCCGCGACTACACCGTCGACTGGGTGCACCTGCGGCTCAACGACGAATCCGGTCGCGCCGTCGCACTCAAGGACCCGTTCGCCACGAGTCACCCGCAGGCGGAGACGCTCATCGCCGGCCTGTAAGATCACCCTGTGATCCGGTCGGTCCCGCCACAGCGTTCGGGCACGACCACCCGTGACGAAAGGAAACCAGTGCGCACCAAAGTGCTCAGCGCCATTGCGGCCGGCCTGCTGCTGCTCTCGGCCTGCGGGCAGGGTGAGGAGTCGCAGGACTCGACCACACCTCCGCCCTCGGTGTCCGCCCAGGATGCGAAGTCGACCAGCCTCGACGACATCACCGTCGAGGGCAAGAAGGGCAAGAAGCCCAAGGTCAGCTTCGATTCTCCGCTGGTGATCGAGAAGGCCGAGAAGAAGGTGCTGGAGAAGGGCACGGGGGAGAAGATCGCCGACGGCGAGCAGGTCACCGCCCAGATGACCCTTGTGTCGGGCACGAACGGCAAGATCGTCGAATCCAGCTACGATTCGCAGGCACCCGCCGGTTTCCCCATGGACAAGTCGCAGATCTCCGAAGACCTCTACAACGCCCTCATCGACGTCAAGGTCGGCTCCCGGGTGATGATGTCGCTCAACGGCTCCGCCGAGCAGGGCGAGGCGTCGCAGACGCTCGTCTACATCATCGATGTCGAGAAGACCACCCGACCGCTGACCCGCGCGGAGGGGAAGAAGGCCGACCAGTCGGGCAACCCGGTGACGGTCAAGTGGGCCGACGACGGTGCCCCGTCGAT
Organism: Brevibacterium sp. FAM 24630; assembly: GCF_049804075.1. Taxonomy (NCBI): domain Bacteria; kingdom Bacillati; phylum Actinomycetota; class Actinomycetes; order Micrococcales; family Brevibacteriaceae; genus Brevibacterium; species Brevibacterium sp. FAM 24630. The sequence continues at coordinate 149,225 of NZ_JBNBZD010000005.1, forward strand.
CTCGAAGCCGAGGGGTGACGAGCCCGAGGATCTGAAGACCTATACGACGATCGAAGGCGAAGGCCCCGAGGTCGAGAAGGGTCAGAGCGTGGCCGTGAAGTACTCCGGTTGGCTCTGGGACGACAACTCGAAGACCTTCGACTCGAACTGGAAGAAGGGCGGACAGCCGTTCGTCGTCGACCCCGTCGGGGAGGCCCAGGTCATCGAGGGGTGGAACGAAGGCCTCGTCGGCCAGAAGGTCGGCAGCCAGATCGTCCTCGTCGTCCCCCCGGAGAAGGGCTACGGCGAACAGGGCAGAGAACCTTCGATCCCGGCAGATGCGACCCTGGTCTTCGTCATCGACATCCTCTCCGCCCAAGGCTGAGACGCACTTTTCGCCACACACAGCACGACTACTCCAGGAGGAAGAAAATGAGCAAGCAGAAGCCAGAAGTCGACTTTCCCGGCGAGGCCCCGACCGAGCTCATCATCACCGATGACGTCATCGGCACCGGCGCCGAGGCGGGGCCCGGCGACACCGTGAGCGTGCACTACGTGGGTGTCGCCCATTCCACCGGCGAAGAGTTCGATGCCTCGTACAACCGCGGCACCCCGTTGGAGTTCCGTCTCGGGTCCGGAATGGTCATCTCCGGTTGGGACCAGGGGATCCAGGGGATGAAGGTCGGCGGCCGCCGTACCCTGCAGATCCCACCGCACCTGGCGTACGGAGATCAGGGCGCCGGCGGTGTCATCCAGCCCGGGGAGTCGCTCATCTTCGTCTGCGATCTCGAGAACGTGCGCTGACCGTTCGCATGACGACTGTGGCCGGGCTCTTCGGAGCCCGGCCACACGTGTCTGATCTGTCCGATTCGATGCGGGAGACAGATTTCGGTCGGGAACTCGAGGCCGGGATTCAGAGTTCGGCGGCCAAGCGCCCCGCGGCGGCCGCGGCGAGGAACGATGCCGCATCGGCCGGCAGCTTTCGCCCCATGGTCGACAGTCCGACGGGGGAGGAGCCCAGCTCCGCCCACAGACCGCTCAAGTCGACGTCGACGAGATCGTGCATGACCAGGCTGCCCAGCTGTCGGTCCACGGTGTCGACGACGACGGTCGGCTCCGGATCCATCTCGGCCAGCTCCGCCTCGGTGAGGGTGGAGAAGTCGGGCACCGGCACGGTCATCCCCGGCCGTGCGATCTCGGTCAGCGGGGTCAGCGAATGGTGGGAGATGCCGAAGTGGCGGCCGCGGGCATCGGCATTCGACATCCGCAGCAGGCCGATCGGGCGCCCGCCGAGCAGGGCTGCGGCATTGAGATGGTCCCCGGTGACGAGCCCCGAATAGCCGTACTTCGTGCCGGTGCCGAGGTTCCCGGGCCCCTGCGCGACGATGGTGATGTCGGCCCCCATCACGTGTCGGGCGGCGAGCAGACCGGTGTGGACGGTCACCGCTTCGAGGTCACCGCCCCAGGACTGCCCGATGCTGATCGACCCCGTCAGCCATCCGACCTCCTTGAGACCGGCCACCGCCTGTGAGAACGGGGCGGGCAAGGCGGCACCGTCGCTGAGCACATACGCCACGGACAGGGAGGGGTCGACAGCGCGGATGCCGGCGATCACAGCCGGCAGCGCCGAATGCAGATCGGCCACGATGACGGGCATGCCGTCCAGGTGCTCCGCCTCAGCGAGGACGGCATGGTGTTCGGATTCCTGATCATCGACGCCGAGCACCATCGTCTGCAGGGGCGAATAGCGGTCCTTGACCAGATGTCCGGGGCCTTCGGGCGGGTCGGCGGGAAGCGCCTCGGGCAGTGCGACGATGAGACCGAAGCCTCCGGTGCCCAAGCGCTTGGCCAATGCCGAGACATTGACGATCACCGAGTCTCCGACCTGCGGATGGCCGACAGCATCGGTGTAGGCGATCGCGCGGATGGAGGTCACATCTGTGCCCGGCAGCGCCCGGTCCAGTTCGACGGCGACGTCTGTGTATCCTGGCCGGGTGGAGCGAATCGCTGCGGCGATTCCTTTGCGCCAATGAATCATGGTCCCAAGACTATCGCCCGGCCTAGGTTACGGTGGAATCGTGAACACACCCCGCACCAGCAGACAGAGACAGCAGACGGAACGGCTGATGAACCTGCTCATCGCTCTGCGCGCCTCCCGCGGATGGGTCTCTCGCAAGACCCTGATGAGCGCCATCGACGGTTACACGGGGCTCGACGAGGTCGCCTTCGACCGCAAGTTCTCTCGCGACAAAGAGCTGCTGCGGCACATGGGCATCACGATCGCCACCCGTGCCGAACACGATGCGTACGGAGACGCGGGAGAGACCGGTTACCGGATCTCGACCGCCGACTATGCGATGGACGAGGTCGATCTCACTCCGGCCGAGGCCGCTGCCGTCACGGTCGCGGCCGCCTTCTGGTCGGAGACCGAACTCGGCGACTCCAGTGCGCAGGCGCTGACGAAGCTTCGGGCCTTGGGCATCGACCTCGACCAGCAGGGTGCCGAGCGTGCGCAGGTGGATCCGGGCTCTGCCGCACGCAGACTCGCCAGTGCGAACTTCGCCGATGCCCTCCACCACATCAACGCCCGCGAAGCCATCGGCTTCCGCTACCACAAACCCGGACAGACCGCGCGCAAGGTGCGTCTGGAACCCTACGCCCTGCTCAGCCGCGGCGATCGCGTCTACCTCTTCGGTTTCGACCTCGATCGGCAGGCACGTCGGACCTTCCGTCTCTCCCGCGTCGAGGGCGGAATCGCGAAACTCGGCGGACGTGAGCCCGGCGATTACACGATCCCCGAGGACTTCTCACCTCAACTGGCTCTGCAGTCGAGTTCGGAGATGGCGGTCGTCGCCGAGGCGAAGCTGCACATCCGCGCCCACCGGGCCGACCCGCTTCGACGCCGGCAGGTGCGCGTCGATGACGATGCGGTGATCATCGAGTTCTCCGATGTCGACACGCTCGCGGCCGAGATCGTCGGCTTCGGCGACGCCGTCGAAGCGGTGTCACCGCCCGAACTCGTCCGTGCCGTGGACCAGCGCCGCGATGAGATCCGTGCATCCCTCAACCGCCTCGGAGGTGCCAGTGTCCTCAGCGCGTGAGCGACTGACGAGGCTGCTCAGCCTCGTGCCCTACCTCGATGACCATCCCGGCGCGGATCTCGAGGACACAGCCGCGTATTTCGGCATCGACTCCGACACCCTCATCGACGACCTTCAGCTCCTCTTCGTCACAGGACGGCCCGGGCACATGCCCGATGACCTCATCGACGCGAGCTGGGAGGGCGGGCAGATCTTCGTCTCCAACGCCGAGGAGGTCTCCGTGCCGGTGCGTCTGAGCGCGGAGGAAGCCGGCGTCCTCGTGCTCGCCCTCGAACTGCTCTCCTCGCTGCCAGGGCTGGACTCCGAGGCCGTGGCCTCGGCCGCGGACAAGCTCCGGCTTGCGGCGGGCGAGAACCTGCGCACCGCCGTCGACGTCAGCCCCATCGACGTCGACGAAGAGCTGCTGAGTGCGCTGCAGAAGGCCGTTGACGAAGAGACGGCGCTGCAGATCGACTACTATGTGGCCTCCCGTGACGAACTGACCACCCGGATCATCGCTCCGACGAACCTGGTGCCCGGTTCCGACTGGTACGTCGACGCCTGGTGCTACTCGGCCGGGGCACCGCGCCGGTTCGCACTCGGCAGCATCAGAGCATGGGAGCTCACGGCCCATCCGCCGCTGTCGGTGAGCGAATCGACCACTCGATCCCACGAGGTCACCCTCGGCTTCTCCGGCAGGGGAGCCTGGCTGGCCGATGAACTCGACGTGACGACACGTGAATACTTCGAAAACGGTGAGACGAGTGTGCGCGTGCGTCTGCTCGTGCACTCGGTCGACTGGCTGAGCCGGTTCCTGCTCTGCCACGCCGATGTCATCACCGAGATCGACGACACCGATGCGGTCGCGGAGGCACTGCGACGACTCGGCTGAGCGGTGAACCGCCTGCGGATGAGGATGAAAGGCTCAGCCGCACAGCGTAGAATCGTCACAGCATCAACAAACCAAGGAGCTCCCAATGAAACCAAGTTTCGTGCAGATCGCGATCGTGATCCTCATCATCGTGATCATCTTCGGCGCGCCCAAACTGCCGCAGCTGGCTCGAAGCCTGGGACAGTCGATGAAGATCTTCAAGTCCGAGGTCAAGGACCTGCGCGACGATGAGGACGCTTCGGCGACGAAGTCCACCGAACCGGGAGCCCTGAACCAGAACTCCTCGACCGACTCGGACAAGGCCACCGGTGGGGCCACCGGCTCCGACGAGTCGAGTCGAGAGAAGCAGGACCCGCAGTCTCACGAGAAGTGAAAGAGAACAGTCAGCGGAAAGCCTCGCGAGCACAGAAGAAGAACCCTGAGAAGAAGATGCCCGTCGTCGGGCACCTCGTCGAGTTGCGCAACCGCGTCATCATCGCAGCCGCCGCCATCGTCCTGGGTGCGGTCGGCGGCTGGTTCCTCTACGACCCTGTGCTCGACATCCTGCAGGAGCCGATACGGACCATCCGCGACAACGGGGGCCGGATGGCAGAGATCAATTTCGCCGGAGTCGCGTCCCCCTTCGACCTGAAGATCAAACTCTCGTTCTTCATCGGTCTCTTCATCTCCTGCCCCATCTGGCTCTACGAGATCTGGGCGTTCATCGTGCCCGGGCTCAAGCGCAAGGAGAAGTTCTATTCGTTGGGCTTCCTCGGCGCCGCGATTCCACTGTTCCTGGCCGGGTCGACGATGGCGTTCTTCGCCCTGCCCAACGCCGTCAAGGCACTGACCTCGTTCACACCCGAAGGCGGGACGAACATCATCCCGGCTCAGGACTATCTGAGCTTCGTGATGATCATCATCGTCGTGTTCGGTCTCGCCTTCGTCCTGCCGGTGCTCATGGTGGGACTGAACATGCTGGGAATCCTCTCGGCGGACCGGATCAAGAAGTCCTGGCGCATCATCGTCATGCTCGTCTTCCTGTTCGCCGCGATCGCCACCCCGACCCCCGATGCCATGTCCATGTTCTTCCTCGTCATCCCCATGATGACGCTGTTCTGCGTGGCGTGGGCGATCTGTGTCTTCAACGACCGCCGACGCAAGAAGCGCCTCATCGAACAGGGCCTGTGGGTCGACGAGGACGAACTCACTGACGAAGAGAAGAATGACTGATTCCACTCACCCCTCGGATCCGACCGCCGCGGAAGAGACGCTGAGTCCCTCCGCCGCCTACGCTGAATTCCGAGCTCGCTCCGAATTCGCGCGCACCCCTCTGGGGCAGTTCATGTCGCGCACCGAATTCGAACTCGACGACTTCCAGATCGAAGCGTGCAGCCACCTGCAGGAAGGTGAGGACGTCCTCGTCACCGCTCCGACAGGAGCCGGGAAGACGCTCATCGCCGAATTCGCCGTCGAGCTCGCCCGCGGCCAGGGCAAACGCATCTTCTACACGACGCCGATCAAAGCGCTGAGCAACCAGAAGTTCAACGACCTCTCTGCCGTCCACGGTCCGGAGAACGTGGGCCTGCTCACGGGGGACACGACCATCCGTCGGGACGCGCCGATCATCGTGATGACCACCGAAGTGCTGCGCAACATGCTCTACAACGATGTGGCGGGCCTGTCCGACCTCGGGTTCGTCGTCCTCGACGAAGTCCACTACCTCGCCGACAGGTTCCGCGGACCGGTGTGGGAAGAGGTCATCATCCATCTGCCTGACCGCGTGCAGATGGTGTCGCTGTCGGCGACGGTGTCGAATGTGGAGGAGTTCGGAGCGTGGCTGCGTGAGGTCAGGGGACCCACGACGATCGTGTCGACCAGCCACCGCCCGGTGCCTCTGGTCAACCACGTCCTCGTCGGCCACCGCATGTTTGACCTGTTCACCCACGCCGACTCGGACCGGATCGACCCCGCACTCAATCACGCCACCCGCACCCACGGAGGTCCGCGTTCGAAGCGTGCACGCGCCACCCGCGCCCGGTTCCGCCGTCCCAGCCGCACCCAAGTCGTCGCGTCCCTCGCCGAGGCGGCCATGCTGCCGGCGATCATGTTCATCTTCTCCCGCAACGGCTGCGACGAAGCCGTCGAACAGTATCTGAGCACCGGGGTCGACCTGAACTCGCGGGATGAGAAGACGATCGTCAACGCCGCGCTCGAATCCCTGCGCGAAGAGCTGGCCGACGAAGACCTGGGCATCCTCGGCTACCACACCTTCCGCGAAGGACTGCTGCTCGGCGTGGCCGCCCATCATGCGGGCATGATCCCGCAGTTCAAACAGCTCGTCGAGGAACTGTTCTCACAGGGGATCATCAAGGTCGTCTTCGCCACGGAGACCCTCGCCCTGGGCATCAACATGCCGGCGCGCACGGTGGTGCTCGAGAAGCTCGTGAAGTTCAACGGCGAAGCCCATGTCATGATCACTCCGGGGGAGTACACGCAGCTGACCGGTCGCGCCGGACGTCGCGGCATCGACCGCATCGGGCATTCCGTCGTCGTCTGGCATCCGACCATCGAGGTCAGCGAGCTCGCCGCACTCGCGTCGAACCGGTCATATGCACTGAACTCGGCGTTCGGACCGACCTACAATATGACCGCGAATCTGCTCTCACGGATGAGCTCGGCGGAGGCTGCGAAGGTGCTCGAGACCTCGTTCGCGCAGTTCCAGGCCGATAAGGCCGTCGTCGGTCTGGCGCGGAAGGTCCGCAAGAACGAAACGACGATCGCAGCCTACGAGAAGTCCATGCACTGCGATCTCGGTGACTTCTCCGAATACGCGGGTCTGCGCCGGGCGATCTCGGACACCCAGAAGCAGGAGACCCGGACGAAATCGCGGAACAGGCAGCGCGATATCGTCGAATCCCTCACTGCCCTCAAGATCGGTGATGTGGTGACGATGCCGGCCAAGCGGGTCGGCGGTCGGGCCGTGATCATCGCCCCGATGAGCAGTCGCGACGGAGTCTCCCGGCTGCCGACCGTGCTCACCGAGCAGGGCAAGGTGTGGCACCTGCGCCCGCATGAGGTCACCGCACCGGTGGCCTCTCAAGGACGTATTCGGGTGCCGAAGAAGTTCAACCATCGGCAGGCCGGCGACCGCAGACAGCTGCTGTCGATCCTCGAATCCGCCGTCGCCGATGGTCGCGTCGACCCGGATGCACACTGGGAGTCGAAGCGGGACCGCGAGGGTGAGAACACCACCGTGGCCGAGCTGCAGGCGCAGATGCGGGCCCATCCGTGTCACGACTGCCCGGATCGGGAGGTGCATGCCCGATGGGCCAATCGCGCCGACAAGCTCATCCGGGAGAACGATTCCCTCATCGCTCGCATCGAGGGGCGCACCACGTCGATCGCGCTGGTGTTCGAACGTGTTCAGGACGTGCTGCGCGGCCTCGGCTTCGATCCCGCCGAGTCAATGATGCTGCGCCGCATCTACGGTGAACGGGATCTGCTGGTGGCACTGACGATCCGTGCCGGTCTGTGGGAGAAGCTCAATGAGCCCGAACTCGCGGCCTTCGCATCGATCTTCGTCTTCCAGTCGCGCCGGGACACCCTGCACGCGCATCGGGCGCCGAGCGCTGATCTCAAGGTCGTCTGCGATGAGGCGGAGACGACCTGGCGCCGGCTCTTCCACCTCGAGGAACAGCACGCTCTCGACACGACCGAGGAACCGGACCGCGGGCTCATCAAGCCGATGTATCGGTGGACGGAGGGCAAGACCCTCTCGGAGTCGCTGCGGGGCAGCGATATCGCCGCCGGTGACTTCGTCCGCTGGGCGAAGCAGAGCCTCGATCTGCTCGGTCAGGTCGCCGAAGTCATCGACGATGACACCGCGGTGAGGATCCGGCGGACGGTCAATGCCATCCGCCGAGGCGTCGTCGCCGACTCCTGACCCGAGCCGCCTCCGGCAGCTCACGGGCCGGACGCGGACGTCGTCTCAGCGGCGAACCTTCTTGACGATGTTCTCGATGTCCGAACCGAAGGCGTTCTCCGTGGTCAGGTAGGTCCACGTCGAGGAGGGACGTTTGAGTCCGTGCGATTCGAGATCGATGCCCTCAGCGGTCATCTCGGCCTTCTCGACAGTGGCCTTCGAGTCCTCGATGACATCGGACCAGAACGAGGAGAAGATGCGGATCGACTCCGCATTGAACGCCTCATGCGGCTTCTCGCGGGCGAAGGTGCGCAGATGGATGCCCTCGCGCAGGTCGTTGAGAAACGCGAGATGGTCGACCCAACGAGCGTCGAGGTGGAAGAGCATGACATCGCGCAGCACCTGGACGAGAAGTGCCTCCGAATGCTCCGTGACGATGTCCTCGGCTCGGTCGCCGAGTTCGCGGCGCAGCTGCTCGACCGGTTCGTCCTCCTTGCGGATCTGCACGCGGCGTTCGAGGACGAGCTCCCGCTGCTTGGCCATGAGCTCGTTGAACCGCCACGTGTCGCGGTGGAGAGCCGTGTTCTGGCCCTCGGCGATGCGCTGGGCGTGTTCGACGAGGGCGAGGGCGCGTTTGGAGTCGATGAGTCCGGTCTCGTCGCCCTCGGTGACGAAACGCTGGATCTCCGGCACGCGGGTGAGCAGTTCGTCCTCGAGACTGGTGAAGAAGACCGAGGTGCCCGGATCACCCTGCCGACCGGCACGACCGCGCAGCTGATCATCGAGTCGGGATGACGGATAGCGGCCGGCACCGATGACGAGCAGGCCACCGGCCTCGGCGACCTCGTCATCGGCGAGGCGGATGTCGGTGCCGCGGCCGGCCATCTGCGTGGACACCGTCACCGCGCCGGGGGCACCGGCTCCGGCGATGATCTCGGCCTCATGGGTGTCGTCCTTCGCATTGAGCACCGCGGCGTCGATTCCACGTTCGCTGAGACGCTGGGCCAAGGATTCGCTTTCGGCCACCGAGGAGGTACCGATGAGCACGGGACGGTTGCGGGCATGACTGTCCGCAACCTCCTCGACGATCGCGCGTTCCTTCGACTCCTGATAGGTGAAGAGACGGTCGGGTTCGTCGATGCGGATGACCGGCAGGTGCGTATCGATGGGCACGATCTCCAGCCCGTAGAATTCGCGCAGATCGTCGCCGACGGCCAGGGCCGTGCCGGTCATCCCGCACACCGTCTCATAGCCGTGGATGAGCTCTTCGACGGTCATCTGGTCGAGGATCTCGCCGCTGTCGGTGGTGCCGAGACTCTCCTTGGCCTCGACGGCGGCCTGGAGTCCGTCGGGCCACCGCTGCAGCTCGGCCACTCGCCCGCGGGAGGAGGAGATGAGTTTGATCCGGCCATCGACGACGAGATAGTCGACATCGCGTTTGACCAGGGAACGGGCGTGGAGGGCGAGGTTGACGGCGGCCAGAGTCTCGGAGTCCTCGCCGAAGAGTTCGACATCGAGTTCCTCTTCGACCCGGTCGACTCCGGCATCGGTCAGTGAGACCGCGTGACGGTCCGGGCTGATCTCGAAATCGGTGTCGGGGCTGAGCTTGGCCACGAGAGCCGCGATCGCCGTATCGGCGTCCTCGACGCTGGCCGATCCGGCCAGGACGAGGGGAACTCGGGCCTCATCGATGAGTACGGAATCGGCTTCATCGACGATGACGACGTCGCGTTCGGGGACGCGCAGATCCGCGTCATCGGTGAGGAAGCGATCACGGAGGACGTCGAAGCCGACTTCGGTCACCGAAGCGTAGACGACCTCTGCCCGGTAGGCTTCACGCCGTTCGTCTTCGCTCTGCGACCCGGAGATCGCCGCCGAACGCACACCGAGGAGATCGAAGAGCGGCTTCATCCACTGCCGGTCGCGCACGGCCAAGTAGTCGTTGACGCTGACGACGTGGACCCGGCGTCCCTGCAGGGCGTAGCCGGCAGCCGCCAAGGCGCCGACGAGGGTCTTGCCTTCGCCGGTGGCCATCTGCACGATGCTGCCCTGCAGGAGGCCGATGAGGCCGCGCAGCTGCGTGTCATAGGCGGTTTCGTCCAGGGCACGTTCACCGGCTTCCCGGGCGAGGGCACAGTAGCGGGTCAGCGTCTGCTGCTGAGTTCCCGAAGCGAAGACCTCGCCCGCGGCCTCGGTGAGCTCTGCATCGCTGAGATCGGAGATTTCGCGTCCGGCCGCGGCGAGTTCGTCGGCTGCTCGTTCGAACCAGCCCGTTGCCTTCTCGGCTTGAGCGCCGGGTCGGTTGAGCAGGCGTGCAAAGAATCCCATGGTCGTCCTTCGTCGAAAAGTGCGTCGGTGTCGAGTCTAACGTTCAGGACATCGGCCACGAACCGTCGACGACGGCTTCGGCGTTGCCCTTCTTCCGCAGCCAGGCCTGGAGTCCTGCGGCCTGTGAGCGCTTCCACTCGGCCTGTGCGCTCATGATCGCGTGGCTGCTCAGCCCCGCGATTTCCGTGGACTTTTCGGCCAATGCTCGGGAAATGTCCAGTGCTGCCAGCGCGTCGGCGGCCGCATCGTGCGCGTCGAGGAGTTGAACACGATAGGTTCTCGCGGTGTCGATCAGCGTCCGTTTGCCCTTGCGGTAGGGGTCGATGTACTTGTCGACGACGAAGGTGTCGACGATCGTCGGGATGATCCCGGCGAAGTCGATGTCCGGGCGATGCCGGGCCACCTCGGCGGCCATCACGCTGAGGTCGTAGACGACGTTGTGGCCGACGACCACCGCACCTTCGTCCTTGAGGGCAGCGAACTGCTCGCACAGTTCCGTCACGACTTGGGCTGCGGGCGCACCGTTGGCCTGGGCGTATTCGGTGGTGATGCCGTGGACGGCGCGTGCCGATTCGGGGATCTCCATGCCGGGGTCGGCCAACCAGGTGCGCGTCTGCGTCGCCGAGTCGACGAATGCGGCGGTGACGATGCGGGCCGTCGCCGGGTCGACACCGGTCGTTTCGAGGTCGAAGCCGACGAGCCGGCAGTCCAGCCACGATCCGGTCGCACGAGCAGGCGCCGGGGCGGTCGCAGCCTGGGGGACCGGGGGAGTCACAGCCAGGGGGACCGGGGGAGTGCCGCCCTCACCTGCAGTGGAGGCGCCGGCGACGGATTCGAGCGCGGCGACGAGGTTGTCCACGGAACGGCGGATGTTCTGTCCTGTCGCTGCGGCGAGGACTCCGGCCCGATCGAAGCGATTCGGCACCGCGGACAGGTCGATGCCGTGATCGACGTCGGTGAGGCAGCGCATGACCTCGAGCGTCTTATACAGACTGTCCTCGACCTCGATGATGGTCGCGGCCCGCTTCGGGCTCAGGCCCCCGGTCTTCACTCCGGCCTTCGCGGCTCTGACGATCGAGTCGAGCGAGCCGAAGTTGTCCAGCAGCGTGGCCGCGGTCTTCTCCCCGATGCCCGGGGCGCCGGGCAGCCCGTCCGAGGGATCCCCGCGCAGAGCCGCGAGCTCTCGGTAGCGAGTCCCGTCGGGCACGCCGTAGGCATGCGGCAGATCGGCCTGGGTGAGGGCTTCCCATTCCCCGCCCTTGCGCGGACGCAGGACGCTCACCTCGGTCTCGGCATCGAGCAGTGCGAGCAGATCCCGGTCGGGAGAGACGATGACGACGGGGGTCGTCGACTGGGCCGCCATCGTCGCAATGACATCATCGGCTTCGGTCCCGTCCACCTCGGCGATGGGGATTCCGGCAGCCGTGAGCACGCGTGTCATGATCGGCAGCTGCCCGGCCAGTTCCGCCGGAATCTCCGTACCGGCCGCTTCGTCCTTGACCCGCGCCGCCTTGTACTCGGGCATGATCGCGGTGCGGAAGGCCGGGCGCCAATCCGCGTCCATCGTCGCCACCACACGGGCGGAGCCGAAGCGGCGGATCATCTGTGCGACGGTGTCGAGCACCCCGCGAACGGCGTTGACCGGCTGACCGTCGTCATTGACGATCGAGTCCGGCACCGAGTAGAAGGCGCGGTAGTACAGTGCAGGCGTATCGAGCAGAACCAATGGCTTCACAATCGATGACGATACCCGACGCTCCTGACACAGGTGTAGCCGCCAGCCCCGACGGTGTAGCCTGTCGGCTGTGACTATGTACTTTGGTGGAGATGTCTACAGCAGTATCGACCCGTTCGCCACGGCGCTGGGATGCGCCGACGGCAAGGTCTCGTTCATCGGCTCCGATGAGGCGGCCAAGGCTCTGGACCCCGAGGCGATCGACCTCAACGAGGATTTCCTCACACCCGGGTTCGTCCATGCCGGGCTCATCCTCGACGAGGCGGCGCCGAGCGCCGAACAGCTCTATACCCAGGGATTCACGCATGTGCATGCCATCGGCAGCGCCGAGGCGACCGCCGGCTTCGACGCCGGTGCACCGGACGGCCTGTCGGTCGTGGCCTACCCGACGCTGACCGGAGACGGCACCGAGACCGCGGCCGACGCCGGTCGGGCCTCGATCGACGCCGAACGGCTCCTCACCCTGGAGGGCCTGCCGGAGCTCAGCCTCTACATCCTCATCGACTCGAACGACCGCCTCGGCGAGGTGCTCGCGGCGCTGCGGGCCGACCCGGCACACGCACAGCGGTACGGGTACCGCCTGCGGCTCGACTTCTCCGTGTCCGAGGCGCAGGTCGAAGCCCTGGGCCGCTGCGGAGTCGCCATCACCGTCGATCCCGTGCGGGAGCAGCCCCTGGCCCAGCTGCTCGCCGCCGGTGCGCAGATCTCGTTCTGCCATTCGCAGACCTCCCCATGGGCCGGTGTGCGCGATGCCGTCGTCGGCGACAACGGCATCGGCGCCCGCGCCGCGTTCAACGCCGCCACCCGATTCGCTCATCGGGCCGCTGGCAACCCCGAAGGGGGCGTGCTCGCCCCGGGAGCCGATGCCGATATCGTGCGGTGGCAGGTCGAGCGTCTCGTCGTGCAGGTCGCCGACCCGCGTGTCGCGGCCTGGAGCACCGACCCGCGGTCGGGAACTCCGGGTCTGCCGGAGCTGGCCGCGGACGTGGCTCTGCCCACACGAGTCGCCCTCTGAACCGGCGCCGGGGTCGGCGTGTCGAGTCGACACGCCGAGGAATCCAGACTTTTTCACCCTGCTTCACCCCTTTGACCTGGGGTTTTGGTCATCGGCCCTGGTCAGATCGATTTTGCAAAGTCAGCGCCGACAACTAGATTCGTGATGAACATTCCGCCGCATGCGGGATGGAGTCGGCACTCCCGTCATTAGATAACTCGCCGCAGCAGCGGCGTGGTCCGAAGGCGGGGGTGTCGACTCATTGTCGCCGATGCCGAACGCGTATCGTGGAGTCCGTGCCTTCTAAGATTCTCGTCGTCATTCCGACCTTCAACGAACGTCTCGCCCTGCCGGTGACTCTCTCCGGACTGTTCGAACAGCAGCCACAGATCGATGTCCTCATCGTCGATGACGGTTCACCCGACGGCACGGGGGAGTGGGCCGCAGAGCAGGCAGCGTCGGACCCGCGCATCAATGTCCTGCACCGCAGCGAGAAGGCCGGGCTCGGCATGGCCTATATCGCCGGATTCGAATGGGCTCTGGAGCGCGATTACGACATCATCTGCGAATTCGACGCCGACGGCTCGCACCGTCCTCTCGACCTCGAACAGCTGCTCTCCGTCGCGCGTTCGGGAGCGGCCGATCTCGTCATCGGATCCCGGTGGGTGCCAGGAGGCGCGATCGTCGACTGGCCGAAGTCGCGATACTTCCTGTCTCGCGGAGCCAACGTCTACGTCAATGCCGTCATCGGGCTGGGCGTGAAGGATGCGACCGCAGGCTTCCGCGCCTACTCTCGCGAAGTGCTCGAAGCGCTCGATCTCTCGGGCGTGCAATCACAGGGATACTGCTTCCAGATCGACATGACCTATCGCACCGTCGAAGCCGGCTTCCGGGTCGCCGAAGTTCCCATCGTCTTCGTCGAGCGCGAGCTCGGTGAGTCGAAGATGAGCGGCTCGATCATCTCCGAGGCCTTCACGAAGGTCGCAGGATGGGGCCTGGATCGACGCCGCAGGCAGCTGCGCCGGCTGCTGGGCGGCGACAGGTCACAACGCGCCGAGCCGGCCTGAGCACATCGCTCCTTCGCGCGCAGTGAGGGGAAATGCCTGAAGGGGGTGCAGGCCTCGGCCTGCACCCCCTTCAGGTGTCTGTTCTACGAGTTCTGCCTCCGCAGAGAGGACTCAGCTCTGCGCCGGAACCTCTCCGCGACGGATCGCCAGACGCTCGTCGAGGAGCAGCTGGAGTTCGTCGAACGACCGACGCTCGAGCAGCATGTCCCAGTGGGAGCGCACGTGCTTGACCGGCTCACCGTCGGGCTCATTGACTCCGACCCGCACGCCGATGCCGTGGATTCCCGAGTCCCATGTCGACGGGACTTCGGCTTCGATTGAGAAGGGCACCTTGAAACGGGTTCCGTCCTCGCATTCGAACTCGACCATCTGACGCGGTGCCGGCTCGACGCCTTCTTCGGTTTCGAGGCTGCGCGAGCCCAACTGGGTTCCGCGGAGACTGCGTTCGCTCATATCTAAGACCTTCCGACTCGGGTGCTCACCTTGGACGCAATGTAACAGTCTACCGTGTCCGTCTATTCCCCCATGCCCCTGTGCCTCCGGGGCCGCTGACGGTTGAGCACGTCAAGGCCCGTGGCGACGTCATCGGTGACGATGCCGTCGACTCCGAGGTCGAACAGCGCCTGCATCCTCTCCGCCTCATTCACTGTCCACACGTGGACGAGCAGGCCCTCACGATGAGCACGGTCGACGAAGTCCGCGGTGACCACGGGCACACCCCTGAACCGTTCGGGCACCTGGAGGGCGTCGATCTCCGGCACCGAGGGCAGCAGACCGCGAGCGGGCAGCCCCGGCAGACGACCGAGGGCGAAGAGCGCCGTCTCGGTCGTCCCCGTCGAAGTGCGCACTCCGGGCATGGCGGTGCGCAGCCGTCGCAGGGTGCCGGAGTCGAAGGAGGCGAGCCGGATCTGTTCTGAGGCACCGAGATTGTGGACGAAGCGGATCATCGGTCCGATGCTGTGTTCGGCTTTGACATCGATGTTCCATTCGACGGTCGGCAGCGCCTGCAGCAGTGCATCGAGGCGGGGGAGGCGGCCGCCGGCGCTGAGTTCGATCGCATCGAGCTCGGCCGCGTTGAGTTCGCGGATGGCCTGAGGGCGACCGGCGATGCGCGTCAGGTCGGCGTCGTGTGCGGCGAAGAGGACCCCGTCGGCCGATGCGTGGACGTCGGTCTCCATCCAATGCACTCCCGCGTCCGCCGCAGCCGTGAACGCCTCGAGGGTGTTCTCGCTCATTCCCGGCCACAGGCCGCCTCGGTGCGCGATGATCTCTGGGCCTGCGGTGGCCTCGGGCTGAGAATTCATGGTCCAATCCTAGTCCGGTGTTGATTTCGGCCCGAGCGTCATCAAGGATGGAGACATGAGCTCACACCGCGAACCCATCGAACCCGACTTCGTCATCGACTCCACCGCGAAGACACCGAGCGAACGGGCCCGCCGTGCCGCGGGTCGTGCCTACACCGCGGCGAGCAGCGGAGTGAAGACCGTGCGCGAAGCCGCATCGACCTCACGCCTCATCGAAGCCACCGAGAACGGCGTCAACAAGGCCCTCGGATCGCTGTCGCACGCCATTGACGATGCAGTGCGCAGCGGGAAGGTCGAACAGGCTTTCGACAAGGCACAGGAGAGAGTGACTTCGGGGGCGGCAGGAGCTCGCAAGTTCGTGACCCGCAAGTCCGAGTGATTCATCGGGTGGGCAGACTCTCACCTGTGTGGCACGCCGTTCGGGCGTGCCACATTGCATTTGTAACAGTTCCTTAATTAGACTGAGCCTCAGGTAACAATCCGATAACTTGGAGTCTTTCCTCGCGTGCACCGCTGCGACGAGGACTTCCCCCTGCATATCTCCGAGTTGCCGAGAAACTCTCTGACGACGAGGAACATCACTGTGGGCAGACACTCAGCACCAAGCACCAAGGCGAGCGGCTCGCTCTTCTCTGCACTGACGGCGAAGAAGAAGGCCGGCCGCCATGCGCCGACACGCAGCGAGAACACCGCCGGAGGCGTGCTTGCCGCCGTGCGCACTCGCCCTGTGCTGTCAGCGTTCATCGTTCCCACCGCGGCGACGGCCGCGGTCGTGGCTTCGAGCCTGGCCATGGTTCCCGAGGACACGGCGCCGAATGATCAGGTCGTCGCCGAAGCCCCTGCCGTCTCCGCCGCCGAGCCGACGCAGGCGACAGACGAATCCCTCGCCAAGGCGAAGAAACAGGCCAAGGAGAAGCCCTCAGAGGTCACGATCGAAACGAAGGTCGAGACTCCCAGCCCCGCACCTTCCTCGACTGGGGGCGAGAAGTCCGACGAGAAGTCTTCGGGTTCGGCAGGCGGGACCGCGTCCGACGAGAACGACGGGCCGTCGACGTCCGGCAAGTCGGGCGGCCAGTCCGGAAGCTGCCCGATGTCCTATTACGGCGGCGGCGACGGCTTCGACGGCAAGCAGACAGCCAACGGCGAGAGCTTCGATACGAACAAGCTCACCGCCGCTCACAAGTCCCTGCCCTTCGGTTCGAAGGTGAAGATCACGAACACGGCCAACGGCAAGTCCGTGACCGTGCGCGTCAATGACCGCGGCCCCTATCACGGCAACCGCTGCTTCGACCTGTCGAAGGCCGCGATGGAAGCCGTCGGCGGCGTCGGTGCAGGACAGATCAACGGCAAGTACGAAGTCCAGTGACCCAGGCGCCCAGCATCAGCTGAGATTCGTCACCGCCGCGGCCCGGTCTCCGGGACCGCGGCGGTGACGAATCTGCAGAATCCGCGAATTCTGCGGAATCCGTGACCGCATGCGCGACCGAAAAACTCTGCGACCGTCGAGCTCCGTCCGCCTCGGCGCCGCGTCCCGCGTCCTCGCCCGTTCCGGCCGTCACTCGTCCGGCCATGCGGAATCCGCACCGGCTCTCATCCGCTTTGGAATCGGGGTGGAGGCTGGTTAGTCTGAGACCAACCCAGCCCCTCGGAGGAGATCGCCATGTCGGAAGAGTCCTGTGACGTCGTCATCATCGGAGCGGGCCCTTCCGGCCTGAGCGCCGCCCGCCGCCTGCACAGGGCGGGCCGCAGCGTCATCGTCCTCGAAGCCCGCGACCGCGTCGGCGGCCGCACGTGGACCGAGCACATCGACGGCCAGATGTACGAACTCGGTGGACAGTGGATCTCACCGGACCAGACCGCTCTGCTCACCCTCGTCGACGAACTCGGCAAGGACACCTATCCCCGGTACCGGGAGGGCGACAGCGTCTACATCTCCCCGGACGGAACCCGCACGGTCTACAGCGGTGAGATGTTCCCGGTGGGGGAGTCGACGCAGGCGGAGATGGAACGCCTCACCGGCATCCTCGACGAACTCGCTGCTCGAATCGGACCGCAGGCCCCGTGGGATGCCGAAGACGCAGCCGCACTCGACTCGATCTCCTTCCACCATTGGCTGCGGCAGCAGTCCGACGACGAACTCGCCTGCGAGAACATCGGACTGTTCATCGCCGGCGGAATGCTCACGAAGCCGGCCACGACCTTCTCCACACTGCAAGCGGTCCTCATGGCCGCCTCGGCGGGATCGTTCTCGAACCTCGTCGATGACCATTTCATCCTCGACAGGCGCGTCGTCGGCGGCATGCAGTCAGTGTCGGTGCAGATCGCTGCCGAACTCGGTGCCGAGACCGTGCGCCTCGACCAACCGGTACGCAGCATCGAGTGGTCGCAGAACTCCGTGCGCGTCTCCACCGACGAGCTCAACGTCCGAGCCGCTCGGGCGATCGTCGCCGTCCCGCCGAACCTGTACTCGCGCATCAGCTACGACCCGCCGCTGCCTCGGCTGCAGCAGATCTTCCACCAGCATCAGTCTATGGGGCTCGTCATCAAGGTCCATGCCACCTACGAGACTCCGTTCTGGCGCGAAGCCGGACTGTGCGGTACCGGATTCGGAGCCTCCCAGCTCGTCCAGGAGGTCTACGACAACACGAACCACGGGGAGGAACAGGGTACTCTCGTCGGCTTCATCTCCGATGTCAACGCCGATGAGATGTGGGCCCTCGACGAGGAGACCCGACGCACCCGCATCCTCGAATCCCTCGCCGATTTCCTCGGGCCGAAAGCACTGAGCCCGAGCGTGTTCTACCTTTCTGACTTCGGCGCCGAAGAGTGGACCCGCGGAGCCTATGCCACGAGCTACGACCTCGGCGGGCTGCACCGCTGGGGACGGTTCCAGAACGATCCCGTCGGGCCGCTGCACTTCGCCAGCTCCGACATCGCCGCCGAAGGCTACCAGCACGTCGATGGGGCGGTGAGGATCGGCACCGCCACCGCCGAGAGGATCCTCGGCGAGATCTCCTGAACCGATGAGCACTTCACAATCGTCACCGTCGACGGACTCGAGCGGACTGAGTTCGAAGGGCCTGTCTGCCGGAAAGGTCGGAGCCATCGGGGGTGCCGTCATCGGCATCTCGTGCATCGCCCCCGCCTATACGCTGACCTCCGGGCTGGGCCCGACGATCTCCGAAGTCGGCGTCCACACCCCGGCCGTTCTGCTCATCGGCTTCGTGCCGATGCTCCTCGTCGTCTTCGGCTATCGCGAGCTCAACACCGCGATGCCCGATTCGGGAACGACCTTCACCTGGGCAACACGCGCTTTCGGCCCCTGGCTGGGCTGGATGGGCGGGTGGGGACTCGTCGCGGCGACCGTGCTCGTGCTCTCGAATCTCGCAGCGGTCGCCGTCGACTTCCTGTTCCTGCTGCTGTCGCAGATCTTCTCCGATCCGCAGATCGCCGATCTCACCCGCGTGCTGTGGATCAACATTCCGGTGACGATCGTGCTCACCGCCGCCGCGGCGTGGGTGTCCTATCGCGGAGTCGAGGCCACCGAGAAGCTGCAGGTGTGGCTCGTGGCCTTCCAGGTGCTGGCGCTCGGCTGGTTCGTCGTCGCCGCGCTTGTCCAGGTCTCCGGCGGCACGGCCTTCGACCCGACCCCCGTCTCGCTCGACTGGTTCAATCCGCTCTCGGCCGGTGACTTCTCCACCGTCGCTGCGGCTGTGTCCCTGTCGATCTTCCTGTTCTGGGGTTGGGACACGGTGATCACGATGAACGAGGAGGCCAAGGACCCGGAGAAGACTCCCGGGAGGGCCGCGATGCTCACGATCATCGCGATCGTCATCATCTACCTCGCCTGCACCATCGCCGTGATCTCCTTCGCTGGAGTCGGAACCGAGGGACTCGGCGCGGGCAACCCGGCCAACCAGGAATCGATCTTCGCCTCTCTCGCCGGTCCCGTCATGGGACCCTTCGCGGTGCTCGTGTCGATCGCCGTGCTCTCGAGTTCCCTGTCCTCGCTGCAGGCGACGATGGTCTCGCCCTCACGCACGATACTGGCGATGGGCCACTACGGGGCGCTGCCGGAGAAGTACGGTCGCGTGTCGCCCCGGTACAAGTCGCCATCGGTCGCCACCGTCACCTCGGCGGGAGCGGCGATCCTCTTCTACGTCGTCATGCGTCTGCTGTCGGAGAACGCCCTGTGGGATACGATCACGGCGCTGGGCCTCATGGTCTGCTTCTACTACGGCATCACCGGACTGGCCTGCATCTGGTACTTCCGGCGGACCCTGATCGACTCGGTGCGCACCGTGTTCTTCAGGTTCCTGTTCCCACTCATCGGGGGAGTGACCCTGCTCGTCATCTTCGTCACCACCGCGGTCGATTCGCTCGACCCCGACTACGGCTCGGGCTCCTCGGTGTTCGGCATCGGGCTCGTCTTCGTCCTCGGTATCGGGGTGCTGGCTCTCGGCGTGGTCATCATGATCATCCAGTCGCTGCGACATCCGGACTTCTTCCGCGGGCGCACGCTGCGGCAGGGAGTCGAGACCGGGTGAACGAGCAGCTTGTGGCGCTGCGGCGAGTCCGCGACCGCATCGACCGCGAATTCGACCGCCCCTTGAGCGTCGAAGCCCTCGCCGCAGGTGTGCACATGTCGGCGGGTCACCTCAGTCGCCAGTTCAAGGCCGCCTACGGTGAATCCCCGTATTCGTATCTCATGACGCGCAGGATCGAAAGAGCCATGGCACTCATCCGCCGCGAGGACCTGTCGATCACGGATATCTGCTTCACCGTCGGCTTCTCCTCTCTGGGCACCTTCAGCACCCGGTTCAGCGAACTCGTCGGGCTCTCACCGAGCCAGTACCGCAACGGAGTCGCCGCCGGTGAGCACCGATTGCCGACGATCGTGGTGAAGAACGCTCTGAGACCGGTCAGGAATCGAGAAGTCCGACCACGCTGAGCGGTCTACGATTGCTGTCATGAATATCTCGATCAACGCCAGTTTCCTTCCACACCTCGACGCCGAGGAATCCCTTCGCTTCTATCGCGAGGTGCTCGGGTTCGAACTCCGTCTCGACGTCGGTTCCGGTCGCATGCGATGGCTGACCGTCGGACCGCAGAACCAACCGGACACCTCGATCGTGCTCACCCCGCCGGTGACCGACCCGACGATCAGCGCAGCCGAACGCGAGACCATCGAGGCGCTCATGGCCAAGGGCAGCTACGCGGCCATCGTGCTCGCCGCTGCCGACGTCGACGCAGTCTTCGCCGAGGTCGAGGCGAAGGGCGCCGATATCGTGCAGGAGCCGATGGACCAGCCCTATGGTCTGCGCGACTGCGCCGTGCGCGATCCGGCCGGGAACATGATCCGCATCCAGCAGAGAGGCTGACGCGGATGCACCCAGCCGACGGCCATGACCTCATCCGCGTCCGCGGAGCCCGGGAGAACACGCTGAAGAACGTCTCCGTCGACATCCCCAAACGCCGGCTCACGGTGTTCACCGGAGTCTCGGGCTCGGGCAAGAGCTCGCTGGTCTTCCACACCATCGCCGCGGAGTCCCAGCGGATGATCAACGAAACCTATTCGGCGTTCGTCCAGGGGTTCATGCCGGCGATGGTCCGCCCCGAGGTCGACATGCTCGAAGGACTGACGACGGCCATCCTCGTCGACCAGGAACGGATCGGAGCGAACCCGCGCTCGACGGTGGGCACCGTCTCGGACATCAACGCGAAGCTGCGCACTCTCTTCGCAAGACTCGCCGAACCGAACCTCGGATCAATGAATGCCTATTCCTTCAACGTCGCCACCGTCAGCGGCAAGGGCGCGGTGACGATCGACAGAGGCGAGGGCACACAGGTCGAGAGGAAGTCGTTCTCCGTCAACGGTGGAATGTGTCCGCACTGCGAAGGCATGGGCACCGCCACGGACATCGCCATCGCCGAGGTGGTCGATGAGACTCGATCGCTCGACGACGGAGCCATCACGATCCCGGGATACAAACCCGGAGGATGGTCGGTGAGGATGTTCTCCGAATCCGGGTTCTTCGACCCGAAGAAGCCGGTCGCCGACTACGACGAAAGGGAACGGCACCACCTCCTTCACGCCGAAGGCGAGAAGGTGAGGATCAACGGCACGAACTTCACCTTCGACGGGCTCATTCCGCGCATCCGCCGGTCGTTCCTGTCCAAGGACCGCGATGCCATGCAGAAGCACATCCGCGAATTCGTCGACCGTGCCGTCGTGTTCACGGTGTGCCCCGAATGTGCGGGCACCCGACTCAACGCCGCGGCCCGGTCATCGAAGCTGGCGGGGAAGTCCATCGCCGAGGTCTGTGCCATGCAGATCTCGGATATCACCGCGTGGCTCGCTCGCGTCGAGGCCGGTCCCGCCTTCGCGCTGGCCGACTCGCTGCGTGCCGATGTGCAGGCCTTCGACGACATCGGCCTGGGCTATCTCTCGCTCGAGCGCTCGGCCGGATCACTGTCCGGGGGAGAGGCGCAGCGGATCAAGCTCGTCCGCCATCTCGGCTCCGCTCTGACCGATGTCACGTATGTCTTCGACGAACCGACGATCGGTCTGCACCCGCACGATATCCAGGCCATGAACGAACTCCTCCTGGCCCTGCGAGACAAGGGCAATACCGTCCTCGTCGTCGAACACAAACCCGAGACCATCGGCATCGCCGATCACATCGTCGACCTCGGTCCCGGAGCGGGCAGCGCCGGGGGAGAGGTCACCTTCACCGGCACCGTCGAGGCACTGCGGGAGTCCGACACGCTCACCGGTCGCCACCTCGGCTATACGGTGGCGCTCAAGGACACGGTGCGGAAGCCGACCGGGGCCCTCGAGATCCGGTCCGCGGCACTGCACAATCTCCGCGACGTCGACGTCGACGTGCCGCTCGGGGTGCTCACTGTGGTCACGGGTGTCGCCGGATCGGGCAAGAGCAGCCTCGTCGAGGGATATCTGCGTACCCGTGAGAGTGTCGTGATGATCGACCAGACACCGATCAGGGGGTCCCGGCGGAGCAATCCGGCCACCTATACGGGAATGCTCGAACCTGTCCGCAGAGCCTTCGCGAAGGCCAATGGCGTCAAACCGGCTCTGTTCAGTGCCAACTCCGAAGGGGCGTGCCCGGTGTGCAGCGGCGCCGGCATCATCTACTCGGACATGGCGCTCATGGGCGGGGTCTCGGCTCCCTGCGACGAGTGCGAGGGCAAGGGGTTCCAGGCCGCTGTGCTCGAATACCGACTCGGCGGGCTCAACATTCGGCAGGTCCTCGACCTGCCGGTGACCGCTGCGCTTGAGCATTTCGGTGCGGGGGAGTCGCGCATTCCCGCCGTCGTGCGGATCCTTGACAAGCTCGCCGAGGTGGGGCTGGGCTATGTCAGTCTCGGACAGCCTCTGACGACTCTGTCCGGGGGAGAGAGACAAAGGCTCAAACTGGCGGTGCACCTGTCGGCGAAAGCCGCCGACGCCGCTCAGGTGATCGTCCTCGATGAGCCGACGACGGGCCTGCATCTGGCCGATGTGGAGAAACTCCTCCGCCTTCTCGATGGACTCGTCGACTCCGGTCGCACGGTCATCGTCATCGAACACCACCAAGCGGTGATGGCTCATGCCGATCACATCATCGACCTGGGACCCGGCGCGGGACATGACGGAGGTTCCATCGTGGCCACCGGCACTCCCGCCGACCTCGTCGCCGGCGCCGGCGACGACGCAGCGGGCCTGACCGCACAGCACCTGGCTGCCTATGTCCGCGGCTGAGGATTATAAGGGGGAGACGCGGCACCGTCGCCCGGGTGCGCGCCCGCAGGGAGCGATGATCCTCAGGTCACGTTCAGACTCTGATGAGGCGATTCGGATGGCGATTCGGTGCTTTCGGGTTCACACTGCCCGGCACATTCGTTACGGTGTATAACGGCTCGGTAACGGCCGGGTTACAAAACCGAAATGCAGTCGTACTTTGGAGAAGACATAGTGAACCTCTACAGCACCAGCTTCCGCAAGGTCGCCCTGCTCGTCGGTGCCGGCGCAGTCGCAGCCGCCGGGATGACCGGCATGAGCGCAGGTCAGCCGGCCCAGGCAGCCGATAAGGGCGTCTGGGACAAGGTCGCCGAATGCGAATCCGGCGGTGATTGGCACATCAACACCGGCAACGGATACTACGGCGGGCTGCAGTTCTCCAAGCAGACTTGGAACGGCTTCGGCGGTTCCGGCACTGCGGATCAGCACAGCAAGAAGGAACAGATCCGCGTCGCCCAGAAGGTCCTCAAGGAGCAGGGCCCGGGCGCATGGCCGACCTGCGGCAAGAAGGCCGGGCTGACGAAGTCCAACGGCGCCGCCGATGATGGAGGCGGCAAGAAGGACGATGGCGGCTCGAAGGGCAGCGGCAAGGTCGGACTCGGCGGCAACGTCACCGTCGGCGGCTGACAGCATCCACAGATCAGCTGATCCAATCGTCTTGAGCGCTGTGCTCGATACTGAGGATCAGCGCTCATGGCCGCGAACGACAGGCAGGTCGTTCGCGGCCATTGCCGTTTCCGACGTCTTTGCGGAGGCGCCCGCACTGCACACGCGCATGGCACGCCGGTTCCGCGTTGTGCTGCCCTCTGCGTAGAACGCCGATAATATACATTATGTTAAGTTAAGATCAGAGGACCGCTCCCCGCGTCCGCATCTATGGTGGACACTGACGAATCGATTCCGCCGACGTGGACGAGCATCCGACGACCAATCGGGAGTTGATATGGCCCAGCGGACACCGGCCATGCGGCCGACCGGCGAATCCGTCGCAGAAATTCTCGACCGCGCACAGGGTCTCCGTCGCGCCGAGGCCGATGAGCTCATCAACCTCCTCGGCGATGTCTCCGGTGAGCAGCCCGTCGTCTGGGCCTCTCGGATCATCGGCTTCGGCGAAGTCACGTACACATACGAGTCGGGCCGTAGCGGAGCCATGCCGGTACTGGCCTTCTCCCCCGCCGCACGCCAGCACACGATCTACCTGACAAGTGACTTCGAGAGCCGCTGGGCTGATCTGATGGCACGTCTGGGCAGCTACCGCAGCGGCACGGCATGCCTGTATCTCACCCGCCTGGAAGGCATCGACCGGGTCGTGCTCCGCGAACTGCTCGAGCGCACACGCGACCACACGCTGGCCGAATGGTCCGACTGCACATAAGGCCGCCTGCCTGCTAGAGTCTACTGAAAAGTAACTTAGCTCACAGCGGCAGCGGACGACCAGTCCCATTCCTTGCCTTGGACGTTGGACCGCCGCCCGGAAGGACTCAACGATGACCGTCGATTCGGCACAGATCACAGCGATTCCCGGCTCCGGGAAGATCTATGCGCTGTGGAAGAAGATGCAGGACAAGCCCCTGGGCAAACGTCTGTTCACTCAGGCCGTCTGCTTCAAGGCTCCCTATTTCCGCTCGGTCCATCCACTCATCCACGAGCTGCGACCGGGATTCTGCCGGGTCAGCGCACCGAACCGCCGCGGAGTGCACAACCACCTCGGCACCTATCACGCGATCGCGGCCTGCAATATGGCTGAGGTCGCCGGCGGCATGATGACCGAGGCGACAGTCCCGTCCACGCATCGATGGATTCCGGCCGGGATGACCGTCGAATACAAGGCCAAGGCGACAACGACCGTCACCGCCCTCGCGCGCCTCGATGAGCTCCCGGAATTCGGCGAGGAGAAGTTCGACCTCGTTGTGCCCGTCGACGTCATCGACGCCCACGGCACCGTGTTCGTCACAGCCGAGATCACGATGCACATCTCGCAGAAGAAGCGGTGAACTCCGGGCCGCACTCCCCCGTCGCTCGCACTTCTGCGTCTCCGTTGCTGAGGCACTGACCGTCGCTGAGGCCTTATCGATTCAATCGATGAGACTGACCGATGACATCAATCTCGACTAATGGGAACTTTCGACAGAACTGTGGTGCCTGACCAACCGGTCAGGTTATGTTGAA
This sequence comes from Brevibacterium sp. FAM 24630, assembly GCF_049804075.1. Classification (NCBI taxonomy): domain Bacteria; kingdom Bacillati; phylum Actinomycetota; class Actinomycetes; order Micrococcales; family Brevibacteriaceae; genus Brevibacterium; species Brevibacterium sp. FAM 24630. Next base: position 174,478 of record NZ_JBNBZD010000005.1, read on the forward strand.
ACCACGCACGCGTTTTGGTATACCACTGAGGCTTGCCGTCGTGCGTCCCTGCAACTCGACAATGATGTGAGGAGCTGACCATGCACCTGGCCAGCGGTTCGGCCGACTACATCGGCCTTGCGAATGCCCCGATTCTCTGGATCCTGGCGATGGCGGTGATGGGAGTCGTCGTCGTGCAGTCACTCATCTATATGACCGCGGTGAAGAAGAACGCGGAATCGGCTGGGATGAGCCAACGGGAAGTGCGCACTGCCTTCCGTGCCGGAGGTGTGGCCGCGATCGGCCCGTCCCTGTCCGTGGTGCTTGTGGCCATCGCCCTTCTGCCGCTGTTCGGCACTCCCCCGGTCATCGTCCGCGTCGGCCTCATCGGCTCGGCGGCCACCGAGGTGGCGTCGGCCTCGCTGGCCGCCGGCACGATGGGCGCGAACCTCGGTGACGAAACCTTCACTCGCGGTGTCTTCATCGTCGCGCTCATGGCGATGAGCCTCTCGGGTGCCGGATGGATGATCTCCACCCTCATCCTCACTCCGATCTTCAAGCGCAGCACCCACAAGCTCGAGAAGGTCAACCCGGCGCTGATGTCGATCATCCCCGGTGCCGCACTGCTCGCGGCCTTCGCGGCACTGACCTTCCGCGAGATCCCGAAATCGCCCACTCATGTCATCGCCGTCATCGTCTCGGCCGTCGTGATGAGCATCTGCCTGTTCCTGGCCAAGGTGCTCAAAGCGAACTGGCTCAAGGAATGGGGGCTGGGAATCTCCCTGCTCGTCGGCCTCGTCGCCGCCTACTTCGCCCACTATGCCGGTCTCGGCCTGCCCGAAGCCTGAGGAGCACATCATGTCATCGATCATCACTTCGCCTTCGCACGCGGCCTTCGAACGCACCACGACTCGCTGGGGCTCGATCACGCTCTTCATCGGCTTCCTCATCGCCACCTCGGTGCCGTTCTATCTCCTCTTCGTCGCCGACGCGAACGTCGACTTCGGAAACATCCTCAAGGGATTCCTCGCGGTCTTCGCCGTCTACGGCGTCTTCTACATCGTGGAACCGCTCACCTACTTCCCCATCCTCGGCCCGGCCGGTATGTATCAGGCCTTCATGATCGGCAACGTGTCGAACAAGCTGCTGCCCTCGGCCATCGTCGCGCAGGACACGATCGGCGCGAAGCCGGGCACCCGCAAGGGCGAGTACGCGGCCACCATGGCCATCTGCGGTGCCGCGATCATCCACGTGGCCTCGATGGTCATCTTCGTCGGCATCCTCGGAACCTGGCTCGTCGCCCTCATTCCCGCACCGATCACGCTCGTGGCCAAGCTCTATATCCTCCCGGCCATCCTCGGCGGCGTCACCGTTCAGCTCATCGCCTCCCTCCGGCAGGTGAAATCGACGCTCATCGCCCTCGGATTGGCGGCTCTGGTCATCCTCGTGCTCATACCGCTGGTGCCGGTGCTGGCTCCCGGCGACGTCGCCATCGTCGTCTTCCTCACCATCCTCATCACGTGGTTCACACGCAACAAGAAGGTCACGGACACGAGAAGCGGTGGAGACACCGTGGGCATCAACTGAGGTCCGGACCCCGAACACCGAAGACGAAACCGCAGACACCTGCCAAGATGGCAGAAGACCGGTTCAGAAAGGACACCATGTCTCTCAACCCCGTACTCCGCCAGTCACTCACGGCCGACCTCGGCCAGATCGTCGCGGACTACAAGGACTTCCACCGCACCCCCGAACTGTCGATGCAGGAGACCCGCACCGCAGCAGAGATCGACTCCCGACTCACGGCGATGGGACTGACCACGCACCGCTTCGGCGGCACAGGAGTCGTCGCCGTCATCGAGAACGGCAGCGGACCGGTGGTCGGCTACCGTGCGGACACCGACGGACTGCCGATCGCCGAGGACACCGGACTCGACTACGCCTCCACCGCCGAAGGCACCCTGCCCGACGGCACGACGACGCAGGTCATGCACGGCTGCGGCCATGACACCCACATCACCGTCGGGCTCTACCTCGCGAAATACCTCGTTGAGCACAAGGATCTGTGGTCCGGCAGTGTGGTCATGCTCTTCCAGCCCGGTGAGGAGACCGGTCAGGGGGCCCGCGCCATGCTCGACGACGGACTTTGGGACCGGATCGTGCGCCCCGAGGTCATCTACGGTCAGCACGTGTGGCCCGTTCCTGCCGGACACATCTACGTCAGCAAGGGCACCGCGATGGCGATGTCCGACTGTCTGCGCGTGACGGTCAAGGGCAAGCAGGCCCACGGCTCACAGCCGGAGAGCGCCATCGATCCCATCGTGCTCGGCGCCTACATGATCACCCGTCTGCAGTCGGTCGTCTCCCGTGAGATCGCCGGCAACGACATGGCGGTCGTGACCGTCGGCACGTTCCACGGCGGGCTCAAGGAGAACATCATTCCGGATTCCGCGGAGTTCAAACTCAATATCCGCACCTTCACCGAGGAGGTCCGTGAGGTCGTCCTCGACCGAGTCCGACGCATCATCCTCGCCGAGGCGCTGGCATCCGGTGCTCCGGAGCCCGAGATCGAGGAGATGTACGGGTTCCCCCGCTGCTTCAACGACCCGGAGGAGACGGCAGGCTTCCTCGAGCATGTCGGTGCCGAGCTGGGAGCCGAACAGATCCACCTCCAGAAGCCGGCCACCGGCAGCGAGGATGTCGGTGCCTTCGGCGACGACATCGGAGTCCCGTACGTGTATTGGTTCTTCGGCGGCTACTCCCCCGCCAAGTTCTCCGGCTCCGAAGCCCCGGCCGGCAACCACTCCCCGTTCTTCGCCCCCGACGACGTCGAGACCACATTGGAAACGGGCATCCGCGCCGCGCTGTCGGCGGTGCTGAGCAAGGTCGGACGGTGATCCGATGAGTGAGGAATCGCTGTGGTGGTCGACCCGGGAGCTCGCCGCCCGGATCGCTGCCAAGGAGATCTCGGCTCGCGAGGCGCTGGAGGCCCACCTTGAGCGCATCGATGCGGTCAATCCGATCCTCAACGCGGTCGTCACCCGCGATGACGAGGCGGCTCTCATCCAGGCGGAGGCGGCGGATGCGGCTGCGGCGCGTGGGGAGAGTCTCGGGGCCCTTCACGGGGTGCCGATGACGCACAAGGACACGCATGACACGGCCGGGATGCGCACGACCTGGGGCTCACCGCTCATGGCCGCCCGTGTGCCCGAGTCCGACTCGCTCATCATCGCCCGGCTCAAGCGGGCAGGGATCACAACGACGGGCAAGACGAATGTGCCTGAGTTCGCCGCCGGTTCGCACACGTTCAACCCGGTGTTCGGTACGACCGTGAATCCCTATGATCCGACGAAGTCGGCGTCAGGGTCCTCCGGAGGGGTGGGAGCGGTGCTGGCCGCCGGCATCCAAGCGTCCGGCGACGGTTCGGACATGGGCGGTTCGCTGCGCTCCCCGGCCTCGTTCAACAATGTCGTGGGGATGAGGCCGAGCAACGGTCGCATCCCGCACATACCTCCGGCCGATCCGTATGCGTGGCTGGCTCAGGGCGGCTTCATGGCCCGCACGGTCTCCGACGTCGCTCTGCTCATGTCCGTGGCCGCCGGCCCCGATCCGCTGTGCCCTCGGTCCTGTCCGGAGCCCGGCAGCGTGTTCGACCTTCCTCAGTTCGCTCTCGGCGCTTCCCACTCCCCCGACCTCACCGGAGTCAGGGTCGGGTTCTCCCCGGATCTCGGCGGGCTCTTCCCGGTCGCCGAGGAGGTGGCCCGGATCGTTGCTGACAGTGCCGGCGTCTTCACCGATCTCGGTGCGGACGTCGACGACACGATTCCCGACCTGCGCGACGCCGATGAAGTCTTCGGTGTCCGCCGCGCGCTGGACTTCGTCGGATCCTGGGGGCGGCTGGCTGCGGCCCATACCGACCAGGTCAAGGCCTCGGTCCGCTGGAACATCCGCATGGGGCTCGATCTCACCGGCGCCGAGGTGGCCTCGGCGGAGGCGGCCCGTGCGCGTCTGCACAGCGAAGTCGAACGATACTTCGCCGACCATGACGTGCTCGTGCTCACAACCTCTCAGGTGCTGCCCTTCGACGCGGGCATCGAATACCCGACCGAGATCAATGGCGTGCAGCTGGAGAACTACCTCGACTGGATGCGGTCCCTGTGCCTCATCTCGGCCACGGGCTGTCCGGCGATCTCCGTCCCTGCGGGCTTCTCCGCTTCGGGACTGCCGGTGGGCGTGCAGATCGTCGCCAGGCCGGGCGCCGATGTCGATCTGCTGCGCATCGCCCACGCCTTCGAAGTCGCCACCGGGCACCACGCTTCACATCCGCGGCTCTGAGGGCGAGTGCGGAGAGGTTTGGCAAACCTGCGTGGAGTTTGCCGAGCCTTTCCACACTGGAACGGTTCTAGAAAAGGTGTCACTATATTCTTGTACAGGCGGAATCGATCCGCTTGAGAATCGCAAAGGAGTAACAGATGCACCTGAGCCCCGCCATGCAGAAGGTCCTCAACGAGCAGGTCACCCTCGAACTCGAGGCCTCGCTGGTCTACCTGCAGCTGTCGATTCAGCTCGACGACCTCGACCTCCCCGGAATGACTCGCTGGATGCGCGCCCAGTCCGAGGAAGAGCAGGTTCACGCCGCCAAGTTCACTCAGCACTGCCTCGACCGCGGATTCGCTCCTCAGATCGGCGATATCGCTGCTCCGAAGGTCTCCGGCTCGCAGCCGATCGACTTCTTCAAGGCCGCACTGGCCCATGAGGAGAAGGTCTCCGAATCCATCCGCAACCTCTACCGCACCGCTCAGGCCGAAACCGACCTCGACGTCCTGCCGCTGCTGCACTGGTTCATCGACGAGCAGGTCGAGGAGGAGTCGAGCATCTCCGAGATCATCGGCCGCCTCGAGCGCGTCGGCGAAGACGGCTCGGGCGTGCTGCGCATCGATTCCGAACTCGGATCGCGTCACCCCGACATCACCGCCGACGGCGAGTGATCGGAACTCACGACGGTTGAGCCCGCTGCGCCCGCAGTGACGAAGGGCGGTCGATTCCCAGTGAATCGGCCGCCCTTCGTCATCGTCGGAGACGAAACCAGAGCCCTCGGCTCGCTGGCCAGCGCACCGGAAGGAACGACTCCGCGAAGGACCGCCTCAGCGATGAGCACGGTGACGGCGGGCCGGTCACGCAGCACCCGAACCGGACTCGCAGAACTGTGAGTTTCATGAGTTCGGAATCATTTCAAAGTTGAGTGTGTTTGACTCAATAGAGCAACCGAACGAAAGGACGCACATGGCTACACGATTCGATCCCATCCGTGACCTCGACCGCTTCTTCTCCGAGGTCACTCGCACCCCGAACTCAACGACCCTGCCCATGGATCTCTACCGCGACGGCGAGGTCTTCATCGCCCGCATCGACATGCCCGGCGTCGACCCGAGCAGCATCGATGTCGATGTCGAGGACCGCACGCTCACGGTTCGCGCACGCCGCGAATCCGAGGTCGCGGACAAGGACGTGAAGTGGCTGACCCGGGAACGGACGAACGGCACCTACGCGCGCCAGCTCACGCTCGGCAACCGCGTGGCACTCGACCGCATCCGCGCCGACTACAGCGACGGCGTGCTCACCCTGACGATCCCCGTCGCCGAGGAGGCCCGCCCCCGGAAGATCACCGTGTCCCACACCTCCGCGTCCGGCAGCGCCGAGGTCGTCGAATCGACATCGACCGACGGCGGACCGGCCGCTGACACCGCGACCGGCGGCTCTGCCGACTGATCGACCGGCAGATCCGACACGGCGGGCCGCACCTCGGGTGCGGCCCGCCGTTCGTCGTTGTCGGACACTCCTGCCCTTCCAGACAGCACCGCGCTCATGACAGCTCGAGCAGGTAGGCCAGACACATGTACGGGACATCCACGGTGCCTGAGACCGGATGTTCGTCGCGGAAGTATCCGCGCAGATTCGTCTCCACCCGGGTGCGGGTCGCTTCGTTCGATCGCAGCCAATAGGAGCGGGTGCGAGCGAGGTCGACGATGCCGTCGACGTCGAGTGGGGTCGTGAACTCGACGAGCCGATCGGCGATGAGTTCGAGCCCAGCACCCGGCTGCGGACGATACTGCGGACGGTAGACGTCACCGGCATGCATGATCCGGCTCAGACGAAGCACCCAGTCGACGCGCACGTCGAGCTGGTTGATGAGGATGAGCAGCCTGCCGCCGGGCACGAGGATCCGAGCGATCTCGGCGGCCGCGGCCGCCTCGTCGAACCAATGCCAGGCCTGCGCGACGGTGACGAGGTCGACGCTGCCTGCTTCCAGTCCCGTCGCTTCGGCCGTACCGACCCGACTGGGTGCTCGATTGCTCTCGAGTGCCACCGTGTCGGGGTCGACGGCAGTGACCTCGCTTCCGCGTTCGAGCAGCTCTCGGCTGAGAATTCCCGTTCCCGCGCCGAGATCGCACACCCGCAGACCGGCCCAGCCGTGTGTCCGGCCGGTGAGGGCGAGATCGACAGCGGACCCGGGATAGCCGGGACGGACCTCCTCGTAGATCTCGGCCTGGGCACCGAAACCGCGCCCGTGTGAGGCCCGCGCCCGTGGTCGCACCATCGTGTCCGCCTTTCGACTCATCGGTTTCGGCGCTCGACGTCACCGCTGTGCACAACTCTATCCTTGCCGCTCAGAACTGGGTCGATAGTCCACCGCGCCGGGCGGGGTCGTTAGGATGGAGGCACCGGCCCGATCCCAGCTCGAAGGAGCCCTCATGTCCTCACCGTCCGATCTGCAATCACGCCTCGATGAGGCGTCCGCCGCGTACGAGGAATTCGCTTCCCGTGGACTCAAGCTCGACATCACCCGCGGCAAGCCCGCTCCCGCACAGCTCGATCTCGCAGCCGATCTGCTCACCATGGTCTCCGGTGACGATGTGTTCACGCCCAGCGGGGTCGACACCCGCAACTACGGCGGCGCGGAGGGGCTCATCGAACTGCGCGAGATCTTCGCACCGCTGCTCAAAGTCCCGGCCGCTCAGCTGCTGGCCGGCGGCAATGCCTCGCTGACGTTCATGACCCAGGCCCTGACGTTCGCGCTCCTGCACGGAACCGCCGTCGACGATCGTCCATGGGGTCAGGGACCGCATAAGCTGCTGTGTCCCGTGCCCGGCTATGACCGGCACTTCACGCTGGCCGAATCACTCGGATTCGAGCTGCTGTCGATTCCCATGGACGATGAGGGTCCTGACCTCGCCGAGGCACAGCGTCTGGCCGAGGACCCCGCAGTCAAGGGGATGTGGGTGGTGCCGATGTATTCGAACCCCACCGGAATCACCATCACGGACAAACGCGCCCGCGAGCTGGCGCAGATGCCGGCCGCTGCCCCGGATTTCGCGCTGCTGTGGGACAACGCCTATGCGCTGCACCATCTGCGGGAGGACCATCCGGACAACGTCGACATCCTCAGCCTGTGCGCCGAGACCGGACACCCCGAACGTGCGTGGATCTTCGCCTCCACCTCGAAGGTCACCCATGCCGGTGCCGGTGTCTCGTTCTTCGGCGGAGGACCCGCCACCGTCGGCTGGATGACCGCGAACCTCGGCAAGGTCGCGATCGGCCCGGACAAGATCAACCAGCTGCGCCACGTCCGCTTCTTCACCGACTCCGCCGGTGTCGAGGCGCATATGCGCAGACACGCTGAGATCATCGCACCGAAGTTCGACGCCGTGCTCAAGGCCCTCGGAGACGGGCTCGGACCCGATGACCTCGCTCGGTGGACCTCCCCCGAGGGCGGGTACTTCATCACGCTGACGACGATGGACGGCATCGCCGACCGGGTCGTCAAGCTCGCCGTCGAGGCCGGAGTGAAGCTGACTCCGGCCGGGGCCACCCACCCCTATGGGCTGGATCCGAGCAACAGCATCATCCGCATCGCCCCGACGATGCCGACCCTCGAGGAGGTGGAGCTCGCCGCCCAGGGTCTCGTCGCCTGCGTGCGCCTGGCGAGTTTCGAGAAGCTCAAGGTCGGCTGAGCCCATTCGATCGGAGTCCGACGCACACCACGGGCTCGGACGAGCAGAGAGGAGGGCCGCTGCGAACCCATCGGTTCGCAGCGGCCCTCCTTCTCTGTGTGCGAGTCTCTGTGCGCGAGGCCCGAACCGAGAAGCTCGGTGCAGGCGCCTCCACGGCCGCGCAGGCTCAGTATTCGTAGAAGCCGCGTCCGGACTTCACACCGAGCAGACCGGCGTCGACCATGCGTGAGAGCAGCACGGGCGGCTTCGCCGCCGGGTCACCGGTCTCTTCGAAGATGCTCTGCGCCGCGTACAGGCACGTATCGAGCCCGACGAGGTCGGTGAGCTTGATCGGACCCATCGGGTGGGCGCAGCCGCCGACCATCCCCGCGTCGATGTCCTCCTTCGTCGCGAACCCGGACTCGAGCATCCGGATGGCGCCCAAGAGGTACGGGATGAGCAGCGCGTTGACGATGAAGCCGGGACGGTCCTCGGCCTGGATCGGGTTCTTCCCGAGCACATCGGCGACGAACGAGGTCACGGTGTCACGGACATCATCGGCGGTGAGCACGGAGGACACGATCTCAACCAGCGGCTGCACGGGAGCCGGGTTGAAGAAGTGCACACCGAGCACGCGTTCGGGACGCGCGGTCGACTGGGCGAAGCGGACGATCGGCATCGAGGATGTGTTCGAGGCGAGAATCGCCTCGGGGTCGGTGACGACTCCATCGAGTTCGGCGAAGATCGACTTCTTGATCTCCTCGTTCTCGCTGGCGGCTTCGATGACGAGCTGACGATCGGCGAGTTCGGCGATGTCAGTGGTGAACCGCAGACGGCCCAGGGCTTCGTCTCGGGCCTTCTCGTCGAGCTTGCCCTTCTCCACGGCACGGCCGAGCGACTTCTCGATCCGGGCGCGTCCTGCGGCGGACGCCTCTTCGTTGATCTCACGGACGATCACGTCGAGCCCGGACTTCGCGAGCACCTCGGCGATACCTGCTCCCATGAGCCCGCTGCCGATGACTGCTGTGCGCTGAATATTCACTGGCGTCTCCTTCTTTGTTCATAGTTGATGATCGGGGACCGTTCGAGGTGCGGTCGGGACGATGCGTCGATCAGGCGTTGCGGCTGAGGAACCAATCGGCCGACCGGATCGCCTTCATCGCCTCGCGGCGGCGCTCGGTGGGCAGGGTCTGGATGTAGACCTGGCCGTCGAGGTGGCCGACTTCGTGCTGGAGCATCTGGGCGAACACCTCGCGGCCCTCGATCTCGACCGGACGGTTCTGCGCATCCACCCCGCGCACTCTGGCGAATTCGTAGCGTGGGGTGGGGAAGAACAGTCCGGGGACCGACAGGCAGCCCTCTTCGATGTCGCGCAGCTCTCCCCCGACTTCGACGATCTCCGGGTTGATGACATAACCGGTGCGTCCGTCGAGGTCGTAGCCGAAGGCGCGCAGCCCCACACCGATCTGTGGGGCCGCGACGGCGGCACGGCCCTCCGGCCGTGCCGTGTCGACGAGGTCGACCGCGAGAGCTTCGACGCTGTCGTCGAAGACCGTCACCGCTTCGCAGCGGCTGCGGAGGACGGGATCGCCCCACAGCCGGATATCGCGCTCAGGCATCGATCACCACGACGAGGTCGCCGCCTTCGAGCTGCTGGACATCGGAGATGGCCACCCGGGACACGGTGCCGGCCGTCTGCGTGGTGATCGTCGCTTCCATCTTCATCGCTTCGATCGTGGCGACGGTGTCGCCGGCCGCGACCCTGTCCCCCTCATGGACCTGCATGGTCACGACGCCGGCGAAGGGACTGCCGACATGGCCGCGGTTGTTCGGATCGGCCTTCTCTGCGGTCTTGACTTCGCTCTCGACGGAGCGGTCGCGCACCTGCAGCGGGCGCAGCTGTCCGTTGAGGGTGAACATCACCGAACGCATGCCGCGTTCGTCGGTGCCGCCGACGGCTTGGACTCCGATGAGCAGGTTCTTGCCCTTGGACAGTTCGACCGCGTGTTCCTCTCCGGCGGTGAGGCCGTAGAGGTATTCGGAGGTCTCGACCACGGAGAGGTCTCCGTAGTTCGAGCGCATCGACTCGAATTCCTTCGTCGGTCCGGGGAACAGAAGCTCGTTGAGCTTGTCCTTGCGCTCCCGGCCCGGGGTCTCCAGTGCGGCCGCGTCCTCGGGTTCGAGGTGTTCGGTCAGCGGTTTGGGCGAGCGTCCGGCCAGGGCCTTGGTCCGGAACGGCTCGGGCCATCCGCCCGGAGGGTCACCGAGGTCGCCGCTCAGGAAGCCGATGACCGAGTCCGGGATGTCGAATTTATCCGGGTTCTCCGCGAACTCCTCCGGTGAGACACCGGCTCCGACGAGGTGGAGCGCGAGGTCGCCGACGACCTTCGACGAGGGGGTGACCTTGACGAGGTGGCCGAGGATCGAATCGGCGGCAGCGTACATGTGCTCGATGTCTTCGAACCGCTCCCCCAGACCGAGGGCGACGGCCTGCTGACGCAGGTTCGACAGCTGTCCGCCGGGGATCTCGTGGCGGTAGACGCGACCGGTGGGTCCGGCGAGACCGGACTCGAAGGGTGCGTAGAGTTTGCGCACGGACTCCCAGTAGGGTTCGAGGTCGCTGACGGCGTCGAGGCTGATACCCGTGTCGCGTTCGGTGTGCTCGAAACCGGCGACGAGGGCCGAGAGGCTCGGCTGGCTGGTCGTGCCGGCCATGGCCGCCGAGGCGGCGTCGACGGCATCGGCGCCGGCAGCGGCTGCCGCGTACAGAGTGGCCAGCTGTCCGCCCGCGGTGTCGTGTGTATGGACGTGGACGGGCAGGTCGAAGTTCTCGCGCAGTGCGGTCACGAGCTTCACCGCCGCCGCCGGACGCAGCAGTCCGGCCATATCCTTGATCGCGAGCACGTGGGCACCGGCCTCGACGATCTGGCCCGCCAGACGCAGGTAGTAGTCGAGGGTGTAGAGCTCCTCACGCGGATCGAGGATGTCCGAGGTGTAGCACAGGGCCACCTCGGCGAGCGAGGAATTCGTCGCACGCACCGCTTCGATCGCCGGACGCATCTGTTCGACGTCGTTGAGTGCGTCGAAGATGCGGAAGATGTCGATGCCGGTGCGGGCGGCTTCGTCGACGAAGGCGTCGGTGACCTCGGTCGGGTACGGGGTGTAGCCGACGGTGTTGCGCCCGCGCAGCAGCATCTGGAGGTTGATGTTGGGCACCGCCGCACGCAGAGATTCGAGACGCTCCCAGGGGTCTTCGCCGAGGAAGCGCAGGGCCACATCATAAGTGGCTCCGCCCCAGGCCTCGATGCTCAGCAGCTCAGGGGTCATCCGCGACACGTGTCCGGCCACGGCCAGCAGGTCGCGGGTGCGCACACGGGTGGCGAGCAGGGACTGGTGGGCGTCGCGGAACGTCGTGTCGGTCACTGCCAGTGCGGTCTGCTCACGCAGGGCGCGGGCGAATCCCTCGGGGCCGAGCTCGGCGAGGCGGTCGCGGCTGCCGGGTGCGGGAGTCGCCGACAGGTCGATGTCGGGAAGCTTGTCGCCGGGGCGGATGCGCAGCCCGGGCTCGCCGTTCGGGCGATTGACCGTGACGTCGGCGAGGTAGTCGAGCAGCTTCGAACCGCGGTCGGCGCTGACACGAGCGTCGAGCAGCTGCGGGCGCTCTTCGATGAACGAGGTGGACAGGTCGCCGGCGACGAACGAGGGATCGTCGAGGACGGCCTGGAGGAACCCGATGTTCGATGACACACCGCGGATGCGGAACTCGGCGAGGGCCCGCTTGGCGCGGCCGACGGCCTGCGGGAAGTCACGCCCGCGGCAGGAGAGTTTGACGAGCATCGAGTCGAAGTGGGGGCTGACGGCGGCCCCGGCGTGGACGGTGCCACCGTCGAGGCGGACACCCGCACCGCCGGCGGACCGGTAGGCGGTGATCGTGCCGGTGTCGGGCCGGAAGGAGTTCGCGGGATCCTCGGTGGTGATCCGGCACTGCAGGGCGGCGCCCTTGATGCGCATGTCCTCCTGGTGCAGGCCGATCTCGTCGAGGGTGGCACCGGCGGCGACGCGCATCTGCGAGGCGACGAGGTCGATGTCGGTGATCTCTTCGGTCACCGTGTGCTCGACCTGGATGCGCGGGTTCATTTCGATGAACACGTGTTTGCCGGCGCGCGGGCCGTCGGTTTCGAGCAGGAACTCGACGGTTCCCGCGTTCTGGTAGCCCAGTGCCTTCGCGAACTTCAGGGCATCGGCGTGCAGCTCGGCCGCGATCGCGGGATCGAGGTTCGGTGCCGGTGCGATTTCGACGACCTTCTGGTGACGACGCTGGACCGAGCAGTCACGTTCGAACAGGTGGATGGCGTTCGAGTCGTTGTCGGCCAGCACCTGGACCTCGATGTGGCGCGGACGCTGCACGGCCTGCTCGATGAACACCGTCGGGTCGCCGAAGGCGCCTTCGGCCTCACGCATGGCGGCCTTGAGAGCATCTTCGAGGTCGCTCGGGTCGGCGACACGGCGCATGCCGCGACCGCCGCCGCCGGCGACGGCCTTGACGAACAGGGGATACTCCATCGATTCGGCATCGGCGAGCAGCTGCGCGATATCGGCCGAGGGACGTGTCGAGTCGAGCACGGGAATGCCGGCGTTGCGGGCTGCGGCCAGGGCCTGGACCTTGTTTCCGGCGAGTTCGAGGACATCGGCCTGCGGGCCGATGAAGGTGATTCCCGCCTCGGCGCAGGCGCGCGCCAGGTCGGGGTTCTCCGAGAGGAAGCCGTAACCGGGGTAGATCGCGTCGGCACCGCTCTCCTTGGCCACCCGCAGCATCTCTTCGATGCTGAGGTAGGCGCGGACGGGATGGCCCTCCTCACCGATCATGTAGGCTTCGTCGGCCTTCATTCGGTGCTCGGAATTGCGGTCCTCATACGGGAAGACCGCGACGGTGGAGGCTCCGAGCTCATAAGCGGCACGGAACGCACGAACGGCGATCTCTCCGCGGTTGGCCACGAGAACTTTAGAGAACATAGGTGTCTCTCACTTCTGTAACGGCCGCACTGGGCGACTGGTCGACAAGCTGTCGGGAACATACTCTACTCAGTGACCTGAGACACCTTCGCGGGCGGGGGTCGACTTCGGACTGAGACGTGAGTCTCGGCGTGGTCGGCTCAGCCCCGCAGGCCCCGATACGTTACCGTAGGAGAGTGCTTGTCCTCAGTATCAGCAGCCTCAAAGGCGGAGTCGGTAAGACGTCCGTGACGCTCGGTCTAGCTTCGGCGGCCTACAACAGGGGAATTCCGACCTTGGTCGTCGACATGGATCCGCAAGCGGACTCGTCGACGGGGCTCGATGTGCCGACCTCGACGCGCGTCGACATCGCCGACGTCCTCGCTGCCCCGAAGTCCCAGAAGATCCTGTCCGAGGCCATCATCCCCTCGGGGTGGGTCGGTGACAGGCTCGGTCATCTCGATGTGATCTCCGGTTCGCCTCGGGCCGCGGAGTTCGATCGCCCGTCCTTGTCCGAACGCTACCTGCGTCGCCTCGAGGATGCCCTGGCACGGATTGCCAAAGGCTACCGGCTCGTCCTCATCGACTGCCCGCCGAGCCTCAACGGGCTGACCCGGACGGCCTGGACGGCGAGCAACCGGGTTGCCGTCGTCACCGAGCCGAGCCTGTTCTCCGTGGCGGCCGCCGATCGAGCCCTGCGCGCCACGGACGAGCTGCGCCAGCGCGGCGCCAGCGATCTGCAGCCTCTCGGCCTCGTCGTCAACCGCGTTCGGGCCGGTTCGACCGAACACGACTACCGCATCCAAGAGATGCGTGAGATGTTCGGTCCCCTCGTTCTCAACCCGCCGCTGGCCGAACGTGCCGTCATGCAGCAGGCCCAGGGTTCGGCGCGTCCGATCCACTCCTGGCCCGGCAAGCCCGCAGAAGAGGTCGCCGGCTCCTTCGATGCCCTTCTCGAACGAGCACTGCGTTCGGAGAACATCCGGGGACGCCGCGGAGGCGATGCGAAGCCGACCAGGACGGCGTCGGAGAAGAAGTAGCCACTCCCCCAGATCAGAGATCTCAGAAGTGCCGCCCGAGCTTCCGTTCGGGCGGCACTTCTGTATCTGCCAAGCACTCACTTCTGTATCTGCGCAGCACTTCAGGTGACATGCCGCGGCCACACACCGGGCCGGCGGTGAACGACTAAGGCGGCCCATCCTTTCCGGATGGACCGCCTCGGCGAATCAGGTGCAGTGGAGCGCTGCGGAGGTCAGCCGCTCTTACGGGCGCGACGGGCCGCGAGCTCGTCCATCGCTTCGATGGCCGCATCGTCTTCGGGGATGCGCTCGCTCGGCAGCTCTGACAACGTGCCTTCGACTTCGTTCCAGACCCGACCGACGGCGATTCCGAACACGCCCTGTCCTCCCTGGAGGAGGTCGACGACTTCGTCGGGTGAGGTGCATTCGAAGACGCTGGCGCCGTCGGACATCAGCGTGATCTGAGAGAGATCTTCGACGCCGCGGGAACGCAGGTGCTCGACCGCGGTGCGGATCGACTGCAGCCCGACGCCGGTGTCGAGGAGCCGTTTGACGATCTTGAGGACGAGGATGTCGCGGAAGCTGTAGAGCCGCTGGCTGCCGGACCCGGTGGCATTGCGGATCGACGGGGTCACCAGGTCGGTGCGCGCCCAGTAGTCGAGACGACGGTAGCTGATGCCGACGACCTTGCAGACGGTGGGACCGCGGTAGCCGGCCTCTTCGTCGAGAACGGGCAGATCATCATCGAACAGCAGCCCTTGGGCCGCTGACGGCATCGGCGTCATGTCGACGCTTTCGTGACTTGAGCGGTTCACACCGACTCCTCCTTAAAGTCCCTGGGGGAAGCGAAGGTCGCTTGGAAGGACCGAGAACATAGTCATTCTAGCCCTCTTCCCAGCGAACCTACAGTGGGATTCAACAACTCCAAGCTATTCTGCCGGGCCGGTCTGGACAAACACCCCAAGGTAACAATTTCTGCGTGTCGCCGTTATCGCAGTATTCGAACATGTCATCCAGCCGCCATGGGGCCGGAACCGACAGCTCATTCGGCCGCGTCAGAGCGGCCCTCCGGCTGGCTGTCCGGATCGGATGACGTCCGGTCGGAGTCCTTGGCCTTCTTCGGCGAATCGGCCTTTCTGCCGGAGCCGGACTTCTTCGCCGTGTCCTTCGCCGACTCAGCCTTCTTCGGCTTCGCACTCGTCAGCAGCTTGGTCTTGACGGTCGAGGCGTAGGTGTCGACGTATTCCTGGCCCGACAGCCGCATGATCTCGTACATGATCTCGTCGGTCACCGAACGCAGGAGGAAACGGTCGGTGGGCAGGCTCGAGTACTTCGAGAAGTCCATGGGAGTTCCGAAGACGACTCCCACTCGGCGCAGCTTCGGCACGAGGCGACCGGCAGGTTGGAGTTTGTCCGTGCCGATGATCGCCACCGGGATCACCGGTGCTCCCGATTCGAGGACCAGCCGGGCGATTCCGGTCCGGCCCCGGTAGAGCTTGCCGTCAGGTGAGCGCGTTCCCTCCGGGTAGATGCCCAGGGAGTTGCCTTCTCCCAGGACCTTCAGCCCCGATTCGAGTGAGGCCTGGGACCCTGAGCCGCCGCCGCGGTCCATGGGCAGCTGATTGTTGAGTTTGAAGAACCATCGGGTCACAGCCCCTTTGATGCCGCGCCCGGTGAAGTAGTCCTTCTTCGCCAGGTAGACGACGGGCCGCGGTGCGAGCAGCGGGACGAAGATCGAATCCATGAAGTGGTTGTGGTTTCCCGCGATGATCGCTGGGCCGTCCGCCGGAAGATTGTCCAGGCCGCGCACCCATGGACGGAACAGGATCCGCAGGATGGGTCCAGCGAGGACTCGCTTGAGAAACCAGTAGAACACGCGCACCCTTCCATGTACGACCCTTTGTCGTCCTCGGCAATCATATATCGTCACCAACTGTGAAAAGCCATGCCGGGATCATCTCATCCGTGCCATGCTGGTTGCATGGAGATCGATTTCACTGTGCGGTCCGAGCCGAGATCTGCCTACCGCAGTCTCAGTGCCGGATCATCGACCGCGGTCCTCTTTCTGCACGGACTCACCGGTTCTCCCGTGGTCTGGGTGCCGATCGCCCGCGCGCTCGCGGCCGAGGGCATCGATGTCGCTGTGCCCTGCCTGCCCGGGCACGGCACGACATGGCAGGACATGGCTCGCACCGGCTGGTCCGACTGGCTCGGCGCGGCACGCCTGGAGCTGAGTCGGCTGCAGGCCGACCACGAACGCGTGGTCGTCGCCGGTCTGTCAATGGGCGGATCTCTGGCATTGGCCCTGGGCACGGCTGGGGCGGCCCCCGATGAGATCGTCGCCGTCAATCCGGCACTCTACGTCGACTCCCCTTTCGCACCTCTCCTGCCCGTGCTCCGCCACGTGGTCCGCACGATTCCAGCGATCGGCGGGGACATCGCCCACCCCGAACGCGATGAATACGCCTACCATCGGACCCCGCTGGCCCCCTTGGCCTCGTTCCACCGAGCGCTGAAGATTCTCCGCGAGGATCTGTGGAAGATCGAGTCCCCGGTGACCGCGATGATCTCCGGTGAGGACAACGTCGTCGGGCCTCGCACCCTGCGTGTCCTGCGGTCCGATCTGCCGAACCCGGCCCGGATCGTGGCGCTGCGGCAGTCGCGTCACGTGGCGACTCTCGACTTCGATGCCCGAACCATCGCCGAGGCGGTCCTGGCCAAGGCGCGCAGCGGTGCCGCCGAGTCGGCCCCGTCAGACACTGCCGGGGAATAGCCGTGACCGCAGAATTGCTGTGACAGATATGGACGACGAGGGCAGCGCTTCGAATTCCGGCGAAGAGGGCCGGGACGATTGGCGGCAGGACGTTCCCGATCCGGAGCGGATCGGCAATGACCGTTCGCGCATCAGCGATGAAGAGTGGGACGACCTCATCCAGCAGATCTCCGAACCGGCGGCGACGATGGGCGATATGCCCGTCGAGGACGTCCGTGAGGCGCTCGCCGACACCGAGCACTGGCATCCCGAACCTGCCGAGCCGATCGGTTGGCGCACTGCCTCGCCCACGCTCGTGCTCTCTTGGGCTGCGGCCCTCAGCGCGGTGGTGCTCCTGCTCATCGGAGTCGTCTTCTTCCGCCCGCTGCCCGGCTGGTACCTGCTCATCGGCCTCGCCGTCGGAGTCGGCGGAGCCGTGGGCCTGTTCTTCCATCTGCCCTCCCACCGTTCCGTCGATGACGGCGACGGCTCCTCCGTCTGAGCGGCGATGTCCGCATTCGCCCGACGGGACAGTCCGACCCTCCCGTGTCACCTGTGCCTGACACACTGGGCACCATGACCGTCCCATTCGATCGGGCTCCGACCGCCCTGGAGAACACTCAGCTGTCCTTCGACAGCCTCGGCACTGACCTGTCCGCTGTCACCTTCGTCATCGTCGACCTCGAGACCACGGGAACGCGCGCCGGCCAGTCGGAGATCACCGAGATCGGTGCGGTCAAGACCCGCGGAGGTGAGGTCATCGGGGAATTCCAGTCACTGGTCAAACCCGAACAGTCCGTGATCAGCCCGTTCGTCGCCCGGCTCACCGGAATCACCCACGCCATGGTCGACGATGCTCCCTCGATCCGCTCGGTGCTGCCCAGCTTCCTCGAGTTCTCCCTCGGCGCTGTGCTCGTCGCCCACAATGCGCCCTTCGACATCGGATTCCTCCGCTCGGCCTGCGAGAGGCTCGACTACCACTGGCCGGCACCCACGGTGCTCGACACCGTCACCTTGGCCCGCCGCGTCGTCGGACGCGATGAGGTGCGCAACCACAAGCTTGCGACCCTGGCCGCGCATTTCGGCACCGAGGTGGCCCCCGACCACCGTGCGCTCTCCGATGCCCGCGCGACCGGTGAGCTGCTCCATCACCTGTTCGAACGTTTCGGCGGTTACGGAGTGACCACCCTCGAGGAGCTCTCGACCGTCCGGCAGGCGGGGTGGGCCAAGCGGCAGGCGAAATCCCATCTGGCCAAGGGCGTGCCGGCCGAGCCGGGAGTGTATATGTTCCTCGATGGGACCCGCCGCGTGCTCTACATCGGCAAGTCCGGCAATATGGCTCGCCGCGTGCGCGCATACTTCACTGCTTCGGAGAACCGCGGTCGGATGGCCGAGATGATCACGGCAGCGCAGGAGATCAGCTGCCTGCCCTGTGCACACGCCCTTGAGGCCGAGGTCCGAGAGATCAGGCTCATCGGTGAGCTGGCCCCGCCCTACAACAGGCGCTCGAAGAACCCCGAACGGAACTCGTGGATCGTACTCAGCGACGAGCTCTTCGGGCGCTTGTCGGTGGTGCGCGCGAATTCGGCGATCGAACGGTCACCCGCCCCGCCGCTGGGGCCGTTCCGGTCGCGGAAGAGCGCCCAAGCAGTCAAAGAGCTCCTCGACACCCTCTACCCCGTCAAGCGGTGCACGGCGAAAGTCACGCAGCGCAACCTCGGTGAGCATCGGCCCTGTGTGAGTGCTCAGGTCGGCCAATGCGGAGGACCGTGCGCGGGCATCACCGATGCTGCGGCCTATCGAGACAGCATCTCTGAACTCCGCGACCTCCTCGACGGAGATCTGGGGTCTCTGCAGCGCTTGGCCGCCGCACGGATGCGGCGATTGGCCGATGAGTCCCGGTACGAGACGGCAGCAGAGGTCCGTGATGCCATGCGATCAGCTGTGGCAACCGCGTCCCGAGCAGAAGAGGTGGCGGCTCTGCGCGCAGTCCCGGAGCTTGTGGCTGCGGCTCCCGGATTCGACTCGGGATGGGACCTCGCCGTCATCCGCCACGGCAGACTCGCCAACGCCGGTCATGTCACGAGCAGGCAGGGATTGTCGGAGTCCATAGCAGCTCTGCAGTCCACCGCCGAATGGGTGCCCGAGCCGGGACCGCTGCCCCGTGACACCGATTCTCTGCCGGAGGAGACACGCCTGCTTGCAGGCTGGCTGGAGACCGCAGAGCTGCTCTCCGCCTCCGTTCGGGGCGGGGCGGGCTGGTCGCTGCCCCGAAGCGGAGCGACCAGCCACGCACGATCCTCAGGAGCGGTTCGCCTCGGCCAGTCGGTGTGAGACCTCGATGAGCTGATCGAGCTTCGCGGCCCCGCCGCCGTTGTCGATCGTGGCGATGGCAGTGTCGAGTTTGGCGGCGAGACGTTCGGTGAAACTGCCGACCGCCGATTCGTCGGCCGCGACCAGCGCGGCGGCGGCGTTGATGGCGACGATGTCACGGACCGCGGACCGTTCGCCGGCGAGCACGGCACGAGTGATGCCCGCGTTCTCCTCCGGCCCGCCACCGCGCAGATCGTCTTTCGTCGCGCGTGCGATGCCCAGGTCGAGCGCATCGAAGGTCGTGTGTTCGATCTCTCCGTGGCGGACTTCCCAGACATCGTTGACGTCGGTGTTGCTCAGCTCGTCGAGCCCGTCGCGGGAACGGAACACCACGGCCTGGTGACCGCGTTTGGCCAGCGTCCCGACGACGAGCGGTGCCATCTGGGCGTCAGCAACTCCGATCGCGGTGTGACGAGCACGTGCCGGGTTGGTCAGCGGGCCGAGGATGTTGAACGCCGTGGGAACGCTGATCTGACGGCGCACAGCCGCGATGAACTGCATCGAGGGATGGAAGACGTTGGCGAAGCAGAAGGCCAGACCGACCTCGTGTGCGATCTGCCCGGTCTGTTCCGGAGTGATGTCGAATCGGACGCCGAGTGCTTCGAGGACATCGGCAGAGCCCGACGCCGAGGATGTCGCGCGGTTGCCGTGCTTGACCACGCGCTGGCCGGCGGCCGAGATGATCATGGCCGCCGTCGAGGAGATGTTCGCGGTCTTCGCGCGGTCGCCTCCGGTGCCGACGATGTCGACGGAGTCCTCGAGACCGGGCAGGGGCACCGCATGGTCCATCATCGCGGCGACCAGACCGGCGATCTCTTCGACCGTTTCGCCTTTGGTGTGATGTGCGGCAAGGAATGCGGCCATTGTCACATCGGGAGTCTTGCCGGACATGATCTGGTCCATCGCCCAAGCGGCCTGATCCCCCTCGAGGTCCTGTTGGTGCATGAGCGCCATGAGCAGATCGGGCCAGTTCTGCGGGACTGCCTCGACCTCGCTGCGGGCCTCGGACACGTGCGCTGCCGGGGCGGTCAGGGGCTTGGAATCGGTCATCCGTTTGAACTCTCACTAGGCTTTGCCGCCGTCCCGGAACACGGAACGGACCTTACCTGCGGCATCCTATCCTGAGTTCGACACGCTGACAGAAGCAGCTTCCGGATCGAGACTTCGGCACCAAATCGGGCTTTTCGCTACATCGTGTAGAAATTTCTTTCTCGAAACCTGGGTAAAAGATGAAAACTCACCCCGAGACGGGTAATAATGGGGTTGTGTCAACTGCCACTGCATCTCAAACAGCGCCAGCGCATCCGGTTGTCAATCGTCCGAATGTGACCACGGTGGGCTTCATCGTGTTCCTCGCGAGCGACCTGATGTTCTTTGCCGCGCTCTTCGCCATGTACTTCACCATCCGGTCCGTTGTTCCGGAGCTATGGGAAGCGAGGACCCAGATCCTCGACATCCCCTACGCTCTCGGCAACACGTTGATCCTGGTGTCGTCTTCGTTCACCTGCCAGATCGGTGTGTTCGCAGCCGAACGGTTCCGCCCCCGGCGGACCGGTTCCCTGTTCAACATCGCCAAATGGGGAATGGTCGAGTGGTTCTACCTGACCTTCCTCCTCGGCGCGATCTTCGTCTCCGGTCAGGTCATGGAGTACGCGACTCTCGTCAGCGAGGGAATCGCGATCAACTCCGACGGATACGGTTCCGTCTTCTACTTGACGACAGGGTTCCACGGCATTCACGTGACCATCGGGCTCATCTGCTTCCTCCTCGTCATCGGACGTGCCTACGGAGCGAAGAAGTTCGGTCATCACGAGGCCACATTCGCAATCTGCGTGTCCTACTACTGGCACTTCGTCGATGTCGTCTGGATCGGTCTGTTCGGCGTCATCTACCTGCTTCAGTAAACGGCCAGAGATGCTCGGCCCCCAGGACTCACAACACTTCAAGCAAAGGACGATCAAGTGAAGCTTCTAGCAGATCGCCGCAGACATCCCATGGCGCTGGTCGCGCTGCTTCTCGTGGGACTGCTGCTGACCGGCGGAGCCTATGCACTCTTCACGCAGACTTCGAGCGCCAAGGCAGACACAGCCAGCGCCTCTGACATCGAAGAAGGCAAGAAACTCTTCGCGGCCAACTGCGCTACCTGCCACGGACTCAACGCCGAAGGTTCGAAGGCCGGCCCCGGCCTCATCGGTGTCGGCGCCGCTGCTGTCGACTTCCAGGTCGGCACCGGTCGTATGCCGTTGCAGGCCAACGGCCCGCAGGCGCGTGTCAAGGAACCGCAGTTCGATGAAGAGCAGACCGCTCAGCTCTCTGCCTACGTTGCTTCGCTCGGTCCTGGACCGGCAGTTCCCGAAGACGAGTACCTCGATGCGTCGAAGGGCGACCCCGCAGCCGGCGGTGGCCTTTTCCGCACCAACTGCGCCATGTGCCACAACGTGGTCGGCTCCGGTGGTGCACTGACTCGCGGTAAGTATGCGCCGAACCTCGCCGATGTCTCGGAGAAGCACCTCTACGAAGCGATGCAGACCGGACCGCAGAACATGCCGATCTTCAACGACGCGAACCTGACTCCCGACGACAAGCGCGATGTCATCGCCTACGTCAAGGAAGTCTCGGACAACCCCTCCCCCGGCGGATTCAAACTCGGATCCCTGGGGCCAGTGGCAGAGGGTCTGTTCATCTGGTTCTTCGGACTGGCAGCAGTCATCGGTTTGACAGTGTGGCTGTCATCCAGGTCCAAGTGAGTCCGACAGTGTCGTTCACCATCAATTACGAGAATAGACGGGGAATTCAATGACCTCGAAAGAGCACTCCGGCGGCGGCAGCCAGCTCGAGGAGTTGAACGGGTTCACGAACCCAGGCCTGCCCGAGCACACGCCGCGACTGACCGACGCGGATCCGCGTGCTGAGAAGGTCGCCGAGCGACAGGTGGCGGGATGGTTCGTCCTGTCGATGATCGGAACCATCTGGTTCATCGTCGCCTACTTCCTGTTCACCCCCGGTGAGTCGATGCAGAGCATCCGCCTTCACAACATGTTCGTCGGCCTCGGCGCCGCCGTTGCGATGTTCTCCATCGGCTTCGGCGCCGTGCTCTGGGCCAAGAACCTCATGAGCGATCATGAGGGCATCGACGAACGTCACGACATCAACGGCAGCGACGAGGATCAGGCCGTTGCGCTCGAGATCCTCCACCAGGCCAAGGAAGAGTCGGGCATCGCCCGTCGTCCGCTTCTGCGCAACACGCTCATCGCGGCGCTGGCGATCGCTCCCCTGCCCGCGGTCCTCGTCTTCCGCGATCTGGGACCGCTGCCCGGCGACAAACTCTTCAACACGCTGTGGGAGAAGGGCACCCGCCTCATCCGTGACCCGGGCGGCATCCCTTCGATGGATTCCGAACGTCCGATCAAGGCTGACGAAGTCACGATCGGCTCGGCTTACCACGTCCTGCCCTCGGGCATCGGCGACCGTGAAGCCAGCGATCACCCGATCAACGAGAAGGCCAAGGCAGCCGTGCTGCTCATGCGCATCGATCCCAAGGAACTCAAAGAGGATCCGGATCGCAAGGACTGGTCGCACGACGGCATCGTCGCGTACTCGAAGATCTGCACCCACGTCGGCTGCCCGGTCGCTCTGTACGAGCACCAGACCCACCACCTGCTGTGCCCCTGCCACCAGTCGACCTTCGACGTGACTGAGCACTGCAAGGTCATCTTCGGCCCGGCCAAACGACCGCTTCCTCAGCTGCCCATCACCGTGGACAGCGAAGGCTACCTGGTTGCCCAGTCGGACTTCCCTGAGCCTGTCGGACCTACGTTCTGGGAGATCAACCACCCATGAGTACTACACAGCCAACCACCACCATCGGGAAGGCGGCGAACTTCGCCGAAACCCGCGTCGGGGCATCGGCCCTCGTGCGCGAGTTCGGTCGCAAGATCTTCCCTTCGCACTGGTCGTTCATGCTCGGCGAGGTTGCTCTCTACAGCTTCATCATCGTCGTTCTGTCCGGAACGTTCCTCACGTTCTTCTTCCAGCCCGCCATGGGCGAGATGCACTACGAGGGCCCGTGGCTGCCGCTGCGCGGCGTCGAGATCTCCGAGGCCTACAACTCCACCCTGGCGATCTCCCTGGAGATCCGCGGCGGTCTGTTCATCCGTCAGATGCACCACTGGGGCGCGCTGCTGTTCGTTGCCGCTCTGAGCGTGCACATGCTCCGTGTCTTCTTCACCGGTGCATTCCGCCGGCCGCGTGAACTCAACTGGGTCGTCGGTGTCCTGCTGGTCATCATGGGCATGGCTGCCGGATTCACCGGCTACTCGCTGCCCGATGATCTGCTGTCGGGCAACGGTCTGCGGATCATCGACGGCATCCTCAAGTCGCTCCCCCTCGTCGGCACCTACATCTCGTTCTTCCTCTTCGGAGGCGAGTTCCCGGGAATCGACATCGTGGCGCGCCTGTACACCCTGCACATCATGATCGTGCCGGCACTGCTCATCGCGCTCATCGGCATCCACCTGATGTTCGTCGTCGTGCACAAGCACACCCAGTACCCGGGTGCCGGCAACACCGAGAAGAACGTGGTCGGCGAGCCGGTGCTCCCGACGTTCGCGGCCAAGGGCGGAGGATTCTTCTTCCTCATCTTCGGTCTCCTCTCTCTGATCTCGGCACTGTTCACGATCAACCCGATCTGGAACTACGGTCCTTACGACCCGTCGCCGGTGTCTGCCGGTACGCAGCCGGACTGGTACATCGGTTGGGCGGACGGATTCCTGCGCATCGTTCCGGGCTGGTTCGAGTTCTATATCTTCGGATGGCCGATCTCGTTCAACATCAACAGTGCTGTCATCGTCATGGGCGGTCTCTTCGCGGTGATGTTCATCTACCCGTTCTTCGAAGCGTGGCTGATGAAGGACCATCGGGAACACCACATCCTCGATCGCCCGCGCAACAATCCGACTCGTACCGCAATCGGTGTTGCAGGAATCATCTTCTACTGCAACATGTGGGCGGCCGCTTCGGGCGATATCGTCGCGGTGTTCTTCCAGATGTCGCTCAACGATATGATCTATATCTTCCGATTCCTGTTCTTCTTCGGACCGATCATCGGATATATCATCACGAAGCGCATGTGCATCGCACTCCAGCGCAAGGACCGCGAGATCGCATTGCACGGTCGCGAGACCGCACACATCATCCGTCTCCCCCACGGTGAATTCCTCGAACGCCACGAGGCTCTTCCCCCGCACAAGCTGTGGAAGATCACCGCATTCGAGTCGCCGGAGTACATTCCGGCCCAGCCGAATGCCGAGGGCAAGGTGACGGGCATGGAGAAGCTGCGTGCACGTCTGTCGCGATTCTTCTTCGAAGATCGCGTGGCACCGGTGACGAAGCAGGAACTCGAAGCTTCTCACCACAGCCACGACTCGGTCGAGGGTTCGAGCAACAACCAGCTCGGCCACTGACCGGTCAGGTTCACGATAGCCGAGGGGCCCAGCAATTCACATTGCTGGGCCCCTCGGCTCATTCACACTCGCCCGCCAGTCGATCGGCACCGATCGAGTACGAAGCACACATCTCGTCGGCTTCGCCGGCAGCGTGATGCTCCTGCTGACCATATGGCAGGACTTCGCATACACTCTGAAGTGCGAGGTGTCAGGAGGAGCAATGGAGGTGTCAACCAGCAGCGTGGAGAGCGGAAGCACATCGTCTTCGCCGTTGATTCGTGGGAGATACTGGGACTACGTTCGAACCGAAGGTGTTGTACTGCTGGTCAGTTTTGCCGTGCTGGTCCTTGTATCGGCAGTCGGGATGCCTGCCTATGCGACAGTCATGGGCTGGTTCGGAGCGATCTACCTCATGGCCGCAGCGATTGCGCTGTGTGTTCTGGGTTTGGTCGCAGTTCGCTCTCGTCAAAGCGTCAGCGAACTGCTTGCGTTCGGTTGGCTCGCGCTCATAGGAGCGGTCGCTGTGGGGTTTTCAGCGCTCTACGCTTTCACGTTCGGGGCAGCCGGAAGCGATTCCCCGACCACGCTCGTGGTCAGCGTCCAGCTGATCCATTCGTCTCTCTTCTATATTGCTGCATTGATCGTCGGATCCGTATTCCATCTCTGGCGTTCACGAAGAGCGTCGAAGTAGTTGAGGGCCCGTCCTCGGCGATTGACAGACTTTCACGTGGTGCTCCGAGTTCGGAGATTACGGGCAGTTTATCGTCGAGAGTGTGGGTCAGGGATTGTCAGACACGGCGAGTCGCTGCCCGGATAAGCCTCGAAGCCTTCCGCCGATGGAACGACCTTCACCGTCCATCCGAAAGACCTCGACGTGGCCAAGTCCACTTACTCGATGGCTGATCTCACGAGATTCTGCAGACTCAATCACCGCGATCTGAGCTGCGCCGGCCAACACTTCACCGGGCACAATGCCTTTCTGGAATGTCGCCCCAACACCGCTGATGACTGGTGCCGACGGTGTGGTGGCCATGGGACTGGTCGCGATATCGTCATCATCGTCCTCCACCGCCACATCAGTGAAGGAACGGGCCCGGCACTGTTGTTCGACATGGTGAATATTCGGCTTCTTGGGCGCCACTGCGCTCGTCTTTGAGCGCCACCTGTCTTGGGTGTCGACCGGCGTCGTGAGCGCCCCCGAATATTCGACTTCAGCGCCACCTGTTTCTAGGCTCCTTCTACCGCGTGGCCACTCACGCGGTAGAAGGAGCAAAACGAATGGTACGCAAAATTAAAGCGAAGTTGGTGCTTCGCCTCCGATCTGAAGGACTCTCTCGCCGCCAGATTGCCGCTCAGGGCATGTCGAGACATTCCGTCGACGCCGTCATCGCTGCCGCTGACGCCGTGGGGCTGTCCTACGACGAGGCAGCCGGGATGCCGGATGCCGATGTCTACGCTCGATTGTTTCCTGGCCGTGGCCAGCATGAGAGTGTCTACGCCCAACCTGATTGGAGTGAAGTCCACCGCGAACTCGCGCGCGTCGGGGTCACGCTGAAACTATTGCATAGCGAGTACCGTGACGCCTGCGCCACCACAGACTCGCCGGCGATGGGCTATGACCGCTTCTGCAAGACCTACCAGCACCA
>NZ_JBNBZD010000006.1:0-187187 GCF_049804075.1 Brevibacterium sp. FAM 24630
CTTTGCGCAGACGCTGGCCCACAATGATCTGGCTGGAGTCGCGGGTTGACGCGGTCGCCAACAGTGCGTTGAGGCCGCGACTGCCTTGGTAGCCGAACCCAGCTCCCTGCTTCGACGCAGAGTGAACGTCGATGACGGTGTCGTCGACATCGACGAAGACTGTGGATGATTGCTCGTTGTCCTGACTGGCCGGCAGCAGAGGGGTGTGTTCATTGAGGTTGGTCAGGAAGCGGGAGGAGATGGCGTCGAGTTGTCTGACGTGGCCGAAGGCGAACGAGCGGAGGAACGAGCCCAAAGTCGAAGGGGCATAGACGCGGTCGAAGAGGTGTTTCATGCCGCCATGGCGGAGGATGTTCATGTCATCGATCGAGTCAGCCCCGGCGGCCATCCCCGCGACCAGTGTGGCCAGCTTCGCTGCTGGGTTCGCGCCCTTATCGGCCCCGGTGGTGGTCACGGTCAGATGGTCATCGGCAAGGTCTGGCAGGGCGGCGTTCTGGGCCAGTGCCATGGTCGGGACGAGCCCGGTGGCAGCGGTGAGGTTCGTGTCGTCGAAGGAGTGGGACACAGTCGTGGGTGTGTGGTTGAATAGCACCTGAGAGGTGCCCCTTTCTGTGTGGGATATGGAGACTTAGAACATCACCATTTTCCCAGTTCAGGAGGGGCATTTCCATTTCACGCGCGGCTTGATCCGGCTACTCGCATCGGTGGATCAAGGTTAACCCAATGCAGACCGTGACCATCCCCTGGAACCTCGTCGATGGCTTCGAGACGCATTTCGGCCTGACCGTGCGTACCCATGAGAAGAGGTTCTCGTCCTGGCCGCTGGCCGGCAAGGGCAAGAAGTGGGAGAAGGATGAGAACGAAATGCGTCGGCTCGTCGAGAGCCCGAGCCCGGCCGTCGATGCGGTGCTCGACCGCTACTCAGGTCTCAGCGATGAAGAGCTGGCCAACCCGGGCGGGAAGCGCACGATCGAGACGCGGTGGAACCTCGGCATCATCGTCGTGGGCCTCCTCGCCGCGGCCTGGGCCGTAGTGGGAATAGCAACGCTGCCCGGCTGAACGAGCCACCGGGCGTGGCAGCACAGGCAGGTGGAAGTCACCAGCCGCGTTCGCGCCACTCCCCCAGCTTCGGGCGCTCATCGCCGAGCGTCGTCGATGCCCCATGTCCGGGCAGCACAAGGGTGTCATCGGGCAGCGCAGCGAAGACCCGTTCCTCGAGGTCGTCCATGAGCGAGGTGAAGTCATCTCGCGACCAGGTCTTGCCCGGCCCGCCGGGGAACAGCGAGTCACCGGCGAACAGGATCGTATGTCCTCCGTCGCGCAGCAGCAGCGCGACCGACCCCGGGGTGTGCCCACGCAGCCCGATGGCTTGGAGGACGAAGCCGCCGAAGTCCCCGACGTCGAGGTGGTCGACTCTGTGTGCGATCTCCACTCCCTCGGCTTCGGCGATCGCTGCGGCGTCTTCGGACCCGGCGATCGTCATCGCATCCGGATATTTCGCCGAGGCGGCCGGCAATGCGCGGATATGATCCCAATGCCGGTGCGTGGTGATGATCGCCCGCAGCTCCGGCTGCGCCTCGGTGTCCGCGGCGCCGGCGGCCACGAGCCCGGAGATCGCCTCGATGTCGTCGGCCGCGTCGATGAGCACCTGCGAACCGGTCTCCTTCGCCGTGATCAGGTAGACGTTGTTCTCCATCTCGGAGACTGCGATCGATCGGATGACGACGTGCTCGGTTGCGATCGTGTTCATTTCCCAACTCCTCTTCACGCTGTGCACGGTTGAGTGCGCTGTCTGCGGTCCGTCCGCAGGGATCAGTGGCAGGTCACCAGGCTCCTCGAGTGTACTGCGGCGGGTAGGGACCGGGTTCGACACCGAGGACATGTGCGGCACGCTGCGGCCACGACGGCTCGCGCAGGGCGGCCCGAGCCATGAAGATCGCATCGGCCTGGCCGGTGCTGAGAATGGTCTCGGCCTGCTCCGGGTCGGTGATGAGGCCGACGGCGCCCGTCGGTACGCCTTCGGCGCGGATGGCGGCGGCCAGGGACACCTGGTAGCCGGGACCGATGGGGATGCGTACCGGATGATTGCCCCCGGACGAGACGTCGATGAGGTCGACGCCTGCTTCGGACAGGCTGCGGGAGACCTCGGCGGCCTCGGAGATGTCGAAGCCGCCTTCGGTCCATTCGCTGGCCGAGATCCGCACGAACACCGGCACGTCCTCGCCGACCTCGGCGCGGACTGCCGCGTTGACCTCGTGCAGAAGCCGGGAGCGACCGGCGAGGTCGCCGCCGTATTCGTCTTCACGCTGGTTCGACAGCGGGGACAGGAACGAATGGAGCAGGTACCCGTGGGCCGCGTGGAGTTCGACGAGGTCGAACCCGGCGTCAACAGCACGTCGGGCTGCGGATGCGAAGGCTGCGACCACCTCGGCGATATCGTCTTTCGTCATCGCCTGCGGCTCGGCAAGATCCGGGTAGGCAACAGCACTGGCACCGGCGGTCGGCCATCCGCCGGCGGACTCCGGGACGCTGCCCCGAGGTTCGCCTGCGAATGGCCGGTACGTGCTCGCTTTGCGGCCGGCATGGGCGAGCTGGATGCCGATGATGCTGCCCTGGGAGTGGACGAAGTCGACGACGGCCGACCAGGATTCGGCCTGTTCGTCGTTCCAGATTCCCGCGTCCTGCGGAGAGATGCGTCCCTCTGGGACAACGGCAGAGGCTTCGGTGAGGATGAGACCGAAACCGCCCTGAGCCCTGGCGCCGAGGTGGACCAGATGCCACGGACCGGGCATACCGTCCTCGGCTTCGCAGGAGTACTGGCACATCGGGGCGAGCCAGATGCGGTTGGGAATCTCGATGCCACGCAGGGTCAGCGGTGTGAAGAGCTCAGTCATGGCTCAAGTCTGCCAGTTCCGATCGGGCTCACACAGCGATCCCGAATACCGGTACGGCGAGCAGATAGACGGTGGCTGTGATGAGAACGATGCCGATGATGTTCAGCCACAGGCCGCCCTTGACCATCTGGCCCACGGTGACATATCCGGAACCGTAGGCCACCGCATTCGGCGGGGTGGCTACGGGCAGCATAAACGCGCAGGTCGCGGCCAGGGCGACGGGGACCGTCAGCAGCAGCGGGTCGAAGTTGAGTCCCATGGCCACTCCCCCGACAACGGGTACGAATGTCGCCGCCGTTGCTGTGTTCGAGGTCAGTTCGGTGAGGAACAGGATGATGGCGGCGAAGATCGCGACGACGAGAACGACCGGCAGAACGCCGAGGCCGCTCGTCGTCTTGCCTATCCACTCGGTCAGTCCGGAGTCCGAAAACTGCGCCGAGAGCGCGAGACCGCCGCCGAAGAGCAGGAGCACACCCCACGGGAGCTTCTCCGCAGTATCCCAGTCGAGGAGGCGCACCCCGCGGTTCGCCCCTCCCGGGATGAGGAAGAGGAGTAGGCCGATGACCATTGCGATGCCTTCGTCACTGATCGGCGGTTCGTCGAAGATCAGAGGCAGCGAGATCCAGCTCGCGGCGGCAAGCACGAACATGACGAGGACCAGCTTCTCACCGGTTGACATAGGCCCGAGCTTGCTCAGCTCATCTCGGATGAGTTCGCGCCCGCCGGGGATGTGATCGATCTCGGGTCTGAACAGGACCTTGACAAGCAGGAACCAGGCGATCGCCATCATGACGATCGACAGCGGCACACCGACGATCATCCATTGGGCGAAGCCAATGGAAATGTCGTGATTGTCCTTGAGGTACCCGACGAGAAAGAGGTTGGGAGGAGTGCCGATGATCGTCCCCAGCGATCCGATCGATGCGGAGTACGCGATGCCGAGCATCAGCGCGGTGCCGAAGTTCGACTTGACCACCGCTCCGAGACCGGTGTCATCGCCGCCGGCAGATGCCTGATCTGCGGCTTCGTCAGCCGCGGTTCGGTCAGCGTCATCGCCTTCGTCCGTATCCGCAGTTTTGCCCGCACTGTCGGTGAGCGCTGTGCCCACGACTTTCGACACGATCATGAGCACCGACATGCCGATCGGCAGCATCATCACCGCGGTGGCCGTGTTCGACACCCACATCGAGATGAATCCGGTGGCGATCATAAAACCGGCGATCATCGGCCCTGGCCGATCGCCCATGATGCTCAGAGTCACGAGCGCGATCCGGCGGTGCAGATTCCATCGCTGCATCGCCAGAGCGATGAGGAAGCCGCCGAGGAAGAGGAAGATGATCGGGTTGCCGAAGGAGGCACCCACCGTCTCCATATCCACATCCGTGCCGAGCACCGGGAAAGCGACGAGCGGGACGAGCGAGGTCGCTGCGATCGGCAGCGCCTCGGTCATCCACCAGACGGCCATCAGCACCGCGACGGCTGCGGTCAGCTTCGCGGGATGACCCACACCAGCAGGCATGATCGCATATATGAGGGTGGAGAAGATGAGCCCGAGCAGGAATCCGGTCCACCGGATCCGCAACGTGCTGCGGCTGATGCCGGGTTCTCGTTCGCCGGGAGACCGCAGATCGATTTCGGTGGAGCTGAACTCAGGTGTTTTCGAGCGCGGGGACATTTTCGCTCCTCTACGAGCAGAGTTGCCTGTGCTTTCGCACCACCCTACTGCAGCGGCGGTCTCCCTATCGGATGCAAAGTGCTCTGACCCTCGCTGCTCCGATCTCAGAGCCCGTCGCAGAACTCCTGGATGTGGTCGGCAACGATGTCCGGATGTTCGACTATCGGCAGGTGCGCGGAGTCGGGAATCGTGACGAAGCGCGAACCCTCGACCTGATCGGCCATGGCCCGCATCGCCTCCGGGGTGCACCCGGAATCCTGGGCTCCCGCCATGAACAGGGTCGGAGTGGTGATCGCTGAGAGCAGCCCGGTCAGATCATAGGACTTCAGCGCCGAGGCGGCTCCGATGTAGGCGTCATCGTCGATGAGGGCGAGGTCGGCGAGCACGAGGTGGCCGGTGGCGATGTCCTCACCGAGGAATCCCGCCGCGAACCACCGATCGGCGGTGTCATCGACGAGGCCGCGGGTCCCGGAGGTTCGCACCTCACCGATCCGCTCCTGCCAGGAATCCGGTGTGCCGAACTTCTCCGCGGTCGCACACGCGACGAGCCCGGTCAGCGCGTCGGGATGGCTGCGCGCAAGCGAGAGCCCGATCGCACCGGAGATCGACACCCCGCAATAGGCGAAGGAGGTCACGCCCTCGGCGGCCAGGGACTCGACGAGGCCGGAAGCCAGCTGATCGATCGTGGGCGGTTCGGCCGCCTCGGCGAGGGGCTCAGGCCCCGGCACGGTGTGTCCGGGCAGGTCGGAGACGTAGATCTGGAAATCATCGGCCAAGCGTGCGGCCACAGACGACCACAAGGTCATCCGTGTGCCCAGGGCGTTGCCGAAGACGAGGACGGGAGAACCGGGATTGTCGTTGAAGGCACGGACGGCGATGCGCATGGGAGGCTCCTAGAGAAGAGGTGGGGCAGGATTTCGACGGGAGGGCGACGTCGCGATCGGTCAGGAGTCTGTCGATGTCAGCCTACCGCCGGAGTACTCGAGATAACAGCGTGGGCACAGCGACTCATAGGTCACGGCGTTGCCGTCGATGGCGACCTGATCACCATCGAAGATGAACTGACCGTCGACGAGGCGACCGTTGAACATCGCCTTGCGTCCGCAGCGACAGATCGTCTTGAGCTCTTCGAGGGTGTGGGCGATCTCGAGCAGCCGTGCCGATCCGGGGAAGGCCTTTGTCTGGAAGTCGGTGCGGATTCCGTAGCACATCACCGGCACCGAAGCATTCGTGGCGATCCGCATGAGCGAATCCACTTGGACGGGGGTGAGGAATTGCGCTTCGTCGATGAGCAGGCAGGCGACGGGAGTCTTCGGTGCGTCGATCGACTCGAGCAGAGCATCATGGTCGACGTAGTCGGCGTGCTCGGCGTAGATGGTCTCGGCATCGCCGTCTGGAGGGATGAGGAAGTCGACCTCCCGAGTCACGCCCAAGCGCGACACGATCTCGGAGGCGCCCTTCGTATCGACGACCGGTTTGGCCAACAGGACCCGCTGTCCGCGCTCCTCGTAGTTGAAGGCAGCTTGCAGGAGAGCGGTCGACTTGCCGGAATTCATCGCCCCGTACCGGAAGTAGAGTTTGGCCACTGTCATCCTCTTTCTGTTGTCCGTGCCGACACAGAAGACTACCCGGTGCCGGGCGGGGTGTGAGCACCATCATCGGCCCGGGCCGACTACCGAAATCGTCCGGAAGGTAAGATGGAGGCGACAAACCCCAAGAAGATGCGGAGTAGTCCACAACTATGGCTAAAATCATTTACACGCGCACGGATGAAGCACCGCTTCTGGCGACCTACTCGCTCAAACCGATCATCGAAGCCTTCGCCACATCGGCCGGCGTCGAGGTCGAGACGCGAGATATCTCCCTTGCCGCGCGCGTGCTGGCCCAGTTCAGTGACCGCCTGCCCGAAGATCAGCAGGTCGGCGACGCCCTGGCCGAACTGGGCGCTCTGGCCCAGACGCCCGATGCCAACATCATCAAGCTGCCGAACATCTCGGCTTCCGTGCCGCAGCTCAAAGCCACCATCGCCGAGCTGCAGGGACAGGGCTACGAGCTGCCCGACTACCCGGAAGAGCCTTCGACCGATGAAGAGAAGGACATTCGGGCACGCTACGACAGGGTCAAGGGCTCGGCCGTCAACCCGGTGCTGCGCGAAGGCAACTCCGACCGCCGCGCGCCCGAGGCCGTGAAGAACTTCGCCAAGGCCCACCCGCACTCGATGGGCGAATGGTCCAAGGACTCGAAGACCCACGTGGCCACCATGGACTCGCAGGACTTCCGCGACAACGAGAAGTCCGTGATCATCGATGCCGATGACACGCTGACGATCCGTCTGCGCACCGAATCCGGTGAGACGCAGGTCCTCAAGGAGTCCCTGCCCGTCCTCGCCGGTGAGATCATCGATGCCACGAAGATGGATGTCGCCGCTCTCGACGAGTTCGTCAAGGAGCAGATCGAGCACGCCAAGGCCGACGGAGTCCTGTTCTCCGTCCACCTCAAGGCCACGATGATGAAGGTGTCCGACCCGATCCTCTTCGGCAAGGTCATCGAAGCCTTCTTCCCCGAGGTGTTCGCCGAATACGGAGACGTCCTCGCCGAGGCGGGGCTGACCTCCGACAACGGACTGGCCGCGATCCTCGCCGGCCTCGACACCCTGCCTGCCGACGCTGCAGCCGGCATCAAGGCCGGAATCGAGAAGGGCCTGGCCGACGGACCTGACCTGGCCATGGTCAACTCGCACAAGGGGATCACGAACCTCCACGTCCCCTCCGACGTCATCGTCGATGCCTCGATGCCCGCGATGATCCGCGTCGGCGGCAAGATGTGGAACAAGGACGATCAGACCCAGGACACCCTGGCCGTCATCCCCGACTCCTCCTACGCCGGCGTCTACCAGACCGTCATCGAGGACTGCAAGGCCAAGGGCGCCTTCGACCCGCAGACCATGGGCACCGTGCCCAACGTCGGTCTCATGGCGCAGAAGGCCGAAGAGTACGGCAGTCACGACAAGACGTTCGAAATCGCCGCGCCCGGAGTCGTCGAGGTCGTCAACTCCGCCGGTGAGGTGCTCATGAGCCACGAGGTCGCCGCCGGTGACATCTGGCGCGCCTGCCAGACCAAGGACATCCCGGTCCGCGACTGGGTCAAGCTCGCTGTCACCCGTGCCCGTCTCTCCGACACCCCGGCCGTGTTCTGGCTCGACGAGACCCGTGCGCATGACAACAACATCCGGTCGAAAGTCGAGGAATATCTCCGCGACCACGACACCGAGGGACTCGACATCCGGATCATGAACCCGGCGGAGGCGACCCAGTTCTCCATCGACCGCATCCGCGAGGGCAAGGACACCATCTCGGTGACCGGCAACGTGCTGCGCGACTACAACACGGACCTGTTCCCGATCCTCGAGCTCGGCACCTCCGCGAAGATGCTCTCCGTGGTTCCGCTCATCGCCGGCGGCGGACTCTTCGAGACCGGTGCCGGCGGTTCGGCACCCAAGCACGTCCAGCAGCTCGTGGAGGAGAACCACCTGCGCTGGGACTCCCTCGGTGAGTTCCTCGCCCTGGCCGAATCGTTCCGCCACGAGTTCAATGTTCACGGCAATGAACGTGCCGGCGTCCTCGCCGACACCCTCGATGCCGCCACGGGCAAGTTCCTCGAAGAGAACAAGTCCCCGTCACGCAAGGTCGGCGAGATCGACAACCGCGGAAGCCACTTCTACCTCACCCTCTACTGGGCGGAGAACCTGGCCGAGCAGACCTCCGACGAAGCGCTGGCCGAGGCCATCGCACCGGTGGCGAAGGCTCTGGCCGAAAAGGAAGAGACCATCGCGGCCGAACTCCTCGAGGTGCAGGGCAGCCCGGTCGACCTGGGCGGCTACTACTACCCCAACGAAGAGAAGATCTCCGCGGCGATGCGCCCCTCGGCCACGCTCAACGAGATCATCTCCTCGCTGAGCAAGAACGTCTGATCTCCTGATCGACGTTCCCGCAGTGCCCTGACAACGGTTCGGGGACACCCACAGCACTACCCGACTCATGCGCCCCATCAGCAGTTATGATGGGGCGCATGAGTACTCAAGACCCGCGCGGCGAATCCCAGACGCCCGAAGAGCTCCTGGCCGAAACCGATTCCGTGCTCGGGAACGAGACTCCCGCGACCGGCGAGACACGAGAGATCGATCCGCACGGGCAGACGCAGCCGCCCGAACCGACGCAGCCTCCGGCCGAGCACACCAACGACCTGCCATCGACGAAGGGCGGCACAGGAATGTCGGCGGGCATGTGGATCTCCCTCATCATCGGGGCGATCATCGTCGTACTGCTCCTCATCTTCATCCTGCAGAACAATGTGCCCGCCGAGTTCAAGTACTTCGGCTGGCAATTCGAACTGCCCTTGGGCGTAGCCATGCTCTTTGCCGCGATCGGCGGCATCCTCATTGCCGGTCTCCTCGGTTCGGTGCGAATCTTCGTCCTCAGCCGCAAGCTGAAGAAGATCCACAAAGCACTGGGCCGCTGAACCATGCCGTTCCATCCCAGCTTCACCGAGTTGTCCACCACGCTGCCCGCGACCCTCATCCTCGCCGATACCGCAGCCGAGGCGGCCTGGACGCGCACAGACGATTCCGTGCTCACCGAGCAGGAACGCAACTATGCCCGCGAATTCGACGCCGAGGCGGCCGCCACCTGGTCAGCCGGCCGTGTCGTTCTGCGGCACGTGCTCGGATCGCATCTGGACCAGGATCCGGGCGGGATCGAGATCCGTCTCGACTCGGCAGGCAAACCCCGCAACGACGACTGCGAGTTCTCCGTGTCCCGATCGCGCAGGCTCGTGATCGTCGCCGTCTGTGAGGATCCGGTCGGCCTCGACATCGAAGCCGCTCCGGACACCGCGATGGCCCTCGAAGCGCTGAGCCTCGTGCATCCGACAGAACGCAGTGAGCTTGAGGCACTGCCCGAATCCGAGCTGGCTGTCACGTTCGCACGGCTGTGGGCGCGCAAGGAGGCATTCCTCCGGGCACTGAGCACCGGGCTGGCTCGCGATCCCGGGATGGACTATGTCGGCTGCGGACCGCAGCCGCAGTCACCGCACCCGGATATCGACATCCACGACCTCGATTCGGGGATCCCCGCCGGGCACGTCGCAGCGATCGCGTTCAACCGCTGAGCCGCGGGTTCAGTCGTTGAACCGCGGACCGTTCTCTCCCGTTGTGAATACCACGGCGATGCCCAGTGATCCCACAATCACGAGGCCGAAGAGGATCCAGGCACCAGCAGGATTCGCAGCTGCGGCGAGGACGAGACCGATGACGATCGCCAGGATGATCAGGGCGTCGAAGATCATCGGGTACTTCAGGTAGCGCTTCTCCCCTTTACTCACGGCGTAGGAGATCTGAGTCGCAGCGCTGAGGAACAGCAGCACCATGGCGGTGATGACCAGCCAGCGCGGTGACAGGAAGAAGTGCGCAAGACCATTGGAGAACACTGCGCCGAGGACGGCAAGGACCAGTTTGATCGTGCCGTCGACCGCGAAACCGGATTTCCTCATGCCTGCATCCTACTCAACAGCTCCTGCACGGTGGCCAGAGCCCCCTGCAGCACCGTGGCCTCGACGTTCGAATGGGCGATGACGAGTCCATGCCGCACCTCATCCCCACCGGTCCAGCCTCGGGCCAGGGACGCGACGAGGATGCCGCGCTCGGCGAGCTGTCGCAGCAGGCTGTGCGCCTGGGCCTCGGAGGTTTCGATGACGAGTGTCCTCCCTTCGTGGACCAGCCCGGGGATCGGCCCGACGCCGGCGACGATGCCTTCGGCCGCCCGCAGCCGTCGTCGGCCGCGGGAGATGCGCCGACGCAGTCCCCCGGAACCGAGGTAGGAGGCGATGGCCATCTGCAGGATCGGTGAGAACGCCGGTCCGAGTGCTGTGCGCATCCCCATGAGACGGGTGGACAGTTCACCTCGGGCGATGAGGTATCCGGTCGACACGGCCGAAGTCAGCAGGGTGGAGAAGGTTCCGATGTGCACGACCTGGGCGCGACTGCCCGTTGACGACGCGAGTTCGAAGAGAGTCGGCAGCACGGTGCGGGTGTAGCGGGCTTCGCTGTCGTAGTCGTCTTCGACGAGGACGATGCTGTTCGCCGCGGCCCAGTCGAGAAGTCGGACTCTGTGATCGACCGGCATCGGCGTTCCGTGCGGGAACTGATGGTTCGGAGTCACAACGGCCGCACCCACCCCGTGCGGTGCCGGCGCCGACTCGTCGAATTCGAGCGGCACGAGTTCCTGGTCCGTCATCGCCTGCCGCAGACCGGGGAAGCCCGGGTTCTCCACCGCGATCGTCCCGGTCACGCCGAGGCTGAGCAGCAGTCGCAGTCCATCGCGGGATCCGCTGGTGAGGATGATCTCGTCGGGATCGACGGCCATGCCCCGGGTCAGACGCAGATAGTCGGCGATGGCCCACCGGGCGTCCGGTTGGCCCAACGGGTCGATGGGGCCCGGATCGAGGTCGAGTGACTCCCGCCAAGCGCGCCGGAACGCCGGTTCCCGCAGCGGGTCGTCACCGCCGAAACCGGGGCGCAGGTCGACGTAGTTGCGCAGACGCCGCCGCGGGGAGTCGGGCACTCGGGACCGCGGACGGGCACGCTCCGGCGTGGACGGCAGCTCCGGGTTGATCCGGGTCATCGACCGTTCAGCGCTGACGAGGAATCCCTCGACGGCGAGCTGGCCGTACGCGGTCTCGACGCTGCCTCGCGAGATCCCGAGGTGCTTAGCCAGACGCCTGCTCGAGGGCACAGCATCTCCGGAGCGCAGCGTGCCTTCGGCGATGAGCCGCCGCATCTCCTGGGTCAGCTGATCGGGCAGCGGAGTCGGTCGGGTCTTGTCGACGCTCACGGGAAGAGCGATCCCCTCAGCCTGCTTGCTCGCATCCATCCGTCGATAGTAGTCCCCCAATGATCATCTGGCCTAAAATCCTTCCTGCTTTCTGGCTCTCTCGTTGAGCCACCGAGCCGTTTAGGCTGAGAAGGAACGGCCGTTCACCCCTGAAGAAACTCGATCCTCGACCCCATGACAGCCCGCGGCAATCTGCTGCAGCGCTGGGTCGACTCGGATCGTCTCCGCAACAGTGAATGGACAAACACCCAATGACCGAGACACAGACCCTGCTCAACACCGGACTGGCTCAGATGCTCAAGGGCGGCGTCATCATGGACGTCGTCAACGAAGAGCAGGCACGCATCGCCGAAGCCGCCGGAGCATCGGCCGTGATGGCCCTCGAACGCGTTCCCGCAGACATCCGCGCTCAGGGCGGAGTCGCCAGGATGAGCGATCCCGATCTCATCGATTCGATCATCAGCGCCGTGTCCGTCCCGGTCATGGCGAAGGCTCGTATCGGCCACTTCGTCGAAGCCCAGATCCTCGAGACCCTCGGGGTGGACTACATCGACGAATCCGAGGTCCTCTCCCCCGCCGACTACGTCAACCACATCGACAAATCCGTCTTCCAGGTTCCCTTCGTCTGCGGGGCGACCAACCTCGGTGAGGCGCTGCGCCGCATCACCGAAGGCGCTTCCATGATCCGGTCGAAGGGCGAAGCCGGCACCGGCGATGTCTCCGAGGCGATGCGTCACCTGCGGACCATCAATTACGAGATCCGTGCCCTCGGCGCCAAGAGCGAAGACGAGCTCTACGTTGCGGCTAAGGAGATCGCCGCCCCATACCACCTGGTCAAGCAGGTTGCGAGCCTCGGTCGTCTGCCCGTCGTGACCTTCGTGGCCGGCGGCATCGCCACCCCGGCCGATGCGGCGATGATGATGCAGCTCGGCGCCGACGGCGTGTTCGTCGGCTCCGGCATCTTCAAGTCCGGCAATCCGGAGGCCCGGGCGAAGGCCATCGTCGAAGCCACCACCCACTTCGATGACCCAGCGGCGGTGGCGGCGGCTTCGCGCGGGCTCGGCGATGCCATGGTCGGCATCAATGTCGCCGACGTTCCCGCTCCCCACCGCCTGGCCGAGCGCGGCTGGTGAGAGTCGGGGTCCTCGCCCTCCAGGGAGCGTTCCGTGAGCACCTGATCATGCTGCGCTCCCTGGGGGTCGACTCCTGCCCGGTCACCCGAGCCGAACACGTCTCCGACGTCGATGCGGTCATCCTGCCCGGAGGCGAATCCACGGCCATGGTCCGCATCGCCTCCGGTACGGATCTCTTCGCCCGTCTGCGAGAGCGGATGGACGGCGGGCTCCCTGTCTTCGGCACTTGTGCCGGGCTCATCCTCATGGCTGACCGGCTGAGCGACGATTCGCTGGGCGGCTTCGAACGCCTCGGCGGTCTGGACATCACCGTGGCCCGCAACGCCTACGGACGGCAGCGGGACTCGTTCACAGCACCGGTCGACGTCTCAGGATTGGCCGACCCGTTCAACGCGACCTTCATCCGGGCCCCGCAGATCCTCGATGTCGGATTCGACACCGAGGTCCTGGCCTGTCACAACGACCGCCCGGTGCTGGTGCGACAGGGCAACCTCTGGGGCGGCAGCTTCCACCCGGAGTTAGCGCAAGATCCGCGGGTCCATGCAGAATTCCTCCAACGCCTCGGCGCCACGGTGTGAGGTTCGAGTCATGGCCGCCCCGGAACCTCCGACCCCTTACGAGGGAGGCGCTGACACCCACAATCGGCTCTCACCGGCGTTCACTCGCAGTTCGAGACAGTCACCGATGAGATCCCCGTCGACCTGTGCGGGTGCGGGGCTCGTGAGCTTCACCATCGCCGAGGCAGACCTGCGATAGTGCATGAACGGACTCTGCGCGGGGCGTCCTTGCAGGCAGGCCGAGGCGATGCCGCCCCAGGCCAGGAAGCGTCGAGCGGTGCCGCGCGGCAGAGGGCCGACCCTGAGCACGGAGAATTCGGCGTCATCGATCCGGGCATCCGGGAACACCGAGGTGGGCCCGGCGGGACGAGCGACCTTCGACGCCATCATCGACCACATCGATTCCGGTGTGGATGCTTCGACGGCTCGCCGCGTCTGTGAGGCCAGATCGGCGGCGAAGAGAGCACGCGCTGCACCCCAGGCGTAGCCGAGCAGCCCGGGCGCACGATGGTGATGGGCGACGGCTCGGGCGTCGCCCCCGATCCCGGCCAGGCTGATGAAGTCATGTCGGGTCCAGCTTCCGTCGGCGCCCCTGGCTTC
The DNA here is from genome assembly GCF_049804075.1 of Brevibacterium sp. FAM 24630. Classification (NCBI taxonomy): domain Bacteria; kingdom Bacillati; phylum Actinomycetota; class Actinomycetes; order Micrococcales; family Brevibacteriaceae; genus Brevibacterium; species Brevibacterium sp. FAM 24630. The sequence continues at coordinate 13,747 of NZ_JBNBZD010000006.1, forward strand.
GACAGTGTTGATCGGGATGCTGCGTCCGTGATTCGTCGCGGCCGCAGAGACCACTGTCATGGTGTCTGCGTGCTTGCCCGCCTGGTTCGACGGCCGGTGCCCGGGTTTCGGATCTGCGGTCAGAGGCAGGGTGTGCAGACAGTGGTCGATCGCCTCCCGTGCAGAACTGATTCCCACGTGGCGGCTGAGCACATTCGCCGTTCCCGTCGGGATGAGGAACGTCAGGACACCGGCCTCGGCGAGGACCGGTGCTGCGGCCCGAATGGTGCCGTCTCCTCCGAGGATGATGATGGTCTCTGCACCCCAGGCCAACAGCTGTTCTGCTTGCCATCGGCCGGAACGAGATTCGGTCGTCGTCATCGTCCGATACCGCATCCGGAGCCGGCGCAGCCCGGCGGTGAGAACGGCATAAGCACGGTGGGTCGGGGCATGTTTCGGGTTGACGATGATCCCGATGCCGGTCATCGGGTGGACAGTCTCGGCTCGGCCTTCCACTGGTTCTTGCATTGTCATTCGAAGGCCGGATGGGTGGCGGCGACCTCTTCGACAGCACGGGTGTCGATCGTCTGATCAGGAAAGGCCTCGACGAGAACGCGCGGACCGGTTTTGCGCGGTGAGCGTTTCCAGGTGCCGCGGGCGCGGCTTCCGCTCACGACCGTATTCTTGAACATTCCGTTGCCGCCGGGCACGACGAGCTTCTCGCACTCCCGGTCGAGAGTCGCGCTGCGATCCTTGTATCCGAGGATGAGCTCGTCGAATCCGGGCAGCAGCATCGTCTTGTGCGCGGTCGATTCCCATTCGCTGAGTCGGTGCTCGAGGTCGGGGGCCTGAACATAGTCGGTGTCGCCGATTCGCACATTCGTGATCTCTTCGGCGTCGATGGCGGCCCGGATGGCTTTCCTCACTTGGGTCTTCGGCAGTCCTGTCCACCGGGTGGCGTCGTCGATCGTCACCGGGCCGTGGCTGGTGACGTAGCGTCGCATCCATTCGTGCAGGGCCTCCTCGGCGTCCAGTTCTGTGGGAGTGGGGACCCATTCGGCGGTCAGGACGTACCGCATTTCGTCCTTCCCCTCGATCATGGGGGCTTGGACGATGAGGTTGTTCAGCGCCAGTGAGGTGATGAGGTACCGAGCGTGACCGTATTCGTCTCCGGCTCTCAGCGGCGCGAAGGCTTCGAGCAGTTCCTCCCTGGTCAGGGGCCCACGGTCGCGCAGGGCCGCGACCGCGAGTTCGGCAGCGGATTCGAGCATGGCATCGGTGATGCCGAAGACCTCCCGGCGTTTCGTCGTGGATTTCATCGTCCGTGCCCCGGTCAGTCCGAGGATCCATCCGAGGTCCTTGGCTGTGGTCAGGTGGATGGTGCCGCGTTGGGTCCAGGAGCGCACGATCTCGCCTGCGTCGATCGCGGCTCTCACGGCGGCCACACCAGCGGCGGCCCCGGCGCCGAGGCGCAGTGCGACCGAGGCCAGGGCACCGCCGAGTGCTTGGGCTTGGACGCATCCGAGATGTTCGACGACGGCCCCGGCCGGTGAGAGTCCGCTGCCGGTCGGCGATGGGGGCGGAGGTCCGGCGAGTCCTTGGGAGATCAGACGTGCGGCCGAGATCTGGTGTGCGTCCATGGTCCAACGGTAGTCGACGCCGGTGACACGACGACTGTGGGAACCTGACATCGCCCGACAGTCTCAGTCGCGTTCACCCCGCGACCACGGTCCGGCAAACGCTTCGAAGTCGGTCGATCGACTCAGCCCATGATGTCGACGAGGCCGGGCACTGGAACGCGCGGCAATGCCCCCGAAGCGGCGAACCGACCCCAGATTCGTCGCAGTTCGGGACCGGCGACGGCGGTGGTCTCACCGTAGTCGAGGAAGGAGTCATGCCAGATCTCGCCAGGGAAGATCAGCGGCAGATCGCCGGAATGGGCTGCGTCGAAGAAGCTGCCGTCGCCGCGGGAGACGATGAGCAGACGTGCTCCCTGTCCACCTGACATCCTGTGCCGATCGTAGAACTCTCTTCCGGCGCGGGTGTATACCGCCGAGGTGAATCCGGCGATGAGGGATTCGAGCATGGGCGAGGTCAGGGTTCGGTCGTGGAGGCGGCGCAGCGCGGGCACGAATCCGGCGAAGAAGGCGATCTCGCGTTCCGTTCGGGTCATGAGCACGTCGTATTTCGGTGCGACTTCGGCCCAAGCCGCTGCCGCGTCTGCACGTGTCGGCAGCGGATACCGGCCGTAGTGGACTCCGAAGCACATTCCGGCGTGCAGGCCTCCGACGAGAGCGGCTCTATGGACCTCTTCCTGAGCTTCGAGTATGTCGTCGACGCTGGCGTCGGGGTCGATCTTCTGCGCGACCTTCGCCATCGCCCAGTTCATCGTGTCCGTGCCGCCGGCCAGCCCCAAGGGGGCTGAGGCCATGAGCACTCGGCGGAAGAGATCCTCGGTGCCTTCGGCGATCATCAGATGGGCGCAGGCATCGGCTCCGGCGCTCTGCCCGGCGATCGTCACGTTCTCCGGGTTCCCACCGAAGGAGGCAATGTTCGTCTGCACCCAGCGCAGGGCGGAGATCTGGTCGAGCACTCCGAGGTTCGAATGCTCGGGCTTGCCGGTGCCGAGGTAGCCGAGGACACCGAGGCGGTAGGTCACGGAGACGACGATGATGTTCTGTTCGGCCGCGAGGGTGTGCGGATCGTAGATCTCAGCATCCCCGGCACCGGCAACGTAGGCTCCGCCGTGGATCCAGACGAGGACGGGCAGCCCCGCCTCGGTGTCGGTGTCCTTGGGGATCGTCACGCTCAGGCGGAGGCAGTCCTCACTGATGGGCAGACCGCCGAGCTGGTCGAAGGTCATTCCCGCGTTCGGGTCCCGACGCAGCTGCGGACTCGCGGGGCCGGGACCGCCGCCGTCGATGAAGTCGACGGGCGGTGCGTCGACGGGCCGGTGGAATCGCTGTGCGTGGGCGTAGCGGATGCCCCGTGCTCGGATCACATCGTCGTACGCATAGGCGCGGACCCGTCCGCACGGGGCGAGGAAGTCCCGTGAATCCTCACTCATGCGGTCAGTTTACTTGTTGGGTTCCACCGGGGGTTCAGCCGACCACGGGAAGACGATCCACTGATCGGTGCGCTTCCACACGAAGTCCGGGTCGATGATCGACGCTGACTTGGCGTAGATGACAGCCGACTGCGCCTCGGCGCCGTGCTTGCGCAGCAGCTCGAGGACGAGTGCCAGAGTGCGACCGGAATCGGCGACATCGTCGACGACGAGCAGCTTCTTGCCCTTGATCGCTTCGATGTCGAGCATCGGAGCGAGGAGGATCGGATCGGGCAGAGTTTCGTGCACATCGGTGTAGAACTCGACGTTGATCGCGTCGGAGAGCTTGAGCCCGAGGGCGTAGGCGAGGGCACCGGCTGGCAGCAGACCTCCACGGGCGACGGCGATGACGATCTCGGGATCGTAGTCGGAATCCGCGATGGTCTGGGCCATCTCCCGAGCCGATTGGCCGAACATATCCCAGCTGAGAATCTCTTTTTCGTCGAGATCAGTCGAATCGGCATGGTAGGCCATGAATACTCCTCGTGTCTGCCCGGTGTTGGCTCGAGCTTCAAGGATACGCCGTCGCCGTCTCAGCGCAGAAATGCCTCGAACCCGGCCATCTCCTGCGCCTGCGGACCCGTGGGCGTCGAAGGGTTCGGGTTGACCCAGTACCGTCCTGTGTGCGGGTTGCGTTCGAGCAGTCGGTAGTCGATGAGTTCTCGCCGCAGGAGCGCGAAGTCCGGGTGGAAGTCGGCGAGGTGCTCGTTGAGGGCCTTCTCGTCATAGATCCGATCCGCATCCAAGGTCGCCACGATTTCGATGAGGAGGACGACGAGGGCTCGGCGTTTGGTCGGGATGGCAGTGATGCGGCCCGACGACATGAACGTCTTGAGTGTCTTCGTGCGGAATCTTAAGACGCTCTGATCGATGGCTTCGGCCGCATTCGGAACGGCGGGGTTCGTCGCGCTGTTGGCCGAGTCGAGCAGGGTTTGGCGAGCGGTTGTGAAGTTCTCACCGGTCTCGGTCATCCGCGAACGGACGAGCTTCTTGAAGTCTTTGTCCTTGGTCATGGTGTCTGTTCCTCTTCGACCAAGTCTCTCCCAGCACGAAACCTGGTCAGGAATTCACCGTGCCAGATTCGTCCGAGGATCTTCTCCCCTTCGCCGTGCGGTCGATGTGCTGGGACCACGACCTCGGCTGGGCGTTGGATGCGCCGAAGTTCAGTATAGACACAGTTCCCGTCAGTTCTCGAGCGCGTCGAAGTACATCCATCGTCCCGCGCGGCGGACGAACGAGGAGTTCTCTTCGAGCACATGGTCGCCGAGGTGGTCGCGGAATTTCGCACGGAAGTGCACCGTTCCGGTGGCATCGCCGACTCCCCCGTCCGTGGTGTGGAGGATTTCGAGACCGCGCCATTCCGTGTCCTCGTCGACGCCGAGGTCGACGGGTCGAGTCTTCGCGTGCCAGGTGCGGAAGAGGTGGTTCTCATCTCTGCGGACGAATGCGGTGTAGCGGGAGCGCATGAGCGCCTCAGCGGTGGTCGGCCAGTTCTCACCGTCGAGTGCCGGCCGGCAGCAGTGGTCGTAGTCGGTGCCAGGCGGCATCCCAGAACAGGGGCAGATCATTCGACGATGATATCCGGAGATGAACGACCGGCGTTTGCGTGCGAGGATGGTCTCATGAGTTCAGTGTTCCTCTCTGGAGACCCGAAGGCCGATGCGCTGTTGGCCGAAGACCGTTTCGCTCTGCTCATCGGCATGTTGCTTGACCAGCAGGTGACCATGGAGAGCGCCTTCGCCGGGCCTGCGAAGCTGGCCGAGAGATTGGGGAAACTCGACGTCGATGAGATCGCCGAGATGAATCCCGACGACTTCCTCGACACTTTCGCGCAGACGCCTGCTGTGCACCGGTTCCCCAAGTCGATGGCAGCGCGGGTGCAGAAGTTGGCTGCGGCGATCGTCGATGACTATGACGGAGATGCCGAGGCGATCTGGACCACGGGTGATCCGAGTGGCGCCGAGGTGCTCAAACGCTTGAAGAAGCTGCCAGGTTTCGGTGATCAGAAGGCGAAGATCTTCCTCGCTCTGTTGGGCAAGCAATTCGCGCTCAAGGCTGAGGGCTGGCAGGAAGCCGCGGGAGATTACGGGGCTGAGGGCACCCGGCGGTCGATCGCCGATGTCGTTGATGAAGACACACTGCTGGAAGTGCGTGCTTTCAAGAAGCAGCAGAAGGCGGCGGCAAAGGCCGCCAAGGTGGCGAAGAAGTAGGGTCGAATTCACCCCTCCGCAAGTTATCCACAGATTTGACTTCGCCTGTTCTAAAAGACGCGCCCGTCGAATAATGTAGGGGTTCCGGGTGTCGGCCGAAGGGGCCGCGCCACAGTTGCAGACCACAGAGGCGTGGAATGAGAACTGGAACGACCCGACCGCATCGTCGACCTGCTCTGCTGTTCGTTGCTCTTTTTGCCGCATTGAGCCTGCTGTCTCTGGCGGGGTGCGCAGGCAGCTCCCCCGTGGCTGTGCCGACGTCGACTCTGCCTGAAGAGCAGTCTGATGATAGTTCGACAGATGGCACCGCCGAGGTGGAGGTCCCCGAATACGAGACTGACCTCGACCTATCGGAAGAAGAGAAGGAAGCTGTCGACGGCGCACTGGTGGCGTTTGTTGGCTACATCAAAACGATCAACCGCGTGTTCTCCTCGGGCGGGACAGACATGAAGGGCATAGACACCTTTGCTGCTAAAGATTCGCTCCGATCTCTAAAAGACAGCGCAAACGGTCTGAAAAAAGAAGACAAATACATGGCGGGTGAGTACGACTACTACAACCTCCGAATTCACGAGACAACTCTTGACTCTAAATCTCCGGAGAAGGACTCGGTCAAGATTCTTTTCTGCTCCCACGACAGCAAACATGCCGTCGTTAAGACTGGCAAATCTATGCCAAGCCAGACGAGCAAAAGCCTTACGATCTTGCAAACTGCGAGCAAGCATGGAGGCAAATGGAAAATCTCTAATCAGGAGCTATGGAGCGAAAAGTGCGAGTAGGTTCCCACCTCTTCGCCGCATTCGCGTTCATACTTGCGGTGATCCTTAACCCGTTAGTTCCCGCCAACGCTAATAGCGGTCCAGCCTGTGACGCCCTTCAAGAACGTAACTGCAGTGTCGTCAAACCTCCGGCACCGGCACCACCCCCAGGGGGCGGCTCCGGCGGAGGTTCAGGTGGCGGAGGTTCAGGTGGCGGCGGTTCAGCTGGCGGCGGTTCAGCTGGCGGTGGCTCAGGAGGCGGATCCGGCGGCGGCAGTGGTGGAGGCGGCGCTGCACTCCCAGACTGCCCGACTGAAGTAGTCGGCCATCTCTGTGTCATCGAACCCGGCCCCGGCGGTGGAGGCTCCGGTGGTGGCGGCGCTCCGGCTCGTCCCGAACCGCCGACTCGGATCCCCGAGTCGCAGTTCCAGAACTTCGACATTCCTGCTCCGACGATCTATGCATGGCCGAAGGATTGGGCCGTCGTCGGCAAACCCGCGGCCTTCTGGACCGACACCGAAGTCAGCTACATCGACATGACTCTGCTGACCTACGCTGTCACGGTGAAGGTCATCCCGGAGCGGTACAACTGGGATTTCGGTGACGGCACCGGCACGACCACCTCGGCGAAGGGGGCGAAACCGCTGCCCGGAAACAGCCCCCAGATCGGACACGAATACCAGAAGTCAGGGAAGGTCGCGGTGTCGATGACGGCAACATTCAGCGGAGAATTCTCCGTCGACGGAGGTCCCTGGCTACCAATCGACGGATTCGCCCACGTCGCCAGCAACGACATCGGCATCGATGTCTACCGGTACCACCGCTACCTCGTCGACGAGGACTGCTACACCAATCCCCGCGGACCTGACTGCACCCGCTCTGCCCGATGACACCGACTCCGCCTGACATCTCGGTGTCGACGGGACCGCACCACATCGGGCACAGCGATTCAGCTGTGCACGCGCGGTTTCGGTCGTTCGAAGAACATGACAGCGATGAATCCGACGATGACCAGCCCGGCAGGCACCCACAGTGATTGCCCCATAGCATGAGCGAAACCAGAGGCGATGGCTTCCGGCATTCCTGCCGACGCTCCCCCGGTTGCCTCAGCGGAACCCGCACCCGCCTCGGCGCCGGCGCCACCGACCGCGCCGCTCGAGGAACCGATATTCGCCGCCAGCCGCGACTCCATCGCGACGGAGATCGCGGCGCTGCCGAGCACCGCACCGACCTGCCGCACCGTGTTGTACACGCCTGACCCGGCCCCGGCATGATGCAGCGGAAGGTTCCTCGTGGCCGTGGAGCTGATCGGTGCCCACATGAACCCGTTGGCCACACCCAGCAGCAGCACCGGCGGGATGATTTCCCACAGAGAAGTGTGCGCACCGAGGATCGCCCCAAGCCAGAACAGAGCGACCGAAAACGAACCGAGTCCGATACCGGCCAACAGTCGCGGATTCCCATGATCGACGAGACGGCCGACGAACGGGGCAAGCACACCGGAGAGGATCGCCATCGGCGCCAACAGCAGCGCCGCCTGAGTCGGTGAGTAGCCGAGCACCGTCTGCGCCCACAACATGAGAGGGAACGCCATCGCCGTGACGCCGAACCCGACCGTCAGCATCGCGATGGCAGCAATCGTGAAATTGCGGTCTTTGAACAGCGACAGCGGCACCAGCACCTCTGAGCGGTTTGCCCTCTGCCACAGGACGAAGGCAATGAGGAACACCACCCCGCCGGCAAGAACGAATGGCACGGTCACCGGCCCGATGAGTGGGCCCCAGTTCACTCCGTGAGCCTGTTGGATCCCGTAGACCAACAGGAACATCCCGCCGGCAGAGAGCACGACGCCGAACCAGTCGAAACGGTGCGGATGCGTCTCGAGCCGTGGCACCAGCCAGATCGCCATGACCAGGGCGATGATGCCGACCGGAACGTTGATGAAGAAGATCCATTCCCAGCCGAGGGCGTCGACGAGCACCCCGCCGAGGATCGGGCCGACCAGGGTGGCGACTCCGGCGACAGCACCCCACATGCCCATCGCCGCACCCCGTCGGTCGGGTGGGAAGATGCGGGTGATCACGGCCATCGTCTGCGGAGTCATCGCCGAGGCGCCCAGCCCCTGCACGACGCGTGCGACGATGAGCGCAGCGACCGTGGTCGTCAGTCCGCACCACAGCGAACTGGCCGTGAACACGACAAGCCCGACGAGATACACGCGTTTGGGGCCGAACCGGTCCCCGAGACGGCCGGTGATGAGCAGCGGCACGACGTAGGCGAGCAGATACGCCGAAGTGACCCAGATGACGGCGTTGATATCCGCGTCCAGGGAGTCCATGATCTCGCGTATGGCCACGGACACGATCGTCGAATCGACGAGGATCATGAAGAAGCCGAGGCACAGGGCCCACAGCGCCCGCCACGGATTCGATACAGCGTTCTGTTGAGAGCTCACCGCATCATCTTTCTCCCATTCCACCGTCTGGTCAATCCGAACGGCGGTCAGAGCACGCCGCCGGCGACATGGCCGTGGGAACCTGAAACAATGGCGCCATGGTGTGCCGAATAAACGAACTCCTCGTCGACTCACACTGGTCCGTCGTCATCATCGGCGCAGGCCAGGCCGGCCTGTCGGCGGCGCACTACCTGTGGCGCGACGGCTTGGTCCCCGGCAGAGACTTCATCATCCTCGACGCCGGAGACGGACCGGGCGGCGCCTGGCGTGAGCGCTGGGACTCCCTGACCCTGGGCACGACGAACCACATCTCCGACCTGCCCGGCTTCCCCCTCGGCCGGCCGAATCCGAATGTGCCCGCCTCGCGAGTCGTCTCGGACTACTATGACCAGTTCGAACGCGAACTCGAACTCTGCGTCGTCCGTCCCGCCGACGTCTCCTCGGTGACCTCTGAAGAACGCAGGGCGGGAATTCTCCACATCACCACCGACATCGACGGTCAGCGGGTACGGCTGTCGACCGATTTCCTCATCAACGCCACAGGGACATGGACCCAGCCGTATGTTCCCTTCGTCCCGGGGATCGGCGACTTCGAGGGCCGCCAACTGCATACGGTGAACTTCCGTGATGTCGAGGACTTCCGCGGACTGCGCACTCTCGTCGTCGGCGGCGGCATCTCCGCCACCCAGTTCCTCCTCCAACTCGCCGAAGTCACCGACACTGTGTGGGCGACTCGCCGTCCGCCGAATTTCACCACCAGAGAGTTCGACGGCCAATGGGGGCTCGAAGTCGAACGGGCCGTCCGCGAAAGGACACTGTCCGGTCTGGCCCCGGCCAGCGTCGTGAGAACGACAGGTCTGCCGATCCGTCGCGAATTCCGTGAGGGTGTCGACTCCGGGGTCCTCGTCTCCCGCGGAATGTTCGACCGCATCCTCCCCCATGGCGTGCACTTCCCCGGGACCACCGAATCCCCGCCGCCGACCACCTCGGACGGCCTGGGGCCATCAGCCAACGATGTCCTCGCGGTTCCCGAATCGTGGGCACCGTTTGCCACCGCCCGGGTCGAGGAGATCGACGTGATCTTCTGGAACACCGGTTTCCGCGCCGCACTCAAACATCTTGCCCCCTTGCACCTGCGCACCCCCGAAGGTGGAATCGCCATGGACACCGAGGTGGCGGTCAGGGACGATCCCCGGCTCTTCCTCGTCGGCTACGGTTCGGCCAGCTCCACTCTCGGCGCCACCCGTGCCGGCAGGATCGCCGCGCGCGAGCTGCTCAAGCGGATGTCCGGCCGACAACGATCGCCACGCTCCTCGCGCCCGGAAGCCGGCGCTGAGCTGGGTCCCGAGTCCGCAGGAAACACCGCCGAGAGCTGACCGAGTTCATGTGAGGTCGGGCACCCGGAGTTCCTGATCGTCTAAGCGAACTGTCGGCAGCATCTGTCGGAAATCGTCGGCAGCTTCCGCATCATCGGCTGGCGCGAGCATGTCGACGCTGACTTTGAACAGTCGTCCGTCGACGGAGATCCCAGCAACGACTCCGAAGAACACCGAATCCTGTTCGTCCACGGCTCGCATGTCCTCAGGGGCGAGCCGGCCGTGAACGACCCAGTACTCGCCGCCGTCGAGTGCCCCGGCGGCTTCGCTGGCCCGGGCCGAACCTGGGGTGCTGAACATCCGCTCCCGGGCCTTGTCGACCAGCTTGCTCGCCGATGGCTCATCGTCTTCGAAGCAGTCGACCGTGATGATGGCTTCCGAACCGCTGGTGAAGAGCCGGTACCCGTCATACCCGGACTCATCCGTCCAGTCCGGCCCCACGGCGAAACTGACCTCGACGGGACATTGGCTGCCGAGGTCGACGGTGGTCTGGGTCATTCCGTCGGGGATCTGTGCTTTCGTCGGACTCGGCTGGGCGGTGGACTTGCCGTCATCGATTCCCACGTGCGCCGGTTTCGGTCCGGCCTCCTCGGTGCTGCTGATCTTCAGTGCCGAACACCCGCTGAGGATCATCGCCAACCCCACCATCGCCGTTACGAGCACGCTGTTCTTCATCGGCTGCCTTCATTCGGTCGGAGATTCCTCCATATCGTACCCACGATCACTTTCGGACACCGGACCTCGGGTCTCTGGCGGAACCTTCTATTGCCGCCTAGCCTGGAGGCATGACTGAACTCCCGCTCTTCGATGACAGCGATGTCGACCGGATCCTGTGCGTGGTCGCCCATCCCGACGATATGGAATACGGCGGTTCGGCGGCCGTGGCCAAATGGACCGATGAGGGAAAGGAGGTGTCGTACCTGCTGCTGACGCGCGGTGAGGCCGGTATCCGGAACATGTCTCCGGAGGAGGTAGCCGCTCTGCGAGCCGACGAGCAGCGGCGGGCGTGCAACCTCGTCGGCGTCGATGACCTGGAGATCCTCGATTTTCCCGACGGGCTCCTCGAACCCGATCATGAGCTCCGACGTGCGATTGCGCGCAAGATTCGCCAGTTCCGCCCCAATGCGGTGGTCGTCACGACCTTCGACCTCAAGGTGCGGTGGGGGCTCAACCATGTCGATCACCGGCATGCCGGCATCGCCACCGTCGACGCGATCCGAGACGCCGACAACCCGTGGATCTTCACCGAGCTCAAGGACGAGGGCCTTGAGGCGTGGAAGGCGGACCGTCTGCTCATCAACGGTGCCGAGCCCACCCATGCTGTGGCCCTGACAGCCGCACATGTCGACCGGGGTGTGCGATCGCTCGAAGCCCACGGGGTCTACCTCGAGGCGCTGCCCGACCATCCGGCTCCGAAGGACATGATTCCCGACATCACCGCCTCCGGTGGGGAGCTTGCCGGAGTCGACTACGCACTTCCGGTCACGGTCGTCAATATGTGAGCTTCGGACCCCATACGAGAACCGGGCGGGACGTTGGAGGACGTCCCGCCCGGTTCTGCTGTCACGCTGCTCGCCGAACGACCGATCGCCCGGCGGGGTCACCTGAGGTGACTCAGGCGCCCAGAGCGGCCATCGCTGCGTCGTAGTCGGGTTCGGTGGTGATCTCGTCGACGAGCTGCGTGTGGGTCACGGTGCCCTTCTCGTCGAGGACGACAACGGATCGAGCCAGGAGACCGGCCAGCGGACCGTCGACCATGGTCACACCGAAGTCTTTGCCGAAGGAGCTGCGGAACCCCGAAGCCGCGACGACGTTTTCGATGCCTTCGGCACCGCAGAAGCGGCCCTGGGCGAACGGGAGATCGTTGGACACACAGAGAACGGTGGTGTTCTCCAGCCCTGCCGCGAGTTCGTTGAATTTGCGCACCGAGGCGGCGCAGACTCCCGTGTCGACGCTGGGGAAGATGTTGAGCACGACGCGCTTGCCCGCGTTGTCCTGCGAGTTCACTTCGCCGAGGTCGCCACCGACGAGGCTGAAGGCCGGTGCCTGCTCGCCCTTGGCCGGCAGATCGCCGACGGTCTTGACCGGAGTTCCCTGAAATGCTGTGTTGGCCATGCTTGTCTCTCTCCTTCTTCAGAGCTGACTGCTGTCTCTCCCACTCTACGTGAGAGGCGCCCATGACCGTTCCAACGTTCACCGTTGGGCTGCGAGCCACGCGCATCGAGGAGGTTGGCGACTCAAGATGAGCCGGCAGATGCACTGTCGGCTTCGGCCTTCTCGTCGGCGAACTTCGCTTCGACCATGATGAGGACCACGACGACGATCGCGCCGAGGGCGGCGAGCAGAACCGGGCCAAGCACGGGGTCGGCCGGGGCCAGCAGTCCCCCGGCGCCATGTGCTTCGCCGTCGGCACCGATTTCGGCTTCGGCCTGCCAGGGCCACAGGGCACGCAGTGAGCCGAGCATCAGTCCCGCCATGACGAGGAGAGTCCACCATCGGTGGTTGTGGAGGAAGTATTTGAGGATGTTGACGAAGACCGCCAAGCCGAGGATCGCGCCGAGCATGAAGATCCCGAGGTATCCGAAGTCGCGGTCGTCAACGGCCCGCAGTGTCGTGGAGTACATGCCGACGGCGAGGAGGAAGAACGATCCCGAGACGCCGGGGACGACAAGAGCGCAGATGGCGATCGACGCGACGAAGAAGACAGCGATGAGCGGAGGATTCTCCACATCGGCTCCGCCGGCCAAGCTGGTCATCCAGAACGCGAGTGCTGCAGCGGCGAGGAACGCGAGGATCCCGAGGAGTATGGGTTGGCGTGGCCCGCGCGCCGGCAGCATCCGCAGGGGCACGGCGATGCTGGCGGCGACGAGGCCGAAGAAGAGTCCTCGGGCCAGCTCGGGGTTGGAGGAGACGAAGGACTCCATGACACCGGCGATGGTGAACACGGCAGTGGCCATACCGAGGAGGACCGGAATGACGAGGAACCAGTCCGTGCGTCTCAGCTCGGCCAGGGCTCCGGAGACCCGGTGGGGTCCGGTTACCAGGGTTTTGGCCGCGGAGACGACGTGCGAGGCGGAATCGATGAGCTGGTCGTAGACTCCGGTCACGAGCGCGATCGTGCCTCCGGAGACTCCAGGAACGAGTTCGGCGCTGCCGATGAGGAAACCGCGGGCAAGGTCGAGCGGGATGAGCGCTTTGGGTCGATCGGGCGCGGTCTCGGCGCCGGCCGTCGGAGTATTCGTCATGGCTCCCAGCCTAGAGGATGCATCCTCCACGCACGGTGAGGGCTCAGTCGCCCGTCTGGCCGTCGATGTCCTCGCGGATGAGGTCTGCGTGTCCGGCGTGGCGGGCATATTCTTCGACGAGATGGATGAGGATCCAGCGGACGTTGAACTTCGTTCCGTCGTGACCGCTGCGCACGGTGAGCAGGTCGAGGTCGTCCACCTCGGCTAGGATCTCACGGGAACGCTCACAAGCGTGTGCGTGCGTTGCCAGCAGTTCCTCGGCCGTCGAACCTGCTGCGCTGTCGAAGTCCCAGTCCGGTTCGGACTTCCAGTCGGCACTCGCCCATGGTTCACCGAGTTCTCCGCCTTGGAATACTTCGAGGAACCAGGACTCTTCGACGAGTGTCAGGTGTCGGACGATGCCGCCGATCGTCAGCGACGAGGATGCGACCGAGTGGGTGAGCTGGGCCGGAGTCAACCCTTCAGCCTTGCGCCTCACGACCTGCCGGAAATAGTCGAGGAACTCTTCGAGTCCCTGCCGTTCGGCCGGGGTCTTGTTCGGGTCGGTCAATGGAAGTGTCACGCTGAGCCTCTCTGATCATGCGCAGACAAGTCCCCCGCTTCCCGGCGGGCGCATCCGTCGGTCACGAGGTCGGGACATCAGTCTACTGTGCGACGGCCGATGTCGAAGACGTTTCCTTCGGGATCTTTCAGCGTGGTCCATTCGATTCCGTACTCGGAGAAGGATCCGAGTCGTTCCGCCCCCAGCGCCACCGCTCGATCGACATCCGCCGGATAGTGCGGGTCATCGAGGTCGATGTGCACGGGGTTCTTCCCCTCGACGCGTTCGTCGACCTTGAGGAAGAGCATGCCCGGTGTCGGTGATTCGGCATTGTGCACACCGCCGATGCTGGCAACGAATTCGTCGGCCCCGGGGTCGAGATCCGCGCCGAGGAGCTCGGCCCAGAAGAGCGATTGCGCTTCGACATCGAGGCAGTCGAAGGTGATGCTCAGTGATGACAGCGACGCCATGAGCGTGGTCCTTTCACCGTAGGGTCAGAATGGTTCCGACTCTAGCCCCGACCACGGACACGGATCGCCGGCCTCGTCATCGACGGTTATCCTGCGTCATCTTCGGTTCAGCCGCGCGGCTGGCGTGCCAATTGGCGCGACTGCGCGACGAGGCGGCCGGAGGAGTCCCACAGGTCGCAGTCCTCTTCGAACATGCCGCCGGCGATGTTCTTCGTGGAGATGCGGGCGCCGATCCAGCCCGGTGCCGGCAGGGCACGAACATGAGCGGTCAGCTCCATTGTCGGTGCCCAGTTGAATCGGCCGAGGTCGAACATCACCGGAGGGAAGGCATCAAGGAAAGTCAGCAGCGACAGCGGTTCCGGGTCAGTCCCATCGACGAGTCGGATCCAGCCCTGCAGCAGGCCCCTTCCGCTCGGTTTGCCCACCGCGAATCCGGCGGTCGCCGGATCCAGGCGCATATCGAACCGATCGATGATCGGTGCCGCGTTCTTGAAGTCTTCGCTGGCCTCGGCAACACTGATGCACTCTTCCGGCGGCGGCAGATGAGGCGGCGTGGCGGTGGTGGCGACATCGTCGGGAAGCGCACCGAGGTTGCCCATTGTGGCCATCGCTGCGATCGTCGGCGCCCCGTTCTGTGAGAGTTCGATGCCGTAGTTTGCCGTTGACCGGCCTTCGCGCAATGTGCGTGTGGTGATGTCGACGGGGCCTTCTCTGCTTGGGCCGAGGTAGAAGGTGGAGATCACCAAGGGATCCGGGGTTGTCGGACGAAGGTCGCGCAGGGCACGTCCGGCGACGCCGAGCAGGTATCCGCCGTTGACAGCACCGGCGACCTTCCACCCGGCGTCGAGGTCGGCAGTGAAGCTGTGATCGCCGTTCCGTTCGACGGCGGTGGCGCGGGCGAATTCGCTGGAAGTGTCGTGGGTCATAGCGTAAGACTATCAAGCACTGAACGAACGTCCAGCAAGTGTCATAAGTGACGGGGCCGACGTTCGTTGCCGTGTTGATAATTGCCTGTCGCCCGGGCCAGCAGCTGCTGGTTGGTATCGGCATCGCGTCCGAGCCTGGGGATTAGAGCGGCGGCCTTCTTCCCGCCGAGTTCCATGACGGCATGGCCGCCTCGGCGAATGAGCAGGACTCCAGATTTGGTGATCTGCTAGTCGAACGGATCGTCGTCTAGACTCACGGGTGGACTCCTTCATCGGTTGAGCCAGCGACCTGCCGCCGAGAAGCTGTCCCGTGGCAAAGAGGATTGCCCTAGTCTAAGGGTATGGGCGTGAAACTGACTGCGATCGATCCCACAGGAGCCGACCGGGACGCACTTGTCGAGTTCTTCTCGTCTCAGTCCTTTCCGTTCCATGTCGCCGCAGACGCCTGGTCAACCGGTACGGTGATGGAACGGATTGCGGTCGGGTATTTCCTCAACGCTGACAATGCCGCGTTCTGGCTAGACCACGACGAGTTCGGTCGGGTCGGATACGTGCGGCTCGAGGATCTTCGCGATGACACCCCGATGTTCGATCTGCGCTTGTCCGAACAGCACCGGGGCAAGGGACTCGGCGTCGATGCGCTGAATGCGATTGCCGGCCATGTGTTCTCAACTACTCGGGCACTCCGCATAGAGGGGCAGACCCGTGAAGACAATCATGCAATGCGTGTGGTGTTCGAGCGGGCCGGGTGGACGCAGGAGGCGCACTACCGTCATGCATGGCCGGCAGCTGACGGCGTCCGGCTGGCCTCTGTGGCTTGTGCGATTCTGCGTGAGGAGTGGCAGGCAGGGCGCACTCTCGGCGTGCACTGGCAGGATCGTCCCCGCTTTCGGCCACGGAAGAGCGCCGGGATCACTTATGCGTCAAATGTCCTGCCTTCCCTCGGCGAGCTCCTCCATCTCTACGATGCGGTCGGCTGGTCGGCCTACACCGAGGATCCGGCACGGTTGCTGCGCAGCCTCAACGGGTCAGCGCATGTCGTGTGTGCACGTGTCGATGAGGAGCTGGTCGGGTTGGCCCGCATTGTCAGCGATTTCGGCACTCTCGTCTATGTCCAGGATGTTCTTGTCGATCCGCGACTGCAGCGTCGTGGAATCGGTGCCGAACTCATCCGGAGTGTGCTCGAGCCATTCGACGATATTCGCCAGACCGTCCTGCTTACCGATGATGCCCCTGCCCTCGCCGCGTTTTACAGGCTCTTCGTAAAAGAGAGTGTAGATCGGTGATTCCAGGACACGGCGCGTCGCTGCGCGGATAGACGTCGAGGTCTTCCGATGATGGAAGTTCCTACACCGTCCATCCGAAAGACCTCGACGTGGCCAAGCCTACTTTCTCGACCCCTGACCTCACGACATTCTGCCGACTCGACACCCTCGATCTGACCTGTATTGGCCAGCACATCACCGGGCACAAAGCCATTCTGGAATGCCGTCCAAACACTGCTGATGACTGGTGCCGACGGTGCGGTGGCCACGGGATCGTTCGCGATACCGTCGTCCGCCGTCTGGCCCACGAACCTTTCGGCCACCGACCGACCACGCTTCATATTCGCCTCCGCCGTTACAAGTGCGTCGAGTGTGGCCGCGTATGGCGTCAAGACACCACAGCTGCGGCGCCACCACGAGCGAAGATCTCGCGAACCGGCCTCGACTGGGCGTTGCGTGCTCTCGTGATCGATCACGACACCGTGTCCGTGATCGCTGCGAAGCTCGCCGTGTCCTGGCACACCGCGAACTCCTCCGTCCTCGCCGAAGGTCAGCGGTTGTTGATCGACGACCCGACTCGTTTCGACGGGGTCAGCGTCATTGGTGTCGACGAGCATGTATGGCGGCACACCCGGCGTGGTGACAAGTACGTCACCGTCATCATCGACCTCACCCCGATCAGCCAGGGGGCAGGCTCGGCACGTCTGCTCGACATGGTGGCTGGCCGTTCGAAGCAGGTGTTCAAACAATGGTTGAAAGCCCGACCGAAAGACTGGCGTGATGGCATCGACGTCGTCGCGATGGACGGATTCTCCGGCTTCAAAACAGCCTCAGCTGAGGAGCTGCCCGACGCTGTCGAAGTCATGGACCCCTTCCACGTCGTCAAACTCGCCGGTGATGCCCTCGACGAGGTACGTCGCCGAGTTCAGCAGGAGACCACCGGCCATCGCGGACGAGCAAAGGACCCGTTGTACCGGGCAAGAAGAACTCTTCACACGGGCAGCAGCTTACTCACGACCAAGCAGCAGGAAAGAATCGCGAACCTCTTCGCTGACCCGAACTTCACCGAAGTCGAAGTCACCTGGGCCGTCTACCAAGACATTGTCAGCGCTTACCGAACCGCGGACCGCAAAGAGGGCAAGAGACTCTTGCAAACGGTCATCGACGCCCTGACAACGAATCTGCCGACAGGACTGGTCGAGCTCAAACGGTTAGGACGAACGTTGAAGCGTCGAGCTGCTGATGTGCTCGCATTCTTCACCCGACCGGGAACGTCGAACGGTCCCACTGAAGCGATCAACGGCAGACTCGAGCATCTACGCGGGTCCGCGCTGGGATTCCGCAACCTCACGCATTACATCGCCAGATGTCTGCTCGAGTCCGGTGGCTTCAGACCGGTTCTACACTCTCAATTACGATGAGCCGTTTTACACTTCGCTGAGCTTCACGGAGGCATCCGCGGCTGCCGGCTCTTCCCTGCGCGCTTTCTTCCGCATATGAGAAAGTGCCCCTGACCGGATGGTCAGGGGCACTTTCGCTCAGTGGGTCAGCTGGTGACCGTCAGAGGGTGTTTCAGTTGTTCTTCTTGCGACGCATGGTCAGAACGACTGCGGCTCCACCGACGATGAGGAGACCGGCTCCGGCAGCGAGACCGGTGAGTTCGGCACCGGTGCGAGGCAGATCGGATCCGCCGTCACCGTTTCCGTCGTCATTGCCGTTGTCGTCACCGTCGTTTCCGCCGCCGTTGCCGTCTTCGTCGGCAACGACCTGGAACGAACCGGTCAGAGCGGACTCATCGGCGGTGTCATTAGCTCCGGTGACCTCGAGCTCGTACTTACCGAGGTAGGCCTCGGGGTTCGATGCGCTGGTGCCATAGATCGAGAAGCCGACGACGCCATCCGCGTTGGCGGTCTCGTCGAGGGTGATTCCCTCGACGTTCTCCGGACCGGCCACAACTTCAAGAGTGACCTTTTCGCCCTCTTCGAAGCCTTCAGCGGTGATCTGCACGCCCTTGTCTTCCTTCACGAAGTCCGCAGCGGAGATCTCCTTCGGATCGACAGTCAGCTTGCGCTCAGCGGGAGCCTCTTCGGCTTCAACGGTCACGGTGAACTCGGCTTCCGCGGAGTTCTGTCCGTTCACATTGACGACCGCGGTGTAGTTGTAGTCACCGGCTTCAGCGGGAGCTTCCGTCGTGAACTTGCCGTTCGCATTGGTCTTGACGGTGGTGCTGCCCTGAGCCGGTGCGGCGTGGGCGGAGACCTCAGAAGAACCGGCATTGGCGCCAGCGGGCTTCCATGTCAGCTTCACCTCGGCGTTCGGAGCAGCCTGACCGGTGATCTGTCCGCCTTCGACGACGGTCTGGTCGCCGACCTTAGGAGCTTCGGGCTTTTCGTTGCCGTCGGCGTCCGAGTCGGCATCCTTGCCGTCAGCAGCGGCGTCCGAGTCAGCATCCTTGCCGTCAGCAGCGGCGTCCGAGTCAGCATCCTTGCCGTCAGCAGCGGCGTCCGAGTCAGCGTCCTTGCCGTCGGCAGCGGCGTCCGAGTCGGCATCCTTGCCGTCGGCAGCGGCGTCCGAGTCAGCATCCTTGCCGTCAGCAGCGGCGTCCGAGTCAGTATCCTTATCGTCGTCGCCCGGGGGTTCCTCATTGGGATCTTCGAACGAGATCGTCTTGCCCGACTTCTCAAGCGAGTAGTCAAGGTCGGCGACCCAGCTCGCATCGATGGCGTCACCATTCTCATCGGTCATAGGGCCGCCGCCTGAGATCACGCCGACAGCTGTATCCCCCTGGAAGACACCTCCGCCCGAATCGCCGGGGGCCGAGAAAGGGTCACCGAGAGGCGCCTTGACACCAAAACCGTGGACAAAGCGTCCACCGACATTCATGAAGTCAATTTCCTCGTTGAGAGCCGTCCAAGTCTCGTTTTCGGTCAGTCCGGTCGTACGGCCGGCCTTCTCCACCGTTCCTTCGGTGTGGGCTCCGACCTTAGTGATGTCAGTGGCGAGCTTCGCGCCGAGATCCTCGCTGTCTGCGGTCGACCAATCCGTCACCCCGGTCTTGACCTTGTACTTCGCTTCGTCAACGTTGATGACGGCGAAGTCAATGTCGTCTTCTTCAGGCTTTTGCTGGTCGCTCGTCACAAGCTCTCCACCGAACTTGTGGTAGCCCCACTGTCCGACGACTCCGAGTCCGGACCGGATGAAGCCCTCGCCCTCGTTCGCCGGGGCTGTTGAAGGCTGCTCGGTCTCATCGACCGTAGTGTCACCTTCGAACTCGTTCGTCTCTTCATTGATGATCTTCGCGCAGTGCCCTGCGGTGAGCACGATCGGCTTTCCGTCGGCATCCCAGCCAGAGAACCCTGTCGAGCAGGCGCCGCCGCTGGCCCCAGCTGTCACCAGGTAGCCTGCTCCACCAACGAGATCCTCGGCGGCGTAAGGCTCGAGTGCGTCGATTCCCTTGAAGACCTTGACGTTCGAGTATTTCTTCTCCAAGGCGTCAGCATTGTCGTTGTCACCAGACACACCAATGGTCAGCTGACCGTTCTTGGCACCGTAGGCATTGACCCCGCCCACGTCCTCAAGAACGTCCTGCACTTTGGCGTCGCTCTGCACATTCAGCTCTTGCGGGCCGTTGTCAGCAACAGCCGGGCCGGCGACGAACGAGCTGCCGAGACCGAGCGCCGCGGCGGCGGTCAGTGCAAGCGAACTCTGCATGAGTTTCTTCTGCATAAGTAGTTGTCTCTCTTTTCTGAGGGATCAAGGTTACAAATCGATGACCTAAGTCACGATAAGGTTACGGGCAATCCTCAGCGACTACCAAGAAAGTACGTCCGAAACTGTGAACTAAATGAACGAAACTTCAGGCGGTGTAGAACCCTCCGGTTCCGTGCCGTCTCCTTCGAGTCTGAGTGAATCGACGAAGCCCCCGGTCACACGACCGGGGGCTTCGTGCTGAGTTCTCAGCGGACCGTCATTCGGTCAGCATCACTGCACTCAGTTGTTGTTCTTGCGACGCATGGTCAGAACGACTGCGGCTCCACCGACGAGGAGGAGACCGGCTCCGGCAGCGAGACCGGTGAGTTCGGCACCGGTGCGAGGCAGATCGGATCCGCCGTCACCGTTTCCGTCGTCATTGCCGTTGTCGTTGTTTCCGTCGTCATCGCCGCCGGTTCCACCGCCGGTACCGTCTTCATCGGCAACGACTTCAAAGGTTCCGGTCAGTGCGGACTCATCTTCGGTGTCATTGGCACCGGTGACCTCGACATCGTACTTGCCGAGGTAAGCCTCGGGATCCGATGCGCTGGTGCCGTAGATCGAGAATGCAGCCGCGCCGTTTTCGTTAGCGATCTCATCCAGCGTGATGCCTTCGACGTTCTCGGGGCCGGAAGCAACCTTCAGTGTCGCCTTCTCACCTTCGTCAAAGCCCTTGACCGTAATCGTCACACCCTTCTTCTCCTGAACGAAGTCAGAAGCGGTGATCTGCTTGGGGTCGATGCTGATCTCGCGCTCGGCGGGAGCAGGGGCCTCAGACTCATCCTTCTCGACGGTCACGTCGAACTCTGTGGTCTTCGACTCCTGTCCGTCGACGGTCGCAGTCGCAGTGAACTTGTAGTCACCTTCGGCCTTCGGCCCCTCGACGGAGAAGTTGCCTTCCTTATTCGCCGTAACGGTCTTCGAGCCCTGCTCCTCAGCCTGGGCACCGGTGCCTTCTTCACCCGTGGCTTCCCAGGTCACCTTGACCTTGGAACCCGGCTCAGCCTGACCTGTGACCTTCGCCTCGGGCTCGATGGTCTGGTCCTCAGCCTTCGGAGCATCGGGGACCTCTTCACCCGGCTTCTCGAGCTTGAAGTCCGTGCCGGACTCCTCGAGCGAGTGATCGAGGTCGGCGACCCAGGTGAACGAGGTGTTCGCGTCAAGGTCTCCACCACCGGAGATGACACCGACCGCGGTGTTGCCCTGGTAGACGCCTCCGCCGGAGTCGCCGGGCTGCGAGAAGGGCTTGTCGATCGGTGCGGTCACGCCGAAGCCGTGGACCCAGCGCCCGCCGACGTTCTGATAGTCAAAGTCGTAGGACTCGCGGGGCAGTACCTTGCCCTCGGTCTTGCCTGTCGTCCGGCCCGACTTGCTGATCGCACCTTCCTTGTGCGCACCCACCTTGGTGATCTCGGTCGTCGATTTGGCCAGGTCATCCGAATCAGCGGTGGACCAGTCGGTGATTCCGCCCTTGACGTTGTACTTCGACTCGTCGACGTTGATGACGGCGAAGTCGATGTCGGACTCACTCGGATTCGGCCACTCCTCTTCGTCGGCACCTTCGAGAAGATCGCCGCCGAAGTTTGCGAAGCCCCACTTACCGATGACGCCGTTGCCGGAGGCCTGGAAGCCTTCACCGCCGTTGGCAGCGGAGGTCGAGGGCGTCTCGGTCTGGTCGACCGTGGTGTCACCTTCGAACTCGTTTGAGTCCTCGTTGATGATCTTCGAGCAGTGTCCGGCGGTCAGCACGACGGGCTTGCCGTCGCCGTCCCAACCGGAGAAGCCGGTGGAGCAGGCTCCGCCGCTCTCGCCGGCCTTGACGAGGTAACCGGCGCCACCGACGAGGTCGTTGTCCGCGTAGGGCTTGAGTTCCTTGATGCCCTCGGTGACGTTGATGTTCTTGTACTGCTTTTCGAGATCCTTGATCTCGTCAGTCTTTTCGGCAACGCCGATGTTGAGCTCGCCGTCTTCGGCACCGTAGGCGTTTACGCCTTCGATTCCGGACAGCGCCTTCTGAACGTGCGCTTCGCTCTGCAGGTCAAGCTTCTGCGGGGCACTGTCGGCCATCGCGGGTGTCGCGACGAACGCGCTGCCCAGGCCGAGCGCCGCGGCGGCGCTCAGTGCCAGTGAACTCTGCACGAGTTTCTTCTGCATACTGTTGATTCCCTTGATCGTTGTCGATGCTT
The DNA here is from genome assembly GCF_049804075.1 of Brevibacterium sp. FAM 24630. NCBI lineage: Bacteria > Bacillati > Actinomycetota > Actinomycetes > Micrococcales > Brevibacteriaceae > Brevibacterium > Brevibacterium sp. FAM 24630. Next base: position 36,014 of record NZ_JBNBZD010000006.1, read on the forward strand.
CGATTGTCCGGTACCTCAACACGATCCACGGTTACCGATGTTTCGTGCCTCTGGTGTCAGATTTTCAACCGTGTGAAAGGTTACGGTTTGATCACGACGCATAGCAAGAACAATGAGAGTTGTGAGTGAACACAACGTACAGAAGTCGCCAGATGCCCTGCTCCAGCGGTTCTTGCAGACGACTCCGAATCGAGGCCGTTATGATCAGGGGCATGTCGAACCACACCTCACTTCGCACACCGGCCACACCTCGTCTGGCGTCCAGACTGGCGCTTGGCATCGCCACACTGGCGCTGGCCCTGCCCCTGGCCGCCTGCGACTCGGGAACCGACCCTCAGGATCCGAGCTCCCCGACGCCGAGCGAATCGACCGAGACTTCGTCTCCGAGTGATGACGCGGCTGCACTCGACCCGGTCGGCAAATGGACCTCCCCGGAGAAGGGCGATCCGTTCCTCGAGTTCTCCGATGACGGCTCGCTCAAAGGCTCCGACGGCTGCAATGCGATCGTCACGACGTGGGAGGTCAAGGACGATGAGATCGCCATCGACTCCTTCATGACCACGCAGAAGGCCTGTGCCGGTGTCGACCCCTGGCTGAGCAAGGCATCCTCGGCCACGATCGAGGGCACCGTGATGAAGGTCCAGGACAGCAACGGCAAGGTCATCGGCGGTCTGGAGAAGGAAGAGAAATGACACAGGAAGTCATCGGCCGCTGGGTTGCCGAGAAGAACGACAGGGCGTTCCTCAAATTCCAAGAGGACGGAACGCTGCGCGGCAGCGATGGCGCCAATGCCCTCGCTACCTCATGGACGCTCGAGTCTGAGGGCATCACGATCAAGCCCTCGCTGACGACGCTGAAAGCCGCTCCCGGAATGATCACGTGGCTCCCCAAAGCCCGCAGGGTCTCCCCCGACGGAGATCGGCTGCAGCTCTTCGACGCAGCCGACAACCACCTCGGCGATCTTCACCGGCAGCCGGCGGGCACCACCTACGCCCTCGGCGGTCGATGAGTGGCCGGTGGTCTCATCGCACTGCTCGACGACGTCGCCGCGCTCGTCAAGCTCTCTGCCGCCAGTCTCGATGATGTCGCCGCCGGCGCCTCACGAGCAGGCGCGAAAGCAGCCGGCGTCGTCATCGATGATGCCGCCGTAACCCCGAAATTCGTCGAAGGCGTGAGCCCGAAACGCGAACTGCCGATCATCGAACGCATCGCCTTGGGCTCGCTGGTCAACAAGATCGTCATCATTCTGCCGATCATCCTGCTGCTCAGTCAGTTCCTGCCGTGGCTTCTCACCCCGCTCCTCATGGTCGGCGGCACATACCTGTGTTTCGAAGGCGCAGAAAAAGTCTTCGAGAAGCTCGGATGGATCGCCCACCATGAGAAGGAAGCAGCCGGTGCGGACACGCCAGCCGATGGCGCAGCCGCCGATGGCGCAGCCGCCGAGAAGAAGATCGTCCGCTCGGCCATCACCACCGATTTCGTGCTCAGCTGCGAAATCATGGTCATCGCCCTCAACGAGGTAGCCGTCGATTCCCTGACGAGTCGAGCCGTCATCCTGATCATCGTCGCTTTGGCGATCACGCTGGGGGTCTACGGTGTCGTCGCGCTCATCGTGAAGATGGATGACATCGGACTGCACCTGGCGAAGAAGGATTCGCCCGGTCCGCAGAGGTTCGGTCGCTTCCTCGTCAGTGCCATGCCGAAGCTGCTGACGCTGCTCTCCGTCGTCGGCACTTTCGCCATGCTCTGGGTCGGCGGGCACATCATCCTCGTCGGCACCGACGAGCTCGGTTTCCATGCCCTCTACGGATTCGTCCACCACCTCGAGGTGCCGGCCGCGGCGGTTCCCGCGATCGGCGGGATCCTCGGTTGGGTGGTCAACACTGTCTTCTCCCTCATCTTGGGAGCAATCTGGGGCGGGATCGTCGTCGCGGTGATCGTTGGCGCCAAGGCACTCTTCACCGTGAACAAGAAGAACAACAGTGAGGACCGCCCCGAAGGCGAAGAGCACGCCGCTCCCAGAGCCTGAACGCAGCATGGAAAGCCGCTTGGCCCGGCGAAGACGCCCCGGGCCAGGTGGAATCCGCCGCTTGGCCAGGTGGAGCAGTCTCAGGCGAAGGTCTTCTTCGGCATTCCGGCCACGATCATCGGGGCACCGGTCACCGGGTCATCGATAACGGTGCACCTGATTCCGAAGACCTCATCGACGAGCTCAGCGGTGATGATCTGCTCCGGCGATCCCTGGGCGACGATCGCGCCGTCCTTCATCGCGATGATCTCATCGGCATAACGGCACGCCTGATTGAGGTCGTGGAGCACGGCGACCAGCGTGTGCCCGTATTCGTTGTTCAGCTGCGAGAACAGGTCGAGCAATTCGATCTGGAAGGCGACGTCGAGGAAGGTCGTCGGTTCGTCGAGCAGCAGCAGGGAGGTCTCCTGAGCCAGGACCATCGCTACCCATACACGCTGCCGCTGACCGCCTGAGAGCTCGTCGACCAACCGCGAGGACAGAATCTCCGTGTTCGTCGCTCGCAGAGCAGACAGCACAGCCTCCTCATCAGCATCGGTCCACTGGCGCAGGAATGACTGATGAGGATGACGGCCACGGGAGACGAGCTCGGCGACGGTGATCCCCTCCGGGGCGATGGACGACTGCGGAAGCAGACCCAACCGCTGGGCGATCTTCTTCGTCTTCATCTGCGCAATATTGTGCCCGTCGAGCAGCACCGACCCCTTGGCCGGCGGCAGCAGTCTGGCCAGGGCCCTGAGCAGAGTCGACTTTCCGCAGGCATTGGGTCCGACGATGATGGAGAACTTCCCGTCGGGAATGCTCACATCGAGGTCGGTCACGATCTGTCGGTGGTCGTAGGCCAGATCGAGATTCTGGGCGACCAGCGGCGACTGATCGCCGGGGAGATGAGGAGCGCTCATGATGCCTTCCGAGCTTCTTGGATGAGGAGCCAGATGAGATAGATGCCGCCGATGCTCACGGTGATCACACCGACAGGCAGCTGGATGTCGCCGAATGCGTGCTGGGCGATGAGGTCAGCGCCCACGAGCAGCAGAGCACCGACGGCCGCAGAGGTGAGCAGGCTGGTGCCCTGCGCCCGGGCGATCCGTCGTCCGATCTGCGGGGCGGCCAATGCGACGAAGGCGATCGGGCCGGCCGCAGCGGTGACCACAGCGACGAGTGCGACCGCGATGACGATGAGGACGGCACGCACCGGTTCGTTGCGCACGCCCAGCGCCTTCGCAGTGTCATCGCCGAGTTCCAGCGTGCCCAGGTCTCGGGCGAAGAGAGCACAGGCTAGGCCGAGGACGATCGTGGCAACGGCGGCCGGGACGATCGTCGGCCAGCCCATGCCGTTGAGCGTACCCGCGCCCCACGTGGCGGCGGCCATTGCGAGGTCGAGGTCGGCACGGAGGATCAGCCAGGTGTTGAAGGCGTTGAGCATTGCGGTCAGAGCGATGCCGACGATGATGAGGCGGAACCCCTGCACACCGCCCTTCCACGTGAGCAGGTAGACGATCGCAGCGGTGAGGAGCCCGCCGAGGATCGCCCCGGCGGCCGTGGACACGAAGCTCGAGCCGAAGACGATGATGGTGACGATACCGCCGGTGTAGGCACCGGTGGAGAAGCCGATGATGTCCGGGGAACCCAGCGGATTGCGCGTCAGGGACTGGAAGACCGCACCGGAGACGCCGAGCCCGGCGCCGAGGACGATGCCGGCGATGATCCGCGGGGCCCGCCACTCCCCGACCACGGTGTTGACGATGCGCTTCTCCGCCACGCTGAACAGACCTTGGAACACCTCGGCCGGGGTGAGGGAGAACTTGCCGAGCATGAGACCGGCAAAACCGCAGGCCAGTGCGAGCAGAGTGAGGATGCCTGCAGTGATGACAACCCGCATGTCGATGCGGAATCCGAAGATCCGCAGCATCGGGCGGCCGAAGTCGATCTTCTCTCCGGGCAGAGTGCTCGGGCGTGGTGCGAGTGTGCGGTCGTGCACCGCTGAGTCGGTGGACTTCACAGGCCGCTCGCCTTCTTCCGACGTACGAGTGCGATGAGTACGGGTGCGCCGACGAACGCGGTGACGACCCCGACCTGGAGTTCTCCGGGCTTCATCACGACTCGGCCGATGACGTCGGAGGCCAGCAGCAGAATCGGTGAGAGCACCAGGGAGTAGCCGAGGATCCACCGTTGGTCGGGCCCGACGATCCACCGGGCGATGTGCGGGATCATCAGTCCGATGAATCCGATCGGCCCGGCGGCCGCAGTGGCCGCGCCGGCGAGCAGGGTGACGGCGAGGATCGAGAGAATTCTCGTCCGATTGACCGAGGTGCCGAGGCTGGCGGCGAGGTCATCGCCCAGGGCTACCGCGTTGAGCGAATGGGACAGGCCCACAGCGAGCACGGTGCCGATGATCATGAACGGCAGGATCGCGGTGACGGTGTCGAAATCGCGTCCGGCGACAGCTCCGACATCCCAGGAACGGAATGAGTCGAAGGCGCGTTCGTTGGTGAGCAGGATGCCTTTGGTCAGTCCGGTCAGCACGGCGGCCACGGCGACTCCGGCCAGGGTGAGTCGAATCGGGTCGACGGTGCGGCTGCGCCCCGCGGAGCCGATGATGTAGACGCCGACGGTGGTGATGAGCGCACCGGCAAAGGCGAACCAGATGTATCCGGTGATCGTTTCGGCGCCGAAGAAGGCAACTCCGATGGTGATCGCGAACGAGGCTCCGGCATTGACTCCGAGGATGCCCGGGTCGGCCAGCGGGTTGCGGGTCAGAGCCTGAATGAGTCCGCCCGCCAATCCGAGCCCCATGCCGACGAGGATGCCGAGCACCGTCCGCGGCAGACGGAGTTCAAGGACGACGAGCTGATCATCACTGCCCGTCGGGTTGAAGAAGGCTGCGAGCACCTCGGAGACCGGCATGTCGCGAGCTCCGACGGCCAGGGAGGCCATCACCACGGCGATGAGCGCGATGACGGCCGCCACCAGCCCCACCACCCGCTTGACCCACAGATTCCGACCGGTCGAACGACCTGTGTCGGAGTGCGGTTCCGCCGCAGCGGTGGTGGCAGAACCGGTCATCGGGGTGGTCCTTCGCAGTTAAGCTGATCATCAGTGGACTAAGGGCAGGCTAACCACACTGTAACCCACTGATCCACCTCAGCCAAGCGAAATCGGTCTCACCGAACTGTGATCTTGCCGATCCTCTCAGACACCTGGCGCTGGATCCGGGAGAGCATTCCGCTCATGCCGCGCAGCCGCAGCGGGCTGACGATATCGGACAGCGACAGTCGCAGCGGCAGATCCGAAGGAACTGAGAGGATCACTTCGGCGGTGGACCCGTCGAGCCCCTCGTGGAGGATCCCGGCGAATCCGCGAGTCGTCGGCGATTCCGGCGGGGCGGAGAAGTGCAGCCGCACTTCGGCCTGCTCCCCCGCCTCGGGGGATTCGACCTCGGTGACGAGGAAGATCGGAGACTGGCACTCGGGCACGGGCTCAAGCAGTTCGGGATGATCCGTGTACTTCTCCGGCAGATCCGGCAGATCCGTGGCGAACTCGAGCAGCACCTGCAGACGATCGTCGGCCGGTGTCTCAGCGAAATCGGTGACGATCTCGGCCAGGCCCTCGGGCAGGTCGGCGGTCTCGGGGGTGGTGGTCTCGGCCATCAGCGTCCGGAGACCTCCCCGGGCTCGGAGCCGGTGACGATCGGCACGCCCACGACATTGCCCCATTCGGTCCAGGAGCCGTCGTAGTTGCGGACCTTGTCGTAGCCGAGCAGGTGTGTGAGGACGAACCAGGTGTGACTGGAGCGTTCGCCGATGCGGCAGTAGGCGATGACCTCTTCGCTTTCGCCCAGTCCGGCCTGCTCCGTGTAGAGCTCGCGCAGCTCGGCCGCCGACTTGAACGTGCCGTCCTCGTTGGCTGCCTTGCCCCAGGGCATCGACTTCGCGCCGGGGATGTGACCGCCGCGCAGTGCGCCCTCCTCCGGGTAGGCGGGCATGTGGGTGCGTTCTCCGGAGAATTCTTCAGGGCTGCGCACATCGATGAGCGGCAAGTCGCCGAGGCTGTCTCGAACCTCGGGCAGGAAGGCGCGAATCGCCGAATCGTCGCGCTCGACGACCGGGTACTCGGTGGGTTCGGGCTGCGGCTTCTCCGTCGCCATCTCACGGCCTTCGGCCTGCCATTTGGCGCGACCGCCGTCCATGAGGCGGACGTCTTCGTGACCGAAGAGAGTGAAGACCCACAGCGCATAGGCGGCCCACCAGTTGGATTTGTCGCCATAGACGATGATCGTGTCATCGCGGGAGATGCCCTTACGCGACATGAGCGCGGCGAAGCCTTCCCCATCGACATAGTCGCGGGTCACGGAATCGTTGAGCTCGGTGTGCCAATCGACCTTGACCGCTCCTGGGATGTGGCCGGTCTCGTAGAGCAGTACGTCCTCGTCGCTTTCGACGATGACGAGTCCGGGATCACCAGCATGTTCAGCGACCCAATCGGTGCTGACCAGTCGGGTTCCGTCCGCGTATTCGGCGAACTTCGGTGTGGGATCGGCCGGGATCGAAGTGCTCACGCATTCCTCCTGAAATGTAGTCACGGTGACGTGCTCGTTGGGGCAACGTCGTGCTCAACCAGCATATTCCCTTTTCAGGGTCGGCCGAGAAATGTCACGAGTGCCGAGACGAAGGCCTGCGGCTTCTCCGAGTGCACCCAGTGCCCGGCCCCTTTGACGGTGAGCAGCGTGGTACGGGGGAACAGCGCCCGCATCTGGGGCAGATCCTCGCGGCTGACATAGTCGGATCTCTCACCGGCCACCCACAGGACCGGGCGGTCGAATTCTGCGTCACCGAGGTCGGGGAAGTCGCCGATGACATCAAGGCTGGCATGCAGCAGTGCGAGGTTGGGCTGCCAGGCGAGGCCCGCCAAGGTGGGGCGCAGGTTCTGCAGCAGGAATCCCCGGATCGCCGCCGCGGGGATCGGCTCTCGCAGTGCGGCGTCGGCGTCCTTGCGCGATCCGACCTGATCCAGATCGAGGGCGGCGAGGCTGGAGAGCAGGTGGTCGAAGACGCCGGTCGATCCGCCTGCGTTGGGTCCGATGTCGACGATGACGAGTCTGTTGATCAGCTGCGGGTGGCGCAGTGCGAGCACCATGGCGACCTTCCCGCCCAGGGAGTGTCCGACCAGATGCACGGGCCTGCGATCGTCGTCGATCGCATCGACGATATGGTCGGCCACGGCATCGGCGATATCGATGTAGTCGAAGGTCTCGGTCCAGTCGGAGTCGCCGTGGTTGGGCAGGTCGACGAGCAGGCTCGAATACTCGGGTTCGAGTGCCTTGGCGATCTGAGTGAAGTTCTTGCCTCGACCGAAGAGCCCGTGGAGGAAGACGAGGCGCGGGCCCGAGTCACCGATGAGTCTGCTGCTGATGGAAGTCACCCCTCCAGACTATCCGGTGAGCGGATGCGGTCGAGCTCGCCTCATCGGATTCGGTTCCATCGGCCTCGGAACGGGGCGCGGGTAGGGTGAGGGCATGCACTTCTCCGAATATGACACTCGCCTTGCCGGTTATGCGATCATCGTCAACGATGACGACGAAATCCTCCTCAGCTGGTTCAACGGAGGGCGGGATCACTCCCACGCGATCTGGACGCTGCCCGGCGGCGGGATCGAGTTCTCCGAGAGCATCGAAGAGGGCACGATCCGGGAGATCAAAGAGGAGACCGGCTACGATGCGGAGCTCGTCCGTCCCCTGACCACGCATTCGTTCACGGAATCGCGCCGCAATCCCGCATTCGGAGCTTCGACGGCTCGGCCGTTCAAAGGAGTGCGTGTCGTCTTCGAGGCGCGGATCACCGGAGGGACTCTGGGCACGCTCGAGGTCGACGGGACTACGGATCGGGCAGAATGGCTGGCGATCGAGTCTCTCACCGACATCCGCCATGCCCGCATCATCAACGTCGGCCTGGAGGCGCTGCGCGGCGACGGGCGAGACTGAGAACGCGACGGGCCCCGAGGCACAGAGTCCTCGGGGCCGGTTTCTTCGCCTCGGCCGTCTGTCGGCTCAGCCGGCGGCCCGTTCGCCTCAGTTCAGCGTGTCGGCGATGAGATCGGGCATCTCATCCGCGGCGAAGGAAGCCGAGAGCACCGAGTTCAGTGAGAAGGCCTGGCGCACATCGTCGAGGTCTTCGGTGAGCACCAGGTCGTGGCCGTCTTCGACCGCAGGCACGCGTTTGAACGCGGGATCGTCCGTGACCTCGGCGTCCTTGATGTAGATGGGGAAGACGACGAGCAGGTCGGCGTCGAGCTGGTCGAGCTTCTCCTCGGAGATGCTCACGCTGAAGCCTTCGGGTTTGAGCGCCGCGATCTTCTCCGACGGCTCGAAGCCGAGGTTCTTCATGAACTCCACACGTTCCGAACCCTCGACGTAGGCACCCCAGCCTTCCGAGGTCTTCGACCCCACAGTCACGGACTTGCCGGCGAACTCCGGGTGATCCTTGCGCACGGATGCGAACTTCTCATCGAGGTCCTCGAGGAGCTTCTTGCCGTCGTCTTCCTTGCCGAGGGCCTCGGCGACGAGATCAACCTGCTGGTCCATCGTCGTCAGGTAGTTGTCTCCGCCTTCCGGCGCACCGACGGTCGGGGCGATCTCGGAGAGACGGTCGTAGCGCTTCTGCTCGCCGGAGCTCTTCGTGTCGAGGATGAGGTCGGGTTCGAGGGCGGCGATCGCCTCGTAGTCGGGTTCCATCGTGGCGATGATCTCGGGAGCCTCATCGTAGAGATCCTCTGCCCAGGGGCCGACGCCCTGACCGCCGAATTCGACCCAGTCGGAGGCACCGACGGGCTGCACCCCGAGCGCGAGGGCCGTCTCGGCGTCGCCCCAGCCCAGAGCGACGACGCGCTGCGGGTCGGAGGGGACTTCGACGGAACCGAACTTCGTCTCGACGCTGGGCCCGGAGGCCTCCTCGGCAGCACCTCCCCCGCCGCAGCCGGCAAGGACGAGAACAGAGGCGAACAGTGGGGCGAGAATACGGCGCATGGATTCCTTCTCAAGTAGTTAGGCGAGCCTAGCTTAACTCATTTTTCGGAATCCGTGATCTTCAACCCGGCGACGTCCATCTCGTCGAGGGCGACGACGCCGGAGGCACGGCCGGTGAGGATGCGGTGGATGAGCCACAGGAGCAGGAACGCCGGCAGCCCGGCATAGGCGCTGGCGACCTGGAGCAGCTGCCCGTTGACGATGGCCTGCACGTTCTGGCCGATGATGACGACGATGAGCATGATGAGCGCGATGACCGGGCCGATCGGGAACAGCGGCGCCCGGTACGGCAGATCGTCGATGCTGTGGCCTTGGCGCACATAGGCACGGCGGAAGCGGAAGTGACACCAGGCGATGCCGACCCAGACGATGAACCCGGACAGGCCGGAGACATTCATCAGCCACGTATAGGCACCGCCGTCGCCCATGATCTCGGTGAGGAATCCGAACAGGCCGATGACCGCGGTGGCCAGCAGTGCCATGACGGGGACTCCGCGCGCGTTGAGTCGGGCGAACATCCTCGGCGCGGTTCCCTCTTTCGCCATGGCGTAGAGCATGCGGGTCGAAGCGTAGAGACCGGAGTTGCCGGCAGACAGGATCGCGGTGAGGATGACGGCATTCATCACACCCGCGGCGACAGCGATTCCGGCGCGCTCGAAGACGAGCGTGAAAGGTGAGGCCGTGATGTCCTCGTTGTTCGCCGAGGCCAGGAGCGAAGGGTCGGTGTAGGGCAGGAGGAAGCCGATGATGATGATCGCGCCGATGTAGAAGAGCATGATGCGCCAGAACACGGTCCGGATGGCCCGGGGCATGTCTCGGCGCGGGTTCTCGGATTCCCCGGCGGTCACGCCGACGAGCTCTGTGCCCTGGAATGAGAAGCCGGCGATCATGAACACGCTGACGACCGACATCCACCCGCCGACGAACGGGGCCTGCCCCGTCGTCCAATTCTCCACCCCCGGCGAGGAACCGCCGATGATGCCGATGATCATGAGTACGCCGAGGACGAGGAACGCGAGCACTGCGGTGACCTTGATCGCGGCGAACCAGAATTCGCCTTCGCCGAAGGCCCTCGCGGATAGGAAGTTGAGACCGCCGAGGAGGATGAGGAAGCTGGCCGCCCAGATCCACGATGGCACGCCGGGGTACCAGAAGGACATGATGACTCCGGCGGCCACGAGTTCGGCAGCGAGGGTGATCGCCCAGTTGAACCAGTAGTTCCAGCCCATCGCGAAGCCGAAGGAGCGGCTGACGTACTTCGCGCCGTAGGTATGGAAGGAACCTGCCACCGGAAGGTGCGTCGACATCTCCCCCAGCGACTGCATGACGAAGAGGACCATGACACCGATGGCCGCATACGCCAGCAGGGCACCGCCGGGTCCGGCTTGGGAGATGGTGCCGCCGGATCCGAGGAAGAGTCCGGTGCCGATGGCTCCGCCGATGGCGATCATCTGCAGGTGACGCGACTTCAGCCCCCGTTTGAGTTCGCGGTTCTCCATCGCCGAGGCGGCTGCTGTTTTCATCGTGTCCCTTGACTGTCGTGCGACCGGCGTCCCGTTCGGGCCCCGGCCATTTTTACCACATTCAGTTGTCGGAGCTGCGCACCTTGTCCGTTCCAGCCGGGTGCTTGAGCAGGTCGATGATCGGTGCCAGTGCGGCCTTGATGCTCACCAGTCGGAAGAGGAGTTCTCGCGGACCGGTCAGGATCTTGGGCAGGTGGAACATGAGGCCGGCCAGTTGTCGAGAGGTGGACTGTGCCTGTTCGACTCGGGGCCGCTGGACGGCCTCGTAGCGGGCCAATGAGCAAGAGCTCCTTCTACCACGTCATCGACTCCAAAGAATCACTGTTGTCACTGGTCGTCGATGAGCTTCGGGAGCAGGCGAGGAAGGAGTGGACTCCCCCGGACCCGAGCGATTTCGCCTCTGATTTCTGGGCGACTGCGGCCGACATCTTCGACGATGCCCTGCATGTCTGGCCGCAGAGTCGGGCCCTCGAACTGCTGTGGCGGATCGTGCATGCCAATCGGGCCGATCCCGGTGTGAGCAGTCTTGACCACGACTACAGGACGTGGATCTCGTCGGTGTTGGAGGTCGGACGGGAGACAGGCGCCGTCGATGCGGACTGCCCGGCAGACCTCCAGGCCCTGGCGGCTGCGACCCTGTTGACGGCCTTCGACGAATCGGCGCTGCGGCAGGTCGACGGCGACAGGCTGACCGGCGGCGACCTCGAGGCTGCCGCCGGTCAGCAGTTCCGTCTGCTCAAACGTCTGCTTCAGGCGTGAGGCGCCAGCCCGGTGCCTCGTCGGGCAAATCGGCAGCTGTCGGAAGCCCTCTGGCCAACTGCGGCCCGAGGTCGGAGATATTCCGGGCGCCCATCAGCCCCATGGCAGTCAGCATTTCGGTCCGGATCAGGTCGATGGCCCGCTCCACCCCGCGCTGTCCGCCGGCCATCAGTCCGTAGAGATAAGCCCGGCCGATGAGTACGAAATCCGCTCCGGCGCACAACGCGGCCACGACGTCGGTACCGGACATGATTCCGGAGTCGAGGATGAGCTCCATCTCCTCTCCGACCGCCGCACGCACCTCTGCCAGCGCGGTCAGGGAGTCGGGAGCGCGATCGAGCTGGCGCCCTCCGTGGTTGGACACGACCAGGCCGTCGGCACCGATGGACCGGGCCCTGCTGGCATCCTCGGCGGTGAGGACGCCTTTGACGAAGAGTCGGCCCTTCCACTGCTCGCGGATCCACCTGAGGTCATCGAGATCAAGCGTCGGATCGAACATCGTCCGCGTCAACTCGGCCAAGGACTGCGAAGAGCTCGACAAGGAGGCATACTTCGGCGGTTCGGTCGTGAGGAAGTTGAACCACCAACCGGGTCGGTAGGAGGCGTCCAGAATCGTTTTGAAGGTCAGCTTCGGCGGAATCGAGAGTCCGTTGCGGTTATCGCGCAGACGCAGTCCCGTGATCGGAGTGTCGACGGTCACGAGCAGGGTCTCATATCCGCTGGCCTGGGCGCGCTGAAGCAGGTCGAGGCTGCGTTCGCGGTCCTTCCACAGATAGAGCTGGAACCACCGCGTCGATCCCGGTGCCGCCTGCGCGACCTCCTCGATCGACCGCGTGCCCATCGTTGAGAGGGAGAAGGGAATGTCGGCCTTCGCCGCGGCGCGAACTCCCCCGATCTCCCCCTCGGAATGCATCATCCGCGTGTAGCCGGTCGGGGCGATGCCGAATGGCAGCGCAGTGTCCTGACCGGCGATCGTCGTCGATGTGTTCGGAACGTCGACTCCATGCAGAATCCGCGGGAGGAGTTCGACGTCGGCGAAGACCTGGCGATTCTTGCGCAGCGTGTGCTCGTCGAGCGCACCTCCGTCGACGTAGTCGAAGGGCGCCGTCGGCGTCACCCGTTTCGCGATGCGGCGAAGGTCCCAGATATCGGCGGCGGATTCGAGTCTGGCCGCGACGCGATCGAACCGGGGCGGCTCGAACTGCAGCAGCGGGGCAAGCTCTCTGATGTCGGGGAATCGACGCTTCATCTCTCTCCTAGCTCACGATCGCGGAACCGCCAGTCTAGGCACGGAGTCTCGGCTCCGGCCGGGCCGACCGCGATGCGAACCGCGCCGCCCGGTTCCACGCGTTGCGGGGCGGAGATGGCATCATGGAGGTGATGTCTCAAACGCATGTGTGGTACGTCAGCTACGGTTCGAACATGGCTCGTGATCGGCTCGCCTGCTATCTGCAGGGCGGGCGACCACCCGGAGCCCAGGTCACCTATCCGGGAGCACGGGACACGACTCTGCCCCGTGCCGAGGCCGGAATCGAACTGCCTGGCACGATCTACTTCGCCGGAGCTTCGAGAGTCTGGGGCGGCGGAATGGCCTTCTATGACCATCACGTGCCCGGCCCCACCCCGGCCAAGGCCTATCTCATCACCGCCGCACAGTTCGCCGATGTCGCATCCCAAGAGATGAATCGGCCCCCGGCCGCCGATTCCCCGCTGGAGCGCCTCGTGTTCGACCTGCCCGCCGGTACCTCGCATTCGGTCGGCCCCGGCGGATATGAGACTCTCATCGTCCTCGACACGCTCGACGACGTTCCGATGGTCACATTCACTGCTTCGCATGGTTCGGCTGACATCGAGCACACTCAGCCCAGCGAACCCTATCTGGCGATGCTGCACACGGGAGCGGCCGAGGTCAGTGCTGCTTCCGGGCTGCACCTGCACGCAGCTGCACAAGCGTAAGGTCGAGCAGCGGGGTCCGGACTCCCAGCCCGGCGGCCTTCGTAGCCAGATCGCCGAGGATGTGCTCGGCTTCGCTGTCCAGACCCGCAGTGACGTCCCGGTAGAGGGATGAGGTGAACGCCGACCCCTCCTCGGTGAGCATCTTCACCGTCACGGCGTGCGACTTCTCCGACACCGGGTGCCCGGCGGCGTTCGCCACGGCTTCGATCTCGTCGATGATCTGCAGCACCTGATCACGTCCGCCGGCGCTCATGATCGCGCCCACCGGGGCCCGGAAGAGGCAGGTGACGACGCCGGCGGCAGCGATGAAAGCCCATTTCTCCCACAGCCCGTCGATGATGCCGTCGATGACCTGCAGCCGGTACCCGGGCACGTCGAGAGCCGCGGTGATCGGGGCGGGCACCGCCGTCCCGTCGAGGTCGCCGATCGTCATCACGGACAGGTCGGTGAGCTGATGGACCGCATCGTCCTTGATCGTGCCCACGATCTTGACGAGCCCGCCGAGCACCTGCCCCGGGTAGTCCTCCGCCAGCCGATCGATCTGCGCCATGCCGTTGAGGAAGGGGATGATCTTCGTCTCCGGACCGACGGCAGGGCGGATGTCGGTGAGCACCGAGTCGAGTCCATTGGCTTTGACCGCGATGATGACGAGGTCGAACGCACGCGGAGCCTCGTGGAGTTCGGCCGCGGTGAGCACATTCACGGAATTCGTCCGGTCTGCGTCGGGTGAGACGAAGCGCAGTCCGGCGGCGCGGATCCGCTCCGCCTTGGCCTCGCGGAGGAGGAAGGTGACGTCGCGGCCGGCCTCGAGCAGGTAGGACCCGAAAGCCCCACCGGTGGCTCCGGCCCCGGCGATGAGGATCGCGGGTCCGTCGGGTCGGGCATTCGTCGTCTCGGTCATTCCAGCGCCTCCTTGAGTTCCCGTGCGGCCGCAGCGGGGTCCTCTGCCGAGGTTATCGCACGCACGACCACCGCCCGGTTCGCGCCCGCTTGCCGGATCGCCGTCAGCCGCGGTCCTGCCGCAATCCCGCCGATGGCGAACCAGGGTGTGCTCACCGAGGCGGCCACCTCGGTGAGCAGAGACCTGCCCACGGCCGGTCGGCCGGGTTTCGTCGGCGTCTCCCACACCGGTCCGACGCAGAAGTAGTCGACCTCCGGATCCGCCTCGGCGGCGAGCGCCTGGTCCAGGGAATGGGTGGAGCGGCCGAGGATGACGTCGGGGCCGAGGACGGTGCGGGCCTGGGCGCTGGTGAGGTCGCCCTGTCCGACATGGAAGACGTCAGCTCCGGTGAGGAGTGCGACATCGGCACGGTCATTGACAGAGAAGAGTTTTCCGTGTTCGGCGGCGATGTCGCGCAGCACTTCGAGGGCGGCGATCTCGGCTTTGGCCTCAAGGGTCTTGTCGCGAAGTTGGATGATGTCGACTCCCCCGGCATAGGCGGCCCGAAGGAAGTCGGGCAGATCCCCTTCGTCGCCTCTGGCATCGGTGCACAGGTAGAGCGTGGAATCTGCCAACTGGGCTTCCCGTCGGGCCCGCAGTGTTCCGGGCCTTTCGGTGCGCGGTGGAATATCTGTGGTCATGGTCATAGAGTAGAGGAGTTCGCGGGAGCCTCCCAACGAGGCTGAGAGGGCGTAAGAGCCGACCGTCAGACCTGATGCGGGTTATGCCGCCGGAGGGAGAATCCATGCACGTCATCGTCGTCGGCGCCGGAATCATCGGCCTGGCCACGGCTTGGCATCTGCGCCGCCTCGGTGCAGTCGTCACCATCATCGATCCCACCCCCGCCCAGGGAGCCTCCCATGCCGCGGCGGGGATGATCGCCCCGGCCGCCGAAGTGGTGTGGGGTCAGACTCCCCTGTATCCGCTGATGCGATCATCCGGTGAGTTGTACCCCGGGTTCACTGCCGAGGTGGCGAGCGCAACGGGAGCCGAGCTGGGGCTCAATTCCACCGGGACTCTCGTGTGCGCCGGCGACCGGGCCGATCTGCAGACCCTGCGGGAACTGCGCGGGGCCCAGTCAGCAGCCGGGTTCACCACCGAACTCATCTCCGGGTCGAAGGCCCGGGCGGTCGAGCCCTCTCTGGCCCCCTCGATCATCGGCGCCGTGGACATCCCCGACGACTGGTCGGTCGATCCCCGGCGACTGAGCGCGGCGCTGCTGTCGATGACCACGGAGACGCTTGTCCGAGAAACAGTCACCGAGGTGGTTCGCCGTGGCGAGACGACCATCGGAGTCAGACTGGCCGACGGGCGCAGTCTCGAGGCCGACCAGGTGGTGCTGAGCACCGGCAGCGCATCGATCACCGGTGCTCCGGTCCTGCCCGTGCGACAGGTGTGGGGTGATGTGCTCCGGTTACGGACCCAGGCCGAGCACACTCCCCTGCTCACTCGCACCATCCGTGGTTTGGTCAACGGTCGGGCCGTCTACCTCGTTCCGCGTCCGGACGGTGAGATCGTGCTCGGGGCCAGTTCCCGTGAGGACGGTCGATCCGCCACATCTGCCGGGGCTGTGCACCGTCTGCTCCAGGACGGTCAGCGCCTCGTCCCCGGCATCCTCGACTGTGACATCACCGAGGTCACGACTCGGGCCCGCCCCGGCTCCCCCGACGATCTGCCGTTCATCGGCCGTGCCGACGACGGCTGTGTCGTGAGCACCGGGTACTTCCGTCACGGAATTCTGCTCGCCCCTCTCGGCGGACGGTTGGGGGCCGAGCTCGCCCTCGGGATCTCCCCGGACTGGTTGCCCGACGGTGCCCTCGATTCCGTCTCCCCACATCGTTTCTCCGAGGCGGCGCCGGTGTCGAATGCCTGATGCCGTGTTCACCCGCCACCTGTTCAGCCCCGACCATCATCACTTCGAAGAGGAGCCCGATATGACCCGATCCGCATCGACACCCCGAGCCGCCCATTCACCGTCCATCGTTCTCAACGGGGAACGCCGTGAGCTCACCACATCCTCGGCGCTCGACCTCGTCGCCGAGGTCACCGGACGGCAGCTGCACAGCGACGGAACCCCGGCCGACGGAGGACGACTGGGCATCGCCGTGGCCGTCGACGGCGAGGTCATCCGTCGCGGCATGTGGTCCGACTTCACTCTGTCCGACGGGCACACCGTCGACATCGTCACCGCGGTGCAGGGAGGCTGAGATGACCTGGACGATCGATGGTGTGGACATGACCTCCCGGCTCGTCATGGGCACCGGAGGGGCGAGCTCGCTGAGCATCCTCGATGCCGCTCTGCAGGCCTCGGGGACGGAACTGACGACTGTGGCGATGCGTCGCTTCGATGCGCAGTCACGTGATTCGGTATTCAAGCTGCTCGACCGCTTGGGCATCCGCATCCTGCCGAACACGGCCGGATGCTATACCGCCCGGGATGCTGTGCTCACGGCGCAGCTGGCCCGGGAGGCACTCGAGACGAATTGGCTGAAGCTCGAAGTCATCGCCGATGAGGACACCCTGCTGCCGGATCCGATCGAACTCTTCACCGCCGCCGAGGAGCTCGTCCTCGACGGCTTCACCGTCTTCGCGTACACGAACGACGACCCTGCACTGGCCAAACGCCTCGAAGATGCAGGAGTGGCGGCGGTGATGCCCGCCGGTGCGCCCATCGGCAGCGGACTGGGCATCCTCAACCCGCACAATATCGAAACCATCGTCGACCGGGCCGAGGTGCCGATCATCCTCGACGCCGGTGTCGGCACCGCCTCCGATGCGGCCCTGGCGATGGAACTCGGGTGCACCGCGGTGCTTCTGGCCTCAGCGGTCACCCGCGCTCATGATGCGCACGCCATGGCCCGGGCGATGTCCCTGGCCGTCAAGGCCGGGCATCTGGCCGCCGGTGCCGGACGCATCCCGAAGCGGCCGCTGGCGCTGGCGTCCTCGCCGCTGGACGGAATGGTCGGATCACGATGACCGCCGCCGACTCCCGATTGGCTCCGCTGGTGGCCCCCGGGCCACCGCTGTCACCGGAGGAGATCGCACGCTACTCCCGTCACCTCAGCCTGCCGAGTTTCGGACTCGAGGGTCAACGGCGGCTGCGGGCCGCCTCGGTGCTGGTCATCGGTGCCGGCGGACTCGGCTCCCCAGTGCTCAACTATCTGGCGGCGGCCGGGATCGGATCGATCACGATCGTCGACGATGA
This sequence comes from Brevibacterium sp. FAM 24630, assembly GCF_049804075.1. Classification (NCBI taxonomy): domain Bacteria; kingdom Bacillati; phylum Actinomycetota; class Actinomycetes; order Micrococcales; family Brevibacteriaceae; genus Brevibacterium; species Brevibacterium sp. FAM 24630. The sequence goes on from NZ_JBNBZD010000006.1 coordinate 53,447, forward strand.
TGTGGTCGAGACCTCGAATCTGCAGCGCCAGATCATCCACGGCACGGCCGATGTGGGCCGGTCGAAGGTCGAATCGGCCGCCGCCGCACTGCACCGGCTCGACCCGGATCTGACCGTCCGGACGATCGAGGGCCGTCTGAATCCGGACAATGCGCTCGACCTCTTCTCCGGACACGATGTGGTCCTCGACGGGGCCGATAACTTCGCCACCCGCTACCTGTCCAATGATGCCGCTGAGCTCACCGGCACGCCGCTGGTGTGGGGCACGATCTTCCGGTTCTCCGGCCAGGTGAGCACCTTCGTGCCCGGCCACGGACCGATGCTGCGCGACCTGTTCCCCGACATCCCCGACCCTGATTCGGTGCCCAACTGCGCCGAGGGCGGGGTGCTCGGTGTGCTGTGCGGGACCGTCGGTTCCGCGATGGCCACCGAGGCGATCAAACTCATCTGCGGCATCGGCACACCGTTCATCGGCAGGCTGCTGCGCTATGACGCTTTGGCCGGGGAGTATTCGACGCTGCGGTTCTCCCCCGATCCCGATCGGCCGACCGTCACCGACCTCACCGAGGTGGCCGCCGCCTGTGCTGTCACCGCATCCACGAGTGCCGCGGCCGACGGCTCAGCGGCCGGAGTGGAGGAGATCGACCCGGCCGAACTGCTCTCGCTCGGGGACACGACGGTGCTCCTCGACGTCCGGGAGGACTGGGAGCGGGCGCTGAGAGTCATCCCGGGCAGTCTCCATCTGCCCTTGGAGCGGATCCGCGAACACGGCTGGGACGCCGTCTCCGAGGTGTGCGACTCTGCGGCCGAGGGGCCTGCCCGGCGCGAGGTCGTCGTCCATTGCAAGTCAGGGGTGCGTTCGGCCGAGGCAGTCTCTCTGCTCACGAAGGACGCACCGCCCGCGATGCGGCTGCGGTCCCTGGCAGGCGGGATCGACGCCTGGGCGGCCCAGGACGAGACCGGCGAGGACGCTGCCGGCCGCTTCTCCTGAGCCAGACGCACCCGAGTCAGGCGCACCCGCGTCAGGCACTCCTGAGTCACGCACAGGCACGTCCGGACAGTCGTCGACGGAGACCGCGTTCACCGGCTCGCATCACGAGTGCGTGCATGAGCCCGGACAGCGGCCGCAGCGCACGGATGACCGGGCGGGTGGTCGTGACACACCACAGCGAATCGATGTGCGTGGACGAGCCATGGGGCGTCAGCGTCCACACTCCTTCGCCGCGCAGATCACCATGGGCGCTGAAACTGATGCGCCTCGGTGCGTCGACGTGTTCGGCGGCGATGGTGAAGCACAGCGACATGCCGATCGGGGTGCGCACCTGGATGTCGGCCCGGCTGCCGGGGATGATTCGGTCCTCGAACCAGTGTGCTCCGGCCAGGCCCGGCCACCACTGCGGCCAGGCTTCGACTTCCTCCAGGACCGCCCACACCGACTCTCTCCCGGCTTCAACCGTCCACCGGTCGTCGAAATGGAATGGAGCGGATTCCCCGGCCCGCTGTCGCACATGTTCGTGGCTCATGGTACGACGGTAGTGTGAAAGACGTGAGTGAGGAAAGCAGTGTCAGCAGCCGCCGCCCCTCCCCCTTGGGCGGTCGCAAACCGACGAAGGACGACCTCGCCGCGTTCGCCACGGATGATCCGAATGCGATCGATGACATTCTGCCCGGCGATTCCTCCGGGTTGAAGATGCTCATCGTCGGCATCAACCCGGGTCTGTGGACGGCCGCGGTCAACGCCCCGTTCGCTCGGCCCGGCAACCGGTTCTGGCCGTCTCTGCATCAGGCGGGCCTGACCGACCACCTCGTCGATGCTTCCCGTGGACTCGACCCGGCCGATGAACAGCAGCTGCTGCGCCGCGGCATCGGTCTGACCAATCTCATCGGGCGGGCCACCGTGCGTGCCGACGAACTCTCCCGCGAGGAGCTGCGTCATGGTGCCAGTCACCTCATCGACCGGCTCGCTGACATCCGTCCGCGTGCGGTGGCGATCGCCGGCATCACATCGTTCCGGATCGGCTACCGGCAGCCGAAGGCGCAGTTCGGTCGGCAGGACACCTCGCTCATCGACGGCTGGCCCCGAGAGGTCGCCTTGCATGTGGTGCCCCAGCCCAGCGGTCTCAACGCCCACTATCAGGTCGCCGACCTCGCTCGGATCTGGCGCGAAGTCTGGGACAGCATCGACGACTGAGTTCCGTCGCACCGGTCGCGGCTCGTGACGACCCGGGTCGTCGACCACAGGCTGCGGTCTAGTGTGGGGCGCCGGTGAAATGTTCGCGGCACCGGGCGACGTACGCGTCCGATCCGCCGATGTGCCGGGCGTCGATGGCGGTTGCAGCGAGATCCGACGAGTCGGTGCGCTGGTGGAAGACGGCATCACGACCACAGACCGTGCAGACTGCGGTGAGTCTGAGGACGTCTTCGGCTGAGGCCATGAAGCTCGGCAGCGGTTCGAACGGCTGCCCGTCGAAGGTCACGCACAGGCCTTCGACGATGACGTCGATTCCCCTCCTGAGCAGATCATCGACGACGGGGATGAGCTCGAAACCGAAGAACTGGGCCTCATCGATGGCGATGAGGGCGTAGTCAGCGGCCCGCGCCGCCTCGGCGAGGGCCGAAGCCTCGCCGAGGGGAACGGCAGGGATATTCATCCCGATGTGGGAGGTGATCGTCGCGATGTCCACTCGGGTGTCGAGGGAATGAGAGACGACGAGCACCTTCGTCCCAGCGATCGTGGCCCGCCGGACCCGGCGCATGAGTTCTTCGGACTTCCCGGAGAACATGGGTCCGGCGATGACCGCGAGTCGGCCGAAATCAGTCGTCGACGGTGACACGCTCGGTTTCGGTGTCGACGGTGACCTCCGTCTCTTCACCGCCCTTGTCGAAGTCGAACTGGAATTCCTTCATGTTGTCATCGTATTCGAGCTTCCAGCCGACGAGTTTCCCGGACGCCTTCTTCTGGGCGAGTTCGAGTGCTTCGTCGAAGGTCATCGGATCGTTGAGATCGATGGCCTTCTCCTTGTCGTCGGTGGAATCCTGCTCATGTTTGACGATCTTGCCGGAATCGGCGTCGATCTCGACGTCATGATCGGTGCTGCCGTCGAGGATGGACACCTCGTACTGCCACGCCTGGTCCTTCTCGTCCCAATCGAGTTCGATGCCGTGGACGATGCCGTCGCCGACCTTCTTCTCCGCCGTCTTGATCGCATCTTCGGCACTGGTTGCCGGGGTGTCCTTGCTCAGGTCGGCATCGGCGGACAGACCGTCCCCGGACGAATCCTGCTTCGAACCCTGCTCGGAATCCGTGTCATCGCCGGTGTCCTCGCCCTGGTCCTCGGCGTCCTCGGTGGTGCTGTCGGAGGTCGATTCGCTGGCCGCGGGCGAATTCTGAGCCTCATCGGCTCCGTCTCCGGAGTCACTTCCGGAACACCCGGCCAGGCCGAGAGTGAGTGCTGCGAGTCCTGCCACTGTGCTCATTGCCATGCGATTCGTCTTCATATTTCACACGCTAACAGTCGCCTGCGGCTGACCCTACGTTTCTGAGAGAAGTCTCATCTGCACATCCTGCGGATCCGGTCGGACGTGTCCTTCCCGAAGAGGACCCGATGTGACCATCCCGGCTGGGAGGGGGCGGTCAGTCGAGACAGAATTCGTTGCCCTCGGGGTCGGCCATGACGATGAACCCGAATTCCAATGGAGGATCCGGATCGACCCGTCGAAGCCGACCTCCCCCAAGCTCCACCAGCCGGGAGCATTCGGCTTCCAAGGCATCCATTCGTTCATCGCCGTCGAGTCCCGGCGCGGCACGCACGTCGAGGTGGACCCGGTTCTTCACCGTCTTGGCTTCGGGCACTGTTTGGAAGAAGATGCGCGGGCCGGTCCCCTCGGGGTCCTCGATGGCGGCGCGCATGTCCTCTGGCCGCAGTTCGATTCCGAGGCCGGCGAGGAACTCCTTCCACGCGTCGAGAGGGTCGTCGTCGGCACCGAGTCGGACCCCGGGCGGGCCCGGCACGATGTAGCCGAGGACTTCGGCCCAGAAGCGGGCAAGTCTGCCAGGATCGTGGCAGTCGAAAGTGACTTGGACTGTTCTGCTCATAGCGTCCTCTTCATCGTGGAAATGAGCCGACCTCGACCCTATTGTGCGCTCTCCGAACTCCTGACACCAGGGTCCGGCCCCGAACTTCTGAAGTCGGCTTCGGTCCCCGAGGTCAGACCGCCAACTGCTCGTCGAGATCGAACAGGCTCGGCATTTCGTGGCGTACGGCCGTCCCGAAGGCGAGCGCCCCGCCGAAGAGACGCTCGATCGCGTTGACCGTGTGCAGCACACGGTCGCGGGAGACCGGCGGCATGAGCTCACCGTGTTTGAGGTAGCCCTTGAGCGAACCGGTCGCTGCCGCCCGCAGCCCGATCCTCCCGGCGATGAGCCAGGTGATGCACTCGGTTTCGAATCGCACTTGTGACCGCTCGACATGCGGGTCGGCTGCGCTCACGGCGAGTTCGGGCCGCGAACCGCGGTGCCCGCTGTAGATGAGCGCCAATTCCGTGAGGAGACGGGTGAGCATGACGCTGGCGCTGCGTGTCTGCGGCAGGTGCTCGGGAAGCAGGTTCTTCCGGCGCAGTGTGGCAACGACGAGGTGCAGTCCGTCCCAGGTGGGTGCACCGACCGCCGCGAAGGGGGTGGACACTTCAGTCGGCAGTTCGGGCCCTGTGGTGTCGGCGATGTCGTAGACGAAGCGGACGGGCCCGAAAGGATGGAGGATGACCATGGAGGTGGCGTCGGCCTCGACGCTTCGGCCGAATCGCTCCCGCCATCCGTCCTCGGTCTCGACGAAGGTGGCAGTCGGCCGCTGTTGGGCGATGAGAGCGGCGTTGAAGGCCGCCAGCTGAGGGAATCGGCGAACGAAGGCGAGCAGCTCGTCCCAGCGCATGAGCGGTCGATGCTCGTGCGCGTCGTTGTAGAGAGCGTCGAATGAGTTCGTGTTCTGATCCATGTCCTCACGGTAGACGTCGCTGCTGACACGAGATTCTGAGCAGATCAGCCGACTGCGCCAGTAGGCTCACTGAGAGGACTATTCGATGGAGAGGGGACAGCGCGATGGCTGAGAGCAACCGGGACATTCATCTGCGGATCGGGCGTGAGGAGCTCGTCATCCGGCAGCGCTACCAGGTCATCAGCATCTCCAATGATGTGCTCATCGGTGTGTGGTTCCTCGTCGGCAGCTTCATGTTCTTCTCCGACTCCCTCACGTATACGGGAACGTGGCTGTTCGTCATCGGCAGTGTGGAGATGCTCATCCGCCCGGTCATCCGCCTCATCAGGCACCTGCACCTGCAGAGGCTTCGCAGCCCCGCAGCGGCCGGCGACGACTCCTTCGATTTCTGAAGCCGACAGACCAATCGGTGCGCACAGCCAGGTGGGCGGCCGCAGCCACCGCTGCCATCAGTGCACTGCCACCTCGCCAGTCGGCTGCGGTCAGTGGTCGCCCCAGTGCGGCAAGCTCTCGTCTGGCCAAGGCCGCTCCCGGCAACATGATCGGCACGGCAGTGATCACTCCAGCCGTGTAGCGTCGCAGCACGGCCGACGACAGCAGGTGAGTGAAGACGTGGGCTTCAAGACCGGCGACCGCGTATCGGTACAACGGTGACTCCCCCTTGGTCTGCGCCCCACGGATACCTGCCCCTGCAACGACCGCGCCGACCAGCCCGATGGCTGCCAGACTCTGTCTCGTACTCATCCGCAGCGCATCGATGCCGGTGAGTTCGGCCAGCTGGTTCGCTGTGGCGGGGAAGGTCAGCGCCTCCTCGGCGTCATGCAGCGTCCAGGCGATGAACATCAGCGCTGGTCCTCGCATCATGGTGCGTCCTTTCCGCAGGCGAACATCTGTTCACCATTCCATCATGCTTGCGCTCGACCGTTCGCCAGCCGCAGATTGCGGTGCGCCGACTCACCTGCCCAGCGCTGATCGTGGGTGGTCGCCACGACGGCGCCCCCACGCCCGAGGACCCGCCCGATGATCGCATTCAACCGGTTCATCCCGGCCAGGTCGCGCCCGATCGTCGGTTCGTCGAGCAGCAGCACAGGTGCTCCTGTCATCAGCGCCGAGGCGATGACGACGTCTTTGCGTCGGGGCACATCGAGATCGAACGGATGTTCTTCGGCAACGGAGCTCAGCTCGACGTCGGTGAGGACGGAATCCACGACCGAGCGTCGTCGGCGGCGCACTTCGGTCCGGTCACGCCGTCGGTGGGCCGGCAGCGGTGCCGAGTGCAGCAGCTCATCTGCCACCGTGGCCGCGCAGAGTTGGAGTCCCGGGTCCTGCCCCACCCACCCGAGGTGGGTGCTGCGCTCATGAGCCGGCAGCGCATCCACATGCGTCACCTCGCCGAGGCGGCTGAGCGTGATCGTGCCCGTCACCGTTGCCGTCCGTTCGAGGAGTCCGACGAGCGCCTTCAAGAGAGTCGATTTTCCGGCACCGTTGGCTCCGGTGACGGTGACGAGCTCGCCGGGGCGCAGGTCGAGGTCGACACTGTCGAGGATACGAGTGCGCCCCCGCTCCACTCTCAGGTCACGCACCGTGAGCAGCGGATCCCTCCGCGGAGTCGGTGCTTTCCGACCGGGCTCGGCAGCATCGGGACGAGTGTCCCAGACGCCGATGGACTGTTTTGACGCGGTCGCCGGCCGCAGCTGTCCGGAGTCGAGGTGGTGCACTGCCCGACAGTCGCGAGTGAGTTCGTCGATCTGATGACCGGTGATGAGCGCCGATCCTCCGTGAGCGCAGAACTCCTTGAGCACGGTCGACAGGCGAGCCCGCATCGTCGGGTCCAGAGACTGCGCGGGCTGGTCGAGGACGACCAGGTCGGGGCCGGGTGCAAGGATCCGTGCCAATGCGACCAGTTGCCTCTGCCCGCCGGAGAGCGTGTCCACCCGTCGGTCCCACAATTCGTCGATGCCCAGCTGTCGCTGCATGTGCAGGGCGCGGGCTCGGGCATCGGCCGGGGCGTATCCGCGCAGTCGGCATGCCAGCTGCGTCTCATCGCTGACGTGGCTGGTCATTCCGCTCAGCTGCGCTTCCGGATCGTCACCGAGCAGGGCGACCGTTCCGGCGCAGTCGATGGTGCCGGACAGCGTGCCCCGGGCGGCGAGTTCGCCGGCCAGCAGGCGGCACAGCGTCGAAGTGCCCGAACCGATGGGGCCGAGCACGGCGGTCATGGCTCCGCCGCTGAGTTCGAGGCTGATACCGGTCAGCGCGGGATCAGCTTCTCCGAGAAAGGTGAAGCCGGCGTCGGTGATTCTGGCGGTCATCTCAGGCACCGCCGATGAGCTGTGAGGCTCCCGGCAGCGGCAGGAGTCCCGCCACCGAGGCGATGATGAGTCCGAGGGTCGCGAGCGGAGTCAGGATGCGCAGGAGGCTCTGGCCCGGTCCGTCTCTGTGGTCCTGCAGCGCGACCGTGGTCGGGCGGGTATCGAGTCCGCTCTGTTCGAGCACTTCGTGACGCTGTTCGACGGTGAGGAGGACCGCGGTGACGAGTCCGACGACGATCCCGGGCAGCAGTCGGATCCGCACCGTCCAGGAGTCCGCTGCCCACCCGCGGGCCTTCCTGGCGTCGATGATGTGTCGGGTGCGTGCGCCGATGAGCGGGATGAGGCCGATGGCCGAGGCACAGACATAGGCGAGCCCTGCGGGCAGGCGGAGTCGGCGCAGCCCGTCGAAGAGCCGTGCGGAATCGGATCCGAGCCCGAACAGGGCGCACAGGCCGATCAGGGCGGCCACGCGCAGCCAGATCTGCACGGCGATGCTCAGTCCTTCGACGCTGAGGTGGGCGGGTCCGGCCTGCCAGAGCACATGCACCTCCGTGCCCGGGTAGAAGAGCCCCTGGACGACGACGAGGACGAGCAGAGTCGGCAGGCACAGCAGACCCACCGTCAGCGACCACGACCGCAGACTCATCTTCGACGAGGAGAGGACGGTCCCGATCGTGCCGACGATGATGAGTGTCGGCACGATCGGTGAGGGCACCCCGAAGACGAGCAGCAGACCGCACAGCAGGATGACGAGTTCCGTAGCCGGATGCAGTCGGCGTGCGGGTCTGATGATGTCGTCCTCAGGTGTGGCGGGTTCGGGACGAACGGGACTCATTCCGCTCGGGGAACCGAACCGACCGGTGATGTCGACGAATCCTCTCGGGCCGCCTCGGCGCGGGGGCGACTGTGCAGGGCGAAAGGATAGCGCCCGATGATGCGTCTGGGCAGGGACCTGATGACGACACAGGCCAGGGCGAAGATCAGTGCCTTGTCGGCGATGTCGGAGACCATGCTCTGGGCGAAGGTGGCGTTGAACATCTCGAGGCCAGCGGCTTGGAGGATCGCGACGACTCCCCCGGTGCCGGCGCCGAGACCACCGCCGAAGACGTAGGCGGCGACAGGGGCTCCGATGGCTCCTGCGGGAACACCGGCGATGGCTCCGACGAGGACCGCTGTCCACGGGGTGCGGAAGGTTCCGAGTCGTGCGGCCCATCCGGCGGCGGCACCGATGAACGCGGCTCCGGAGCTGAAGGCGATGACGCTGGGGCTCAAGGTCACACCCCAGATGAGGTTCGAGATGATTCCGGTGAAGGCTCCCGCCGCCGGTCCGGCGAGGACGCCGATGAGAACGGTGCCGATGGAGTCGAGGTAGAGCGGAACCGGAGTGTAATTGCCGATGACCTGACCGATGACGATGTTGAGCGCGACGGCGACGGGGATGAGCGCCAGGACACTGCGGGGAATGAGTGGGAGGGTGCCGGAGGCCAGCAGGGCTCCTCCGGCGAGGTAGCCGAGCATGACCCACAAGGTGGTGTGGCCGAGTTCGATTCCGAGGTCGGCCGGCTGGGTGAGGAGCACGGCGAGGTAGGTGCCGATGACGACGAGGGAGCTGAGCAGCGTGAGGGTGAGGGGAAGAGCGAGGTTGCGGTTTTGTCCGGGACCGACCGTGGTGGTCGGCCCCTGCCCAGACCGTCTGGAGTGTGTGGTCATGCGGGTGGTCCTTTCATCAGGGTGGTGCTGAGGTGGTCGAGGAATGCGGGAGCATCGATTCCGCGGATGATCTCTGCGTTCACGGGCCGGTTCCACCGCCCCAGCCAGTCGGCGACGGTTTCGCCTCGTGTGAGTGTACCCGTGAGTTCGACATCGACCGGCGCCCACAGCGTCCTCGCCCAGGGAAGTGAGCCGGTCGTGCCGTTCCCCATTGCCGAAGCTGCTCGCGGCCCTTCGCCGGCGCTGGGTCGCTCCGGTGTCGGGTCGGTCGACGCACTGGAGTGCTCTCGAACCCAGTTGAGGGCGCAGGCGAGCACGAACGGGTCGTGAATGTGGGCGAGGTAGCCGAGCCCATCGGATTCGTGGAATTCGAAGTAGAACCGCAGCGCCTCGGACAGTTGCCTCAGCACCGCTTGCCATGCTTTTCCGGTGCAGAGAGCTCCGTCGAGGATGTGCTCGAATCGCTGAGAGGTCATCTCCACGGCTTCGGTGGCTTCGATCGGTGCGATGACAGGAAGATGTTCGGGGTGAGCGTGCGCATGGACCGATCCGAAAGCGGCGATGACCCGAGAAGTGGATTCCGGGTCGAAGGTGACGTTCCATTCCGTCGTCGGGCGGGTATTGCCCCGATAGTTGAACGCACCTCCCATAATGAAGATCCGTTTGAGCAGTCGCGGCAGTTCCGGGTCGATGTCAAGCGCCAGAGCGAGGTTCGTCGCCGGGCCGATGACGACGCCGAGGAGCTGCCCGGGATGAGCGTGAGCCGCATCGACCCAGGCCTGCGCGGCCGACACCGAACTGACTGGGACGGTGGCTCCCGGCAGCTGGGCGTACCCGCAGCCGGTGTCACCGTGTGTGAGGTCGGCGTATTCCAATGGTTCGTCCGGCGCTGTCGCCGGAGTCTGCCAGGCCAGGGGAAGTTCGTGGCCGGCATGGACCGGGATGTGGGAGCGTTCCGCCAGTGCCAGCCATCGGCGGGTGTTCTCAACGACCTGCCTGGTGGCGACATTGCCTCCGGACGCCGCGATGCCGACGACATCGACGTCGTCTTGGCAGCACAGGTAGGCGAGGGCGAGCGCATCGTCGATCCCGGGGTCACAGTCGAGGAACAGCGGCAGAGTGGAAGACATGGTTCCATTCTGCCGGACGTTTCCGGTCACCACCCGGGGATGCGCTTCCAGTTCCCGCAGGGCTGCGTTGAACCGCGCCTGACGATCTTGCAGCACAGGTACTTCGTGCTCTCCTTCGCCTCATCGATCTCCTCGAGGCTCTTGCCTTCATCGACCTCGACCGTCCTGATAGGGGTGCCGAGAGCTTCGGCGAAGGAGCCGGCTTCGATGATCCACGGGTTCGTCGAAAGCTGGTAGGCATTGCCGAAGATCTCTCCGTCGCAGCAGCTCGCCCCCATGTTCCTCAGCCGATCGAACAGGGCCGTGGCCCGCGGGGCCGTCTGATCCCGAAAGATGCGCGAGAAGCGGTGAGTGCCGTTGCAGCCGAATTCGCTGAGTTGGCGGAAGACATAGCAGACCAGGCATTCGCCGGGCCGAGGGGTGAGGATGCGGGCCGAAGCGCCGTCGATGATCGTTCTGACGTCTGTGTCAATCGTGTTCTTGTCCATGACCGCACACTTCCAGACGGCACTGACACGAAATCGATCAATCTCACAGCAGTCACCGATTTTCGTCCTATTGCCGCAGGTCACAGTGGAGATATGATTTTCATCTTAGAATCGTGACCATGAGCATTCTCGTCGTCGGTGAAGCCCTCATCGATATCGTCAGCACCCCCGGTGCCCCTGACCGCTACGCGCCCGGCGGAGCGCCTGCGAATGTCGCTCTCGGTTTGGGCCGCCTCGGCGATGAGGTCGAGTTCCTCACCGATGTCGGTGATGACTTCCACGGTGGATTCCTTCTCGCCCATCTGCGTGAGTCCGAGGTCACCGTACTCACCTCCCCGCGTGGCAGCACCTCCACGGCACTCGCCCGACTGGCCGCGGACGGTTCGGCCGAGTACACGTTCCGACTGCGGTGGGATCCCGATGCCTCGCTGTTCGACAGCAGTGGGCGATCCGTCCTGCACTTCGGGTCGATCGCAGCGTTCCTCGAACCCGGTGCCGCCGTGATCGATCGGCTCCTCACCACTGCTGCGGAGGAATCCGGGCCACAGTCACGTCGTCCTCTCATCAGCTTCGATCCGAATATCCGGCCGTCGATCATCGGCTCCCATGAGGAGGCCCTGCCGCGGTTCGAGGATCTGGCTCGACGCGTCGATGTCCTCAAACTCAGCGATGCCGATGCCGATTGGCTCTATCCCGGCCTCGACGAAGAGACGCAGATCGGCCACCTGCTCGGCTTGGGCCCGACGCTCGTGGCGATGACTCGCGGGGGTCAGGGCGCGACCGTGGCGACCGCCTCGGCGCGAGTGGCAGTGGCCTCGGCACACGTCGATGTCAAGGACACGATCGGCGCCGGGGACACGTTCATGGTCTCTCTCATCCACGATCTGCACGCTTCAGCACAGGGACTGTCCGGTCTCGGTGCAGCGGAGCTCACGACGCTGGCCGAACGGGCCACAGCGCTGGCGGCGATCACCGTCAGTCGCGAAGGAGCCGACCTTCCCTGGGCCCAGGACCTGAAGAGCTGAGGAATTCTGCGAGCTGTCGCAGGCAGATTTCGTGGCCGCTGCGGTGGCCGTCGATCATCCCCTGACCGGCGAAGGACACGACCTGGTCGACGAGATCGACGCGGGCGCCGGTCGGAGTCGCGGCAAACGTCCAAGTGATGATCGCGGTCGAGAGGATCTCATCGTCTCTGGTGAGGGTCTCAGTGGTCACGAGGTGACGCTCTGGCGCAAGTGAGCAGTACTGCCCAGCGGAGACGAACTCCAACACTCCTGGTGACCCACAACGGGCGCGGCTCGCTCCGCCGGGGCGGAACTCGTCGATATCGCAGATCATCTCCTCTCCCTCGGGGACTCCCCACTGCACGCGCTGCCTCGTATCGGCGAAGGCGTTCCACACCTTCGAGACAGGCTGATCGAAATCAGCGCCGAGGTTGATCGTGGCGGCCACCGGCGCACCCTGATCGGAAGATGCGTCACTCACCGAAGAACACCACCTGATTTCCATCCGGGTCGCTGACCGGGAGGATGCGCTGTCCGCCACCGCGGCTCGGCTCGTCGTGGTCGATTCCGGCCGCTCGCAGATGCTCGGCCATCGTGTCGAGGTCGTCCACGTCGATGACCACATTGGAGCCTCCGGCTCGCTGCGGGTCCTCCCAGATCTGGACGCCGAACTTCTCGTCGAAGCACCATTGGGCCAGCCCCGCCATCGGCTTGTCATCCGGCTGCCTTTCGAAGAGTCGAGAGTACCATTCGGTCGCTTCTTTCTCGCCGGTGACAACGATATTGGCCATGAGTCCTGTGAACATGATCGCTCCTTCGGGATCAGCCTGGAGTATAGGTGCTTGCAGTTTGCAATCACTTGTTCCATAGAAGCACACATCGGCCCCGGGGACAAGAGCGATGTTCAACTCAGCCGCCGAACGGGGCCAGGGCAAATCGACCCCACGCGAGGAACGCAAACACCAGCAGGTATGCGGTGTCCCCTGCCATGAGGCCCCATTCGCTGCGACGAAATCGTGTCGTCGCCGCCCCTGTCATCACCAGCATGAGTCCACACGCCGCGATCGGTGAGAGCACCGGGAGGATCCCGACGAGTGGCGGTACGATCAGCCCGAGCACGCCGAGGAGCTTGATGGTTCCGATGGCTTTGATATGCCCAGGGCCGAAATCATCCACCCAGTGCTGGCTGCGAGCGAGCGCACGGTATCTCTCCTTTGGCAGGACGATCTGCGAGGCTCCGCCGATGCCGAAAGCCAATGCCATCGCGGCGGCGACGACCCATAGTACGATATCCATCATTGCAATTCTCCTTTGCCGAAAGAGCCCGGTCTGGCTCTCACTCCGATGACGCACCGCCGCCCGGAAAGGTAACAGCCATCGCGGAGTCACCTTCGATCTCAGAGTTCGAAGCTCATCGCCCTCGCCTCACCGCGCTGGCCACACGAGTGCTCGGATCCCACTCGGACGCCGAGGATGCCGTTCAGGAGGCGTGGCTCCGCTGGGAGAGACACAGTTCGGAGTCCATCGACAATCTCGGCGGGTGGCTGACCCGTGTCGTCGGACGAATCTGTCTCGATATGCTCCGCCGCCGTACCGCCCGGGGAGAATCGTCGCTTGACGCCTGGGTCGATGAAGCCATCGTCAACGAGGATGAGCTGACTCCTGAGCAGAGTGCGACGCTGTCGGATCTGTTGGGACCGGCCATGCTCATCGTGCTCGACTCACTGTGCCCGGAAGAGCGATTCGCCTTCGTTCTGCATGACATGTTCTCAGTGCCCTTTGCTGAGATCGCCGCCGTCATCGGTTCCTCGGAGGCGGCGGCGAAGATGGCCGCCAGTCGGGCGCGGCGCAAGGTCAAGGACGCACCAAGTCCCTCAGGAGAGCTCGCGCAGCGTCGTGCTGTCGTCGACGCCTTCCTCACTGCCGCACGGAACAGTGACTTCGACGCCCTGTTGCACATCCTCGACCCGAGTCTGACTTGGCACCGCACCACCGCCCGCGGTCACATGGTCCAGATGGGTGCGAACGAGGTGCTCACAGCGATTCGGCGAGGCGATCCGGACAGGATCGAAATTCGAAAGGTCAACGTCAACGGCGAGCCAGGTCTCCTCGTTTTGACGCCGAGCGGCCGCCGCTTGGGATTCATGGCATGCACCGTGGCAGACGGCAGAATGGTCGGCATCGTCTCGATCACCTCAAGGAAGCAGCTGGAGCGGCTGAGACTGCCGAGACAATAGCCCCTATCTGATTCAACTTCCGGCGATCTCCGCCTCGTAGGCGGCCTGCAGTCGCTGAGAGGAACGCGGAGCACCAGGGTTCGGGCGGGGCACTCCGAGGTGGGTCTCTCGGAGTTCATCCATGAGGCCGTCCACGAGCTGCGGATCTTCTGCCATGAGGCGGGAGCGGATCGTCAATTCCCGCGAGGTCTCACGGTGGGTCATCCCCCAGCTCCCGAGAGCGACCATGACCGGCAGAGTCTGGATTCCAGCCTCGGTGAGGGAGTATTCGGCTCGCTGCCCGCGTGCGGCTTCCGCCTTTGTCAGCAGCCCTTCGTCGATGAGCTTCTTCAGACGACTGGCGAGCATGTTCGAGGCTATGCCCTCATTGTTGTGGGTGAGCAGCTCGCGGAAGTGCCGGCGATTGCCAAAGATGATGTCGCGCAGGACGATGAGCGACCAGTTGTCGCCGAGGACTTCGACGGCGGCGTTGATCGCACATCCTGAGCGCGGCTGTGCAGGCATCGATCCACCTCCAGTGATTGCATTCTGAAACTACTTAATCTTACACTGGGTCCACTTCCCGGGAACCGACGCTATCCATCCGACTGCAGACATCAGCCGAACCATCACATCGGGGTGCTCATGGCCAAAGCGTGTGTCAACAACCTCTTCGTCTCCCTCGACGGCTTCGCTGCCGGCGAGTTCGTCACCTTCGACCAGCCGATCGGTCAAGCGCAGGCGCTGTTCTCCTACTTCGACGGCCGCGGGATCTGGCTCTGGGAAGGCCTCGACGGCAGCTTCGACATACCTGCACTGAATACACCGATGGCCTGTCGTCTCCGATCGGAGACGACAGGCCATCGCACGGGGCTGTGTCCGTGTGGATGATCAGGTCAGCTGATCGCCTCGGCGATGGGGGTCTGCCCGTCGTAGAAGTTCACGGTCTCACGCACGGCCACCGTTTCGGCGATGACGTGGGTCATGACGTCAGCGACGAGTTCGCGGGAGGTCACGCGCACATCGTCTGCCGGCTTCTGCCCGTCGAGGTCACCAGCGGCGTCGGCGATGAGGACTTCGCCGCTGGAAGGTTCGAGGGTGAGCCCGCCGGGACCGAGGATCGTATAGTCGAGCGAGCTGGCTCGCAGATGCTCATCGGCACCACTCTTGGCCTGCACGTAGGGGTAGAAGGAGCTGTCCGGATCGACGCGGTCGGAGTCGACACTCGCGCTGGCGTAGGAGACCATGACGAAGCGCTTGACGCCGGCCTGTTCGGCGGCATCGACAGAGCGCTTGGCAGCGTCGAGGTCAACGGCCTTCGTCCGGTCAGGGTTGCCGCCGCCGGCACCGGCGGAGAACACGACCGCTTGGGCTCCGGCGAAGACGTCGGCGAGCGCCTGGGTGTCGGCGGTTTCGATGTCGAGCACGACCGGGTTGGCCTCTGCGGCTTCGACGTCGGAGGACTGGTCAGGATTGCGGATCACTGAGTCAACGGCGAAGCCCGCAGCCGTGAGTTTGGGTGCTGCCAGGAGCGCGATCTTTCCATGGCCGCCGAGAATGACGACACGAGCTGAATCAGACATATCTACCTCCGTTGTCGGTGATGCTTGGTGCTCGGTACAGCGATGTCTCCGGCGCGAATATTCCCGGACAGGTGAGACCGGAGCCGTCGACCGCCTCGGCGAGCGCATCTCAGCCGTCGACGATGATCGTCCGTTCTTCGGTTCGGACCACGCCGGCGCGGGGTATTCTGATGACCATGGCCGACGACTTCTCCCCTACCGCTGTCGTGGCCACGTTGGAGCACGGTCGATCGGTGCTCATCCCCTCCTCGAACCGACATTCCATCCTCGTTCTGGTTCTTGCCTTTGTCATCGGGATCGGCCTGCTCGCCTTCTTCGTCGTCATCGTCACCGCAACGCTCCAGGACGGGCGCAGCCGGTGGATCATCGTCGCCAATCTGCGCATCTGGGCTCTCGTCGTCGGCATCGTCGGGTGCTTAGTCGTCGCACCGATCGCTGTGGTGGTGCGGATGCGCAGGCGCGAGTCCCTCGTTCTCTCCCCCGCAGGCGTCGCGTTGGCCCGGCATGGTGAGGTTCTGCCCGGCACGCTGCTGCCCTGGCACGACATCGTGGAGGTTGTCTTCGAACAGGCGGTGCGCCGAGGGCCGAAGGCACTGGCTTATATTCTCACTGAGGACGCGACCCGTCGACGGCGCGGCCGCAACCTCAACCCACGGCTGCTCGTGAAGGGCGGGTTCGTCCTCAGCCATCGTCGGCTCTACCCGGTGCTGGCGGCCGCCCATGCGCGATTCGCACCCCGCATTCATGGGCGCCGGTAGGCCTGCAGATGCGCGTGCTCTACCGTTGAGATCATGATCCGACGCCTCCTCGCTCGCACATTCTGGACGTTCAGCAAGTGGAAGCTCGTCAGCGAGCCCGCCCCACAGCGCCCGACCGTACTCATCGGCGCACCGCACACGTCCAATTGGGACTTCGCGCTCATGCTCGCCATCGCCTGGCGCTTGGGGGTGAAGGTGCATTGGCTGGGCAAACATTCTCTGTTCACCGGCTGGCGGGGTCCGATCATGCGTGGACTCGGAGGGGTCCCCGTCGATCGGTCCGATCCCAGCAGAATCGTCACCGAGATGGTCGAACGTGTCCGCGCCGGCGAAGTCTTCGGCCTCGTCATCACCCCGGACGGCACTCGCGGCGGACACTCGCATTGGAAATCCGGCTTCCACCGCATCGCCCGTCAGACCGGCATGCCCGTGACCTTGGGATATCTTGATTCGGCCACACACACCACTGGGCTCGGCCCGACCTTGGACATGACCGATGACCTGGTCCATGACATGGACCGGATCCGCGCGTTCTATGCCGACAAGCACGGCATCCGCCCGCATCTGCAGATCGTTCCGAGTCTGCGTGAGGAGAGCCCCGAAGCAGATCCGCGCAGCGGCGAAGCGGAGTCGAACTGAGATGGACGGTGATGTGCGGGTGCCGTCCGGGCCGGGGATCCCGACCGGACTCGTCATCCCCGCAGCAGAGATCTCCGAACAGTTCTCCCGGTCTTCCGGCCCCGGCGGCCAGCATGTCAACACCTCTGATTCGCGGGTGCAGCTGAGCCTCGATCTGGCTTCGGCGAGCTTCCTCACCGAGACTCAGCGCGAGCGGGTGCTCGGCCGATTGTCGCCTCGCCTGTCGGGCACGGTACTCACCGTGACCTCGGAGAAGCAGCGTTCTCAGCTGAAGAATCGCCAGGACGCGCGGAGGCGTCTGGCGCAGCTGCTGCGCGATGCGCTGGCTCCGCCGGTGCAGAGACGAGCAACGAAGCCGTCCAGGAATTCCCGGCGCAGACGAGTCAGGTCCGAACAGCGCCGCTCGGAGATCAAACGCAACCGCCGCAGGCCCCGTCTCGATTGAGCCCCGGTGGTGACAGCGGTTGACGTGAAGAGCAGAATGGGCGACATGAACAGCATCGACATTCTCACCGACCTGTCCCAGCGCCCTCTCCAGGCAGCACAAGCTCTGCCCGACCTCTCCCCCGAACAGCTCAACAGCCGTCTGGGCGGTCATCCGAATTCCGTCGCCTGGCTGCTGTGGCACAGCGGCCGTGAGATCGACGTGCAGCTCTCAGCCCTCACGGGCAAGCCCGAGCAGTGGGAGGACTTCCGGAACCGGTTCGATCTCGGCGAGATCGGCGAGACCTTCGGCTACGGACACAGTCCCGAACAGGCGGCAGAGATCAAGGTCGACGATCAACAGCTGCTCGTCGACTACCTCGCCGCTACTCTGAACGCGTTCACCGACTATGCAAAGACGCTCTCCGAGGATGACTTCGACGAAGTCATCGACAGGAACTGGACTCCCGCAGTCACTCGTGGCGTTCGGATGGTCTCGATCATCGACGATGCGATCCAGCATGTCGCGCAGGCGGCCTTCATCGCAGGTGCGTCTGTTTGATACGGTTCAGGGTCGACAGAAATCCCTGACTTCGCCGAGGATGCTCATCCCAGCCGCACGGTAAGTGGCGACGGCGACTGTGTTCGATGTCGGCGTGGCAACGGTGACGCTCGAGGCTCCCATCTCCCTCAGCGCCGCGGCCGCGGCCAGTGTCATCTCGACTCCGAATCCGTGACCCCGGTGGTCGCCGTGGACGCCGAGTGGTTCGATGACACCGGGGCGCCTAGGGCCGGCCGACCAAACGGTTGTGGCACCGGCTGGAGCGCCGTCGGCGGTAAATCCGACGAGACATTTGGCCTGCTTGTAAGCGTGACCGTCGGCCATGGACCGCCAACGGTCCGCAGTCAATGAGGACCCGGGAAAAGCCGAGGATTCGACCGCGATACGGTCGGCGATACGGTTATCTGCTCTGTCGGGGTCGACCGTTTCGATCCGCTGGGTAACGGATGGGATCGGTTCGCTCAGATCTCGGTGGAGCGTGGTCCACGCTTCGTCGGATCCCCATCCCGCCTCGGTGAGGGTATGTTGCAGGGCGGATCCGAATCGAGCTTCGACGATGCCCTTCCCTGCAGGCAGCAGTTCGGTGAGATCTCCGGTGAAGTCGGCCAAGATCGCCTCGGCGAGCGCTTGGTCATCGGAGTGATCGGGTGAGATGGCCATTCGGATGAGTTCGGATTCGTCGAGGAATCCGACGGCCGCGGGGTCGTCACCGACCGTCCACACCCGCAGGGCCGAGGCGAGCGCTTCGGCTCCGAAACGCTGATACCAGCCCAGGTCGCCGGGATGAACCTGCAGAGGCAGTCCTTCGCGCTGCCAGGACCCGACGGTGTCGATGATGCCCGGCAGGTCCGTCGTAGTCGGTTTCGACATGGTCATTCCTCTGTCCTCGTCTCTGCTCGCCAGATGACTTCACCGTCGTCGATCTCGTCGGTCGGCTGCAGTCCGAGACGGTCAGCGATTCGGGCGGAAGCGGCGTTGTCAGGATGGATGGCCGCTTGCAATACAGTCACGAGGTGATCCGCCAGCCAATCGACCATGGCTCGGGCCGCCTCGGTTGCGAATCCCTGCCCTTGACTGTCGACGCCGATGACCCAAGCGATGTCGGCTTGATAACCGGTTTCGACTGTTGTCACTGTGGCCTGGACATATCCGACTGCAGCGGACTCAGCCGTTTCGCGAACGATCCAGTTCAGCCAGCCGGCGTCACCGGTCGGAGAGGCACCTGCGGATTGGAGTGCATAGAGTCGTTCGAGTTCGGACAGGCTCGGGCTCGTCCCACCGATATGGGTGTATAGGTCGGGTGAGGACAGTGTCTCCACCATCTCCGACGCATGGTGGACTGCGAGCGGCTCAAGCTGCAGCCTGTCGGTGACGATGGGTGTCGCCCGTGGCCAATTCACACTGCGGTTCGAGCTTTCTGCCGGGTTCACGGATTCAGCTCTCGTTCGTTTGAACGGGCCTCGTCCGATTGCTGACGCGGGAAGCGAAGTCGACGATCTCCGCCTCGACCTCGAGGCGGGTGGTCGGTTCGTTGTGGACTTCGTGGCGGACTCCGGCGAAGACGCGGGTGCGCACATCGTCGTGTCCGGTCGCGCGGAGGCGGTTCGCGACGTGATAGGCGCCTTCGCCGTAGTTCGCGACAGGATCCTGGTCACCTGCGAGGATGAGCACCGGCAGACCGCTGGGGATCGTCGCGTACCAGGAATCGGCATTGGCACCGTCATAGAGGTCGACGAACCCCTGCAGGAATCGCGCACTCATCGGGGCGCCGAAGTTGTTGAAGGGGTCGCGCCCATGATCGGCGACGACAGCCTCGTCGAGGGCGACCCAGGCGGTGGGGCCGGCATCCGGACCGAAACGTTCGATGAATCCGTCGAAGAGCTGGCCCACCAAGTGATCGGATGCAGGGTCGGCCCGTCGGTCGCCGATGGCCGCCTCGGCGAGCTCATCCCGGTCGATGGTCTGGTCGATCCCGCGCATCTGCGCAGCGACCCCGCACAAGGCGAGCCCGGCGAGGTCGGCATCCGGGTGGGAGGCCATGACACGGGCGATCATCGATCCCCAGCTGTGGCCGAACACGATGTACGGCAGGCCCGGGAGAATCTCACGGGCCTTACGCTGCAGCGTCAGCTCATCGCTGACGACGATGCGGGCTGCTTCGTCGCCGGCGTCGCCCCAGATCCCTGATTGCATCGCCGTCCTCCCGTGCCCGGCATGGTCATCGGCGACGACGGCGAAACCGGAGTCGAGGAGGGTTGTGATGAGGTGAAGGTAGCGTCGGGAGTGTTCGCCGAGACCGTGGATGAGATGAATGATTCCGGTCGGCGTGGTGGTCGGTGTGTAGAGCCAGCCGTGGATGGTATCGCGGTCGTTGCTCGAAGTGAAGTCGATTTCATCAATCGCCACGGCAGGACTCCTCGGGTGCAGGTCGAACTAGCAGTATGATCCAGATCACTGTATCGCAGGGCTCAGCTCCGTGGGGAGCACGTCCGGCCGGCCGAGTTCAGAGTTCGATCCCGTGCAGCCGTGCCTGCAGCCTTCGCACCTGCTCGCTGAGTTCCGAGTCTGGTCCGTCCACGTCGAGTCCGGGGGCCACGGCTCGCACCGGCAGCGGCAGCACGGGCCCGGGTGCCACTCCCCATTCTCTCTGCCAAGTTGTGAGCTGTTCGCTGCTGCTGGCGTAGACGATGCGTCCGAGGCCGACCCACGCGTGCGCCGCCGAACACATCGGGCAGTGCTCGCCCGAGGTGTACACGGTCGTTTTCTCTCGTTCTTTCGGGGCGAGGTGCTCGGCCGCCCAGCGAGCGATTTCGAACTCGGGGTGACGGGTGTGGTCTCCGCCGGCGACATGGTTGCGATCGGCGAAGAGTTCACGCCCGTCACCGGAGACGAGCACGGAGCCGAAGGGTTCGTCTCCTGCGTCGAGAGCCTCGCGTGCCAAATCCACACAGCGCTCGAGGTGCCTGCGGTCATCATCGTTGAGATCGAGGTGGTGTGCCATGGCCCCATCCAATCACATCGATGGATTCCGGGAACGTCACCGGCACTGACGAGCTGGTGACGGGATCAGTCCCTGAGAATGCAACGCAGGGGCTCGACGACCTGATCGGTTGTCGTGCACCAGGCTTCGGCCTCGGCGTCGGGTTCACCCTGGTGGGCCCGTCATTCCAGGTCTCGGGTCAGGGCGCTCTGGTGGCTGCCAACTCGTGCCAGGTGAGCCGGACCTCACCCGAGGTTTCCCGAAGTGCCGCAGTGAGGTCATCGGCTGCGCTCAGCACCGAGTCGAATCCGTCCTCACCTGCCGACGCCAGAACGATCTGCAGAGCGCCAGCATCATCCGTCGGCATGGTCTCGACGGTGAAACCGCCCTGGTAGTAGAGGTCGACGCCGGCTGGCACTCGGGCATCGGGGTTGTGTGTGAGGGGTTCCAGGAAATGCTGTACCGCACGTGTCGCCGCCGCTCCGGTGACAGAGGCGAGGATCTGAACCGACGTCGACACTCCGTGCGGCCAGTCTGCGTACCAGTCCTCGCTCGGGTTGAACGATGGGATCACCGAGTTGTCACACATATCGGACCTCCCTGCCCGCCAGCGGGGCAGAAGTCATTGAACTGCACTCACGAGCGTCCGCCCGTCACGGCGCGATTGTATTCCATCGCGATCTCGACCCAGGAGGACAGCTGGCTGTTGTCACGGATCGTCGACAAGCAGGGCGCGGATGCGTTCGATGAGAATGTTCTGTTCGGGAGTCATGCCATGTACTCGCTTCAGTTCTGCTCGGGCGGACCGATGAGTATTGGGGCGAAACCGCCGATGAATTTCTGATCGGCGTCTTTGCCGTCCAAATCTACTCCTGGAGCACGGCAGGTGATGTCGTCGGAAAGGTACGTCGTCGCCGAGTCGATGACGAGATGGTGACAGGCTCAGTCCCTGAGAATGTAGCGCAGGGTCTCGACGACCTGATCGGTTGTCGTGCACCAGGCTTTGGCCTCGGCGTCGACTTCTTTGAGCGGGTGGATGATGTCGGCGTCGTGGAGAGTCACATAGGGTTTGCCCAGTGCGGCGCAGTATCCAGCGTCGAAGGCAGCATTCCATTGTTTGTACTTGTCGCCGAAGCGCACCACAACCATGTCAGCCTTCTCGATCAGGGTACGTGTGCGGATCGCATTGACCTTGGCTGATTGATGATCCCGCCAGAACTGGCTGTCATTCTCACCGAGGTGGTCGCCGGCGGCATCGCTGGCAGGGTGGTCGGTCACCGGTGCAGTGAACACGACATCCAGGCCGGCCGCCTTGGCACCGTGTTGGATCTCGTCACGCCAGTCGGTGTGGATCTCGCCGGAGAGATAGACGCTGAAGCTCATGATCGAAGACTCCTGATTCGAATATGGGTGGGACCGGTATGCCCCTTCCGGCACCACCATAGCCAATTGGTGATCATCAATCTTGTCCTGAAGCTTCCTGCGCACCTCCGAAGCGCTTTTCGGGTCGGGAGGCAGGGGTCAGCGAAGCCGTTCGGACAGGTATGCCTCTGCGATGCTCAGATGACCTTGACTGCCGAGTGAGTTCTTCGATTTCTGCGTGTAGGCATGGTTGGCGAGTGGAATACGCACGGTCTGGACGTCGACTCCACGGCTTCGGGCCGCTTCCGCCCATGCAAACTGGTCGGCTGGGGTGATGACGTCATCGCGCATCGCAGTCATCATGAGCATCGGAGGCGCGGGATCCTCGAGATGAGTAACGGAATTCACCGCTGCGTAGCGTTCCGGATATTCCTCCGGTGTGCCACCCGTGTAGCTGGTGGCAAAAAGGCGAGTGCCGGCTCCCGCTCCAGGGCCGGCCGGAGCGTTCTCGTAAAGGCCAGTCACGTCGAACGCAGGGTAATCTGCGACGACAGCGGCCGGAACCGGAACCTTCCCACCACATGACGATTCGGCGGTGCCTTGGGCTGCGGCGCCGGCGGTATTGGCGACCATGTTGCTGCCTGAGCTCTCGCCCCAGAACACGAGGCGGTCCATATCTGCACCGAGCGCATCTGAGTGGGTCTGAATCCAGCTCGCCGCACACGCAACCTGCGAGGGCGCGCTCTGCCAGGTTGCGTTGTCCAGGCTCGCGAGTTCGTATTCGACCGAGACGACCAGGTAGCCGTGATCAGCGAGTTCGCGGAGCTCCGAGCTCGAAGCGTTCGGCTCGCCCGCGATCCAACCGCCCCCGTGAACGTACATGATCGTCGGTGCCGAGCCTGTCACGCCCTCCGGTTCGTAGATCGATACGGAAAGGTCGTCGCCGGATCCGGTCTTGTCGTACACTTCCTGTCGATCGGGCGTCGCCGCGTCTATTGCGGACAGCCCGAACGTTGCGGTGAAAAGGTTCACCGTGCCGCCGGCGGCCGAGATGGCGCCGACGAGGACGATGATGACCGCGAAGTTCCCCAGCGTGCCGACCCCGCCCAGCACTGCTGCGACCGCTCCGGTTCGTCGAGTACCCCTGCGCACAGCAGCGATTCCGATCAGGAGCGCAATCAACCCCGCCAGCGCTACCGGCGGCGCCACGGTGGGAGCCCATCGAGACGCGATCGGACTGAGTGGGCCAAGCCCGGGAATGAG
Organism: Brevibacterium sp. FAM 24630; assembly: GCF_049804075.1. Classification (NCBI taxonomy): domain Bacteria; kingdom Bacillati; phylum Actinomycetota; class Actinomycetes; order Micrococcales; family Brevibacteriaceae; genus Brevibacterium; species Brevibacterium sp. FAM 24630. The sequence continues at coordinate 76,868 of NZ_JBNBZD010000006.1, forward strand.
CGATGCGAGGCCGAAGACCGCAGAGATCGCACCCAGCATGAGCGCGAGGATGAGACCTGTGGCTCGAAGTGTATGGGCGACGTTCTGCGACACCGACAGCTGTGACGAACTCTTGTTGCCTGTCATCTTCGGTCCTCGACTTTCGATCTTTCGGGCTGGTATTCCCCTAACGCAGATCTCATCGTTGCGATCACATGCTGATGCCAGGGGTCACTCTAACTCAGGTCGATTCGCACAATCTTGCTGTTTCGTGTGCGGCGAAGACGAGGAGCGGGATGTTGCAGACTGCAGAGCACCCTGCACCCAGGGCAGTCTCTTCGACCCCGCGAGGCTAATCGGACGCACATGACGATGCGCAGATCCCACCGAGCACGAACGCGGTTCGGCGATCGTAGTCGGCCCGAGTCGGCCGACCACCGTGCTTGAGGGCCAGAGCATTGTCTCGAGCGAGTGCGTGGAAGTCAGCAGGGGTGAAGTCGGGAGCCAGGACGCCTGCGGCATGCCCTTGAGCGACGAGGCTGTCGTGAAAAGCCGTCCCAGCATGACACAGAGCGAGCAGAGGCTCGGAGTCGCGGTACACCTGCAGCAGGACATCATTCACTGCTGGAAGTCGATACTGCAGGTCCCGGAGCGCTCCAACGTAGGAGCAGATCCGCTCTCGGACCTCGACAACGGACCGCGCATCCTCGATGATGGCCCGCAGCTTCACCGCGACGACGTCGTCGATGACGGCATCGATCAGCCCGATCCTCCCGCCGAGCCGATTGAAAATGGTCGCCTTGCTCACTTTGGCGGCTGCGGCGACCTCCTCGAGCGGTGCAGAGAACCCCTGCTCCCGGAAAACCTGCGCCGCCGCATGCCGGATCCGATCGACGTTTCGGCGGGCATCCGCCCGCAGAGCTGACGCGCCTCGAGAGTCGGTCATGGTGCAGGCTCCTTCCGGATCGACGACTAACTTGATCCTAGCAGTCAAGTTAATGCAGGATGGATCGCGGGGAAGTTGACCATGAGAGTCAACTTCACGTTCATCCCCGCCCGGCGTTCGACCAAAGCAGCATGCCGGGTCACCGCCGCACGAAAGGACGTTCAGATGATTGTTGTGACCGGAGCTACAGGCACTCTCAATGGGGCCACGGTCGACCACCTCCTCAAGCGGATGCCGCCACACCAGATCGGTGTCAGCGTCCGTGACCCCACGCGTGCGGCGCACCTTGCCGCTCGCGGAGTCCGCGTGCGGCAAGGCAGCTACGACGACCCCGGCCCTGCGCCACTCCTTCGCTGACGCCGAGCAGGTCCTCCTGGTCTCCTCGAGCGACCTCTCTTCTGACGTCGTCGCGCAGCACCATAGGGCGATTGATGCTGCCGTCGATGCAGGAGCACAGCGGATTTTGTACACGAGCGCCCAGGGGACGGCTTTCGACACGCCGTACCCGCCGCTCGCGATCCACGCCGCCACCGAACAGCATCTCGCAGCATCCGGAGTCGCCTGGACTGCTTTGCGCAACGGCTTCTACGGCGATCCCGCCCAGCTGCTCGGCGCGTGGCAGGAAACGGGCGTGATCGCCATGCCCGCCGACGGCCCCTTCTCTTGGGTCGATCGGCGAGATGCTGCAGAGGCCGCCGCTGCGATCCTCACCGCTGATGACCCCTTCGACGGGCCGATCGATCTGACGCTGCCTCAGCCAGTCACCCTCGCGGACTTCGCCGCCTCCGCGTCCGAGATCACCGGCCGCCAGATCGATCGCATCGTCATCGAAGACGAGAAATGGGTGTCCGATGCGACCACCAGCGGAATGCCCGAGGCCGTCGCGCGCTTTACCCTATCGATGTTCCAAGCCACCAGGAGCGGACACTTCTCAGGTGCGGACCCCACACTCTCGCGACTCCTGGAGCGCGAACCCCGCAGCATCACCGATCAGCTGAACGATCTAGAGGTCCGGTAGTCCATGACTTCATGCGGCGCCCGCGCTCGATGGGGCTGATTGACTCAGCCTGACCATTCGACGTCGACGCGGGCAGGTCGGCTCGATTCCGGTGATGAGGGCAGCCCTGGCCCCGAGCTCCACCGCCAACAGTGGCGCCACGAGCCACGTCGAGCAAACCGGTCCGCTCCCCCGCATACGGCCATGGTCGATTAGCGGAACGGCATCGTCTGCTTCAGCAAATGAGGCCGTTCTGTCGCTTCGAGACTCACACGTTGAACCGGAACTCCACCGAGTTCCGACCGATACCAACTTCTGGGTGGAACTCGCGCAACGCTCGTGCCCGCATACCTCTCAAAACCTCGATGATACAGGGATCGTCAGGGCGTACCTGCTGTTCGCGAGGCAGCGACTTCACCATGATCAGACAGGGGTGCCTTGACTCCAGAGCGCGGTCTCCTCAAGCGGCAGAAAACCCCACCGCTCATAGAAGAGCCGAGTGCGCGCATATCCGGGATCTGGGTGCGAGGCTCCGACGGTCTTCACCTGCAACAGCCGCACCTCACGGCAAACCGCATCGACTTCGACGGCCCTGAGCATTGCGGTGCCGACGCCGGTCCCGTGAACTGACCGGTCGACGACGGTGAGGTGCACTTCAGCGACATACGGAAAGTGGCGATCGATCAGCGTGGCACCGACGACCACTCCATTGCTGTTACGGACCGTCCATGTCTCCTTGGAGCGAGTTGCTCATGCGACCTGCAACGGCGTGATCGCGGCAACCTTGTCGTGCAGTGCACGGCGCTGGAGCCGCAGCTCGTAGTTCGACTGCAAGTTCATCCACAACTCCTCGGACGTTCCGAAGTAGCGCGCCAGACGGATCGCAGTATCAGCGGTGATCCCCCGCTTGCCGTGCACAATCTCGTTGATCCGGCGCGGCGGCACACCGATGGACACGGCGAGCTTGTTCTGCGTGATACCGAAGCCCTCGATGAAATCCTCCATCAGGATCTCTCCCGGGTGGATCGGCTCGATCAGGTCGCTCTCAGTGGTAGTCGACGAGTTCGACATTGTCCGCACCTCCATCTCTCCAGACGAAGCAGAGACGCCATTGCGCATTGACGCGGATGCTGTGCTGCCCGCGTCGGTCGCCGACCAGACGCTCCAGGCGGTTGCCTGGCGGTGCCCTGAGGTCCTCGACATCCTTCGCCGCGTGGATGAGTTCCAGCTTCCGCAAGGTCGCCCGCTGCACCGTCCGGTCAACGCTCTTGACGTACTGCTCATGCCAGATCCGCTCGGCGTCCTTGCTCCCGAACGATCTGATCATGAACCCATTGTATAACGGCAACCGTCAATAACGCTAGACGTTAACCCGGATCTTCACCGTGTTCCGGCACATACGGCCATCTCCTCGACATCGGCGCAATGGTCGCTTCACCAGGCTCAGGTGGCACAACTCCCTGATCTGCGCGCCGACCAGGTGGCAGCTCGCGCCTGGGGGCTTGCTCTCTCATCCTGTTGTCATCCCTGCCCATGGCAAACTGACGACATGACGGTCTTTCGAACACCCCAGGTCGTTCTGTTCACGCGCGACATCGACCGTGCAGCGGAGTTCTATCGTGGCCTCGGCTTCGACGAAGTGTTCCGCACGCCCCGGACAGGGACACCGATCCACGTCGATCTCGTCCTCGACGAGTACCGGATCGGACTCGCGACCGAGACCAGCACCCGCGATGACCACGGGCTCGATCCTGTCGCGGACGGCCAGCGTGCAGCGTTGATCCTCTGGACGGACGACGTTCCTGCCGGCTATGCACGTCTGGTCAAGCTCGGCGCGACGCCCATCAAGCTGCCCGAGCCATGGCTCGACCGTCTGCTCATCGCCTGGGTCGAGGACCTCGACGGACATCTGGTGCAGGTCGTGCAGACCGTCAACTGACGAGGTTCCACCCCAGCACGGATCACACGTTGAACCGGAACTCCACCACGTCGCCATCGACCATGACGTAGTCCTTGCCTTCCATCCGGACCTTGCCGGCGGCCTTCGCCGCCGCCATCGTTCCGTTGGCATCGAGATCACCGAAGGAGACGACCTCAGCCTTGATGAAGCCCTTCTGGAAGTCGGTGTGGATGACCCCGGCTGCCTCGGGGGCGGTGGCACCTTTCGGGATCGTCCAGGCTCGGGATTCCTTGGGGCCGGCCGTCAGGTAGGTCTGCAGACCGAGAGTGTCGAAGCCGACACGTGCGAGCTGGTCGAGCCCGCTTTCGTCCTGACCGGTCGACTCGAGCATCTCCCGGGCTTCTTCCTCATCGAGTTCTGCGAGTTCGGATTCGAACTTCGCGTCGAGGAAGATCGCCTCGACCGGGGCCACGAGGGACCGCATCTCGTTCTTCTTGCCCTCGTCACCGAGCACATCGTCATCAACGTTGAACACGTAGAGGAACGGTTTGACGGTCATCAGCTGCAGCTCACGCAGAGCTGAGACATCGAAATTGTCGGCTTGCATCGCCTGGTACAGCGTCCGACCGCCTTCGAGGATCTCGGTGGCGGCGTCGATCGCGGTCAGCTGCTCGGCAGGGGCACGCTTGCCCTTGACTTCCTTCTCGATCCGCGGCCGCGCCTTTTCCAGCGTCTGCAGGTCGGCAAGGATGAGCTCGGTGTTGATCGTGTCGATGTCATCGGCGGGACTGATCTTGCCGTCGACGTGGACGACATCGTCGTCGACGAACCCACGGATGACCTGACAGATCGCGTCGGCTTCGCGGATATTGGCGAGGAACTGATTGCCCAAGCCCTCGCCTTCGGAGGCACCGCGCACGATCCCGGCGATGTCGACGAAGTCGACGGTCGCGTTGAGGATGCGTTCGGAACCGAAGATCTCCGCCAACCGCGTCAATCGGACGTCGGGCAGAGGGACCACGCCCACGTTCGGTTCGATCGTCGCGAACGGGTAGTTCGCCGCGAGAACTTGGTTCTTGGTCAGTGCGTTAAACATGGTCGACTTGCCGACATTCGGCAGCCCCACGATTCCAATAGTCAAAGCCACGATATCCAAGTCTAGCCGCCGCCGAGGTGGTCCTCGAATTCTCGTGTCCGTGCCCTCTGTCACCCTGGAGTCATGAATGCTTTCCCCGCATCCGGAGTCATCATCGCCTTCGTCGTGGCGATCCTCTTCGCCGCCGTCCTCGGGTTCCTCCTCGGGCGCACGCTCACGCGTTCGCGCTACCTTGAGAGGATCACCCGAGCGGAGACGACCTCCCGCATCCTGTCCGAACGCACCGAAGACCTCGAAGCCGATGCGCAGATGGCCGGTGAGATCACCGCAGCCATCGGGCCGTTGGCGGCGAGTGTGAAGAGCCTCCAGGACAATCTCCAGACCCAGGACCGCACGCAGATCGAACAGATCACCCGGCTGAACTCCCAGATCGGCCACCTCAGTCAGCAGAACCTTCGACTCCAGGAATCGACCGGGTCCTTGGCCAACGCCCTGAATTCGACTACTCACCGTGGTGACTGGGGTGAGGTGCAGCTCAAACGCATCGTCGAATATGCGGGGCTCCTCCCCCACGTGGACTTCGACACTCAAGTCACTGCCGACCGCGACGGGAAGCGTCATCGCCCCGATATGGTCGTCCACCTGCCTGGCGGCGGCACGATCGTCATCGATGCGAAGACACCCCTGTCGGCCAGAATCAGTGAAGAGACCACCGAGGCAGCCGGCGGGGCTGCGGCGGGTGGCCATGACCATGCCCGAGCGCTGCTGCGGCATGTTGATGCGCTGGCGTCGAAGGAGTATTGGAAATCCTTCGACTCCTCCCCTGATTTCGTCGTCTGCTTTGTCCCCACCGACGGTCTCCTCTCGTCGGCCGCAGCCAGCTACCCGAAGATGATCGATCATGCGTTGGGCAAGAACGTCGTCCTCGCCTCACCGGCAACACTGCTCGTTCTGCTCAAGACGGTCGCGCTCAACTGGCGCCAAGCCGACATGTCGACCTCGGCCTCCGAGGTGCTGCGGCTGGGCACAGAACTCTATGAACGCATCGGCACACTGGTCACGCATGTGTCGCGGCTGGGTGCGAGCCTCGACCGGTCCGTCGAGGACTACAACCGGTTCGTCTCCTCCCTGGAGTCCCGGTTCCTCGTCACAGCGCGGAAGTTCCCGTCGACAGGGATCGTCGCCGATGAACTCGACACCGTTGCCGAACTCGATACCCGTGCTCGAGGCGTCAGTGCCGAAGAGCTGTCGCGTCCTCACTCGACGGCATTCGACCACAGTGGCCCCACAGATCTGCGCGATCGACAGACCGGTACGCACTGAACAGTCGACCGCAGGCGGCCCCGGGTTGCCCTGCCGCACAGGGGCTGGAGCTTCAGCCGAGTTTGCGCAGTTCCTTCGGCAAGGAGAACAGGAGGTCTTCCTCGGCGGTGATGACCTCGTCAACGCTGTCGAAGCCGTAGTCGGCCAGCAGCCCGAGCACGTCCTGGACAAGAGTCTCGGGAACACTCGCTCCTGAGGTGAGCCCGACGGTGGCGACATCGTGGAACCAGGTTTCGTCGATCTCGCGGGCGAAGTCGACACGGTGCGCGGCTTTCGCCCCGTGTTCGAGCGCGACTTCGACAAGACGCACAGAGTTCGAGGAGTTCGCCGAACCGACGACGAGGACGAGATCCGCCTCGGGAGCAATCTTCTTCACTGCGACCTGCCGGTTCTGTGTGGCATAGCAGATGTCATCGCTGGGCGGATTCTGCAGGTGCGGGAAACGCTCGCGCAGAATCTCGACGGACTCCATCGTTTCGTCTACGCTCAGCGTCGTCTGGGAGATCCACACGAGCTTCTCTGAATCAGGGACTTCGACGGTGCGTGCATCGTCGGGACTCTGCACGAGCGTGATGTGCTCCGGCGCCTCTCCCATGGTTCCTTCGACCTCTTCGTGTCCGGCATGGCCGACGAGCAGGATCCGGAAACCGTCGCGAGCAAACCGGATCGCTTCTTTGTGGACCTTCGTCACCAGCGGGCAGGTCGCATCGATCGTGGACAGTGATCGTTCGGCTGCCTCGGCGTGGACGACCGGTGAGACTCCGTGAGCGGAGAATACGACCCGTGCCCCTTCCGGCACTTCATCAGTGTCATTGACGAAGACGGCACCGCGGTCGGACAGGGTTTCGACGACATGCCGGTTGTGCACGATCTCCTTGCGCACATAGATCGGCGCACCGAAATGCTCAAGGGCACGCTCGACTGCGATCACCGCGCGATCGACCCCGGCGCAGTAGCCGCGCGGGGCAGCCAGCAGCACCCGCTGTTCGGTGCCCTCGGGGGTGCGGATATCGCTGGCAGGCACACGCCGGCGCGGCATCGTCGGGGTGGGTACGGAAACGGCAGTCACCTCTCCAGTCTAAGCAGGGGCCGGCGGTGGCGGCCAGGGTGACCGCACGCACGGTGCAGAAGCGGATGCCCGCCGAAGAAGCGGCGGACTGGCGGGAGCCGAGAAATGGGCTGTGTCCGTGTCGTTCGTTAGGCTTGGGGCTCGGAAGGGGACTTACCATGGCGCAAAGAATTTCCGGCACTCCCGGCACACTCGGCGAAACCGTCGAGCCGAAGGAGCTCGCGGCCACCGCGGCCGAGACCACCGCGGAGAACCCGTGGCCGCTGAGCCTGCTCTCGTCGAAGATGAAGTCCTATATCGATCGCATGTCGAGCGTGTGGATCGAAGGACAGGTCGTCGAGCTCAACCATCGCGGCAAGGCCAGCTACCTCACCCTGCGCGACACCGATGTCGAAATGTCCCTGCCCGTTCAGATCTGGAAGAACGTCCTCGAGCGCACCGGTGCTCCGCTGACCGAGGGCAGTCATGTCGTCGCCAACCTCAAAGCCGACTTCTGGACGAAGACCGGTCGACTCACGATGCGCGCCAACGACATCCGCGCCGTGGGCCTCGGCGAGCTGCTCGCTCGTCTGGAGCGGCTGAAGAAGCAGCTGGCCGCAGAAGGGCTCTTCGACCCCAGCCGCAAACTGCGACTGCCGTTCCTGCCCAATAGGATCGGGCTCATCACCGGCCGTGACTCCGACGCGCAGAAAGATGTTGTGCGAAATGTGCACCTGCGCTGGCCGGCCGCGGAATTCGAGATCCGCAACTGTGCGGTCCAGGGACCTGACGCGGTGCCTGGAGTGATGAAGAACCTCGCCGAACTCGACGAGGACCCGCAGATCGACGTCATCGTCATCGCCCGCGGCGGTGGCAGCATGGAAGATCTCCTTCCCTTCTCCAACGAAGCTCTGGTCCGTGCCGTGTCCGCCGCACGCACTCCGGTGGTCTCTGCAGTGGGGCATGAGGCCGACCGGCCCATCCTCGACGAAGTCGCAGATATGCGAGCTTCGACCCCGACGGATGCTGCCAAGCGGATCGTTCCCGACGTCGCCGAGGAGGGCATGAACCTGCTGCGCGCCCGGGCCGAACTCGAAGCCGCAGTCCATCGCATCCTCGACCGCGAACAGGAGATGCTCACCGCGGTGCGCTCTCGACCGGTCCTGGCCGAACCGCAGACGATGATCATCGCTCATGAGAACGAATTGGCGACGATTCGTCGCCGCAGCCTGCAAGCGACGACCGGTCTTGTCATTCAGGCGCAGAACGAGATCCACCATCTCCGTTCACAGGCCCGCTCACTCTCGCCCCTGCGCACCCTCGAACGCGGGTACGCAGTCGTCCAGACCGATGCCGGACAGGCGGTGCGCAGCGCCGCCGAGGTCGCAAGCGGGGATGCGGTGCATGTGCGCGTCGCCCATGGCCGTTTCGATGCCGCGGTCACCGACGTCACCCCCGAACCCGCATCCGATTCCACCGACGATGCGAACGACGCTGCCGAGACGGCGAACGGATCCGAGAGCTGAAGGTTCACCGGACGATCCCGTTCGTCGACACCGCCCCAGCTCCGCACAGACAGACCAGCACAGTTCCACCATTTCCACGAAGGAGACTCCGATGACCGAACCGACGACCCAGCAGGATCAGCCCGAAATCAATTCGCTCAGCTACGAACAGGCTCGCGAAGAACTCGTCATGACCGTCAAACGTCTCGAGACCGGCAATCTGCCGCTGGAAGAGTCTCTCCGGCTGTGGGAGCGCGGCGAGGCACTGGCCGATCGTTGCCAGTCATGGCTCGACGGGGCCAAGGAACGCCTCGACAAGGCACGCCAGGAAACCTCCGACGACGCCGACTGAGCACTGACCACCTCTCACAGGTCGACAGTGCAGGCACCGACTGATCACTCAGTCCGGCCCACAGCGGTCACTTGAGCTGTGCGGCGACCTGGTCGGCGAAGGTGTTGATGGTATCGGGTGCGGCGGTTGCGGTCAGCACGACGTAGACATCGCCCTTGTTGGTGACCCAGTATTCCTTCGCATCATCGGTGCGGTAGATCTGGAAGTCGGCACCGCCGACGGTGACCTTCTCGGCGGCGATCGCGCCGTCGGTCTTCTTCTTCGCCCAGTTCTCGCTCGACTTGGACTGTTCGATGCTCACCCACTGGTCCTCGGGGCCGATGAACGACATGTACCACGAGGTGTATTCAGAGTCATTGAGCCGATCGAGGCTGGCTTCGTTCGACGTCCATCCGCGCGGAATCTGAGGAACGATGAGATCGAAGTCGGCGTTTCCCTCCGACTGTTCGGCGATGCCCTGGTAGTCGACGACGCGTTCGGAATCGACCTCCGGCTGGGGTGCGAGGAACAGGATCCCCACCGCGACCGCCAGGCAGGCGAGGATCGCAATGACCATGTTGACCCAGTTGGAGTTCTTCCTCAGGAAGCGCATCTCTTCACGGGATCCTGGCAGCATCACTCCGGACTCGTCAGCCATGGACTCTCCCTCAGGGACCCGCGCCGTGTCATCGACGACTGCTCGGGCTCCCGTCTCGTCGGCAGCATTTCGGACATTCACACCGCCATTGTCCTCGGCTCGCGCGCGAAGAGCCAATCCCACAGCACGGAGGTGACTGCGGCCACAACCCGGTGCCGCTGTCGCGACCTCGATCACAGGGGTGGCACAATTGAGAGCATGAGTGACTCCAAAGAGCCTGTTGACGTGAAATCTCACCATGACCGAGGACGAGTCGATGACGAGACTCCCCCTGTCGCAGTGACCGATGCTTGGTCACAGAAGGCACAGGTCGGAGAGGACGCTCCCGACCGCAACCTCGCCCTCGAACTTGTCCGAGTCACCGAGGCGGCGGCCATCGCCGCCGCCCCCTGGGTCGGCCGCGGCGACAAGATCGCCGCCGACGGAGCGGCCGTGGCCGCCATGCGCAATGTCATCTCCACCGTCCGGATGGCCGGCACCGTCGTCATCGGCGAAGGCGAGAAAGACGAAGCGCCGATGCTCTTCAACGGTGAGCAGGTCGGAGACGGCACCGGACCCCACTGCGATGTGGCCGTCGACCCGATCGACGGCACCCGCCTGACCGCTCTGGGCATGCCCAATGCGATCTCGGTCATGGCTGTCACAGAGGACGGCGCCATGTACGACCCATCCGCCGTGTTCTACATGGAGAAGCTCGTCACCGGACCCGAAGCCGCCGATGCGGTGGATCTGCGTCTGCCGATCGCTGAGAACATCCGCCGGGTCGCCAAGGCGAAGGGAACGAAGGATCCCACCTCGGTGACGGTGATGATCCTCGACCGTCCACGCCATCAGCAGATGATCGACGAGATCCGCGCCGCCGGCGCGCGTATCCAGCTCATCACCGACGGCGACGTCGCCGGTGCCATCGCCGCCTGCCGCCCCGGCACCGGAGTCGATATGCTCATGGGCATCGGCGGCACCCCCGAAGGCATCATCACCGCATGTGCGATCAAGGCTCTGGGCGGAGTCATCCAGGGTCGACTGTGGCCGCAGGACGATTCCGAGCGCGAGGCCGCAGCGGCCGCGGGCCTGGACGTCAACCAGGTGCTCAACACCGATGACCTCGTCACCGGCGACAACAGCTACTTCGTCGCCACCGGTATCACCAACGGCGACCTGCTCGACGGAGTGAAGTTCCAGGGCGGTCACGTCACCACGCACTCGCTCGTCATGCGTTCGAAGTCGGGCACTGTCCGTCAGGTCTTCGCCGAGCATCAGTCCGCGAAGACCCACTCCTACGTGGAAGCCGCCGAGGAAGCAGCCCGACGCGGACTCATCTGACATCCCTGCCGGACCCGAGCCCGGGTGCGACGCAACCATCTCGAAATCGGAAGCAGGTTCGAAAACAATGCCCAATGCGGCTTGGAATCGACTCTTGGAGGGAAATCGGCGTTTCGTCGACGACGTTCCACAGCACCCCAATCAGGACACGGCACGGCGTGAAGCGCTGTCGAGCGATCAGACGCCCTTCGTCACGCTCTTCGGCTGCTCGGACTCCCGAGTCGCTGCGGAGATGATCTTCGACGTCGGCCTCGGCGACATGTTCGTCGTCCGCAACGCCGGCCAGGTCGTCGATCCGGTCACCCTCGGCTCGTTGGAATACGGTGTCGAACTCCTCGGCACTCCCCTGCTCGTCGTGCTCGGCCACGACAGCTGCGGAGCCGTGACGGCAGCCTACAACGCCTACGATTCAGGTGAGACGCCCCCGGGATTCATCTCCGATGTCGTCGCGCGCATCCTGCCCACCGTGGCCCGGGCCCGGACGAACAAACGCACCACGGTCAATGAGACCGTCGCGCAGAACACCATCGACACGGTCGACAAGATCATGCAGCTGTCGTCGATCATCAGGACCGCAGTCGAAGAGGGCCGACTCATCATCGTCGGTCTCACCTATCAGCTCCACGACGGTCGCACGACCGTCGTCGCCCAATACGGAGGCGACGAGGCGGCAGTCTCGCACCACGCCTCCTGACGCTCGGCCACTTCGGTGGTCGATCACATCGACAAAACTCAGACAGCCCAACGGAAAGGACAACAATGAGCGAAGAATTTCGCATCGAACACGACACCATGGGTGAGGTCAAGGTCCCCAAGGACGCTCTCTACAGTGCCCAGACCCAACGCGCCGTCGACAACTTCCCGATCTCCGGCAAGAGCCTCGAATCGGCGCACATCGCGGCCCTCGCCCAGGTGAAGAAGGCCGCTGCGAAGGCCAACCTCGAACTCGGCGTCCTCGACGAGGCCCGCGCCAAGGCGATCCAGGACGCGGCCGACAAGGTCATCTCCGGTGAGTACGACGCGCACTTCCCCATCGACGTCTTCCAGACCGGTTCGGGCACCTCCTCGAACATGAACACCAACGAAGTGCTCGCTTCGCTGGCGACCAAGTCCCTCGAAGCCGACGGTGTCGATGTCCACCCGAACGACCATGTCAATGCTTCGCAGTCCTCCAACGACGTGTTCCCCACTTCGGTGCACCTGGCCGTGACCAAGGCACTCGTCAACACGCTCGTTCCGGCCATGCAGACCCTGGCAACTTCGTTGGAGAAGAAGGCCGAGGAGTTCTCCTCCATCGTCAAGTCCGGCCGCACCCATCTCATGGACGCCACCCCGGTGACGTTGGGCCAGGAGTTCGGCGGATACGCCGCGCAGGTCCGCTACGGCATCGAACGCATCGAGGCCTCCCTGCCTCGTGTTGCCGAAGTGCCGCAGGGCGGAACTGCAGTGGGCACCGGCATCAATACGCCCAAGGGCTTCTCCTCGCGTGTGGTCGAGATCCTTGCCGAAGAGACCGGTCTGCCCATCACCGAAGCGCGCAACCATTTCGAAGCGCAGGCCAACCGCGACGGGCTCGTCGAGGCCTCCGGTCAGCTGCGGACCATCGCCTACGGCTACATGAAGATCTGCAACGACCTGCGCTGGATGGGTTCGGGCCCGAATACCGGTCTCGGTGAGATCGCGATCCCCGACCTGCAACCCGGTTCGTCGATCATGCCCGGCAAGGTCAACCCGGTCATCTGTGAGGCCACCATTCAGGTCGCCGCCCAGGTCGTCGGCAACGACACCGCGGTGTCCCTGTCCTCGACGAACGGTGCCTTCGAGCTCAATGTCGGCATCCCCGTCATGGCCTCCAATCTCCTGGAGTCGATCCGCCTGCTCGCAAACTCCTCGACCGTCATGGCCGAGAAGATGATCGACGGGCTCACCGCCAACGAGGAGCGCGCTCGCTTCCTCGCCGAGGCCAGCCCCTCCATCGTCACCCCACTGAACAAGGTGATCGGCTACGAAGCTGCGGCGAAGATCGCCAAGCACGCTGTGGCCAACAAGATGACCGTCAAGGAGGCGACGATCGCCCTCGGCTTCGTCGAAGACGGCTCCATCACCGAGGCGGATCTCGATCAGGCGCTCGACGTCACGACGATGATCGGCGACTACAAGTAAGCACCCGGCCTCTCTGATCAGCAGACGGCCCATGCTGGTCAGCACTCGGCACGGCCGATCAGCATACGGCGCCCGGACAGACCCGTCCGGGCGCCGTTTCGTGCTCTTCAGCCCCGGAAGGGATCGAACTCCTCGAGCACGTCGGTGACCAGCGCCGCGATCTCCGATCGTTCCGAACGCGTCAGCGTGACGTGGGCGAAGAGGTCGTGGCCCTTGAGCTTCTCTATCACCGCAGCGATTCCATCGTGCCTGCCGACCCGCAGATTGTCCCGCTGCGCGACGTCGTGGGTGAGAACCACCTTCGAATTCATCCCGATGCGTGAGAGCACCGTCAGCAGCACATTGCGCTCCAGGGACTGCGCCTCGTCGACGATGACGAAGGCATCATGGAGCGAACGTCCTCTGATGTGCGTCAACGGCAGCACCTCGAGGATGCCCCTGTTGACCACCTCGTCGATGACGTTCTTGCTCACCAGTGCGCTCAGGGTGTCGAACACCGCCTCGGCCCAGGGGTTCATCTTCTCCCCTTCGCTGCCGGGAAGGTATCCGAGGTTCTGCCCGCCCACGGCGTAGATCGGCCGGAACACCATGATCTTCGAGTGCTTGTTCTCTTCGAGCACCTTCTGCAGTCCGGCAGTGAGGGCCAGCGCGGACTTCCCCGTTCCGGCTCGCCCTCCCATCGAGACGATTCCCAATGCGTCGTCGAGCAGCATGTCGATGGCGATCCTCTGCTCCGCCGAACGTCCGCGGACTCCGAAGAGGTCGCGGTCCCCGCGGACCACGGACACACGGTTGCCTGCCTCGACCCGCCCGAGACCCGAACCCCGCGGTGAGGTGATGACCACGCCGGTGTTGACGACCTCCTCGGACACCGCCTCGGTGACGATCGCCCCCGATTCGTAGAACTCGCTCATCTGCTCCTCGTCGAGAGCGAGTTCGCTCATTCCCGTGAAGCCCGAATCGGCGGCCAGCTCCGCCAGATACTCCTCGGCATGCAGTCCCAGCGCAGAGGCCTTCACCCGCATCGGCACGTCTTTGGTCACGACGACCACATCGTGGCCTTCGGCTGAGAGGTTGCGGGCCACCGCCAGGATGCGTGTGTCGTTCTCTGTGCGGTCGAAACCCACCGGCATCGTCGAAGCGTCGATGTGGTTGAGTTCGACGCGCAGCGTCCCACCCGCTTCGCCGACGGGTATCGGCTGGTCCAGTCGGTCGAATTCCGAGCGGAAGTCGTCGAGGATGTGCAGGGCTCTGCGGGCGGTGAAACCGAGCTCGGAATGGTTGCGTTTGGCTTCGAGTTCGGAAACGACGATGAGTGGGATGACGACGTGATGTTCGGCGAAGCGCAGAAGTGCGCCGGGATCCGAGAGCAGCACTGAGGTGTCGAGAACGTAGGTGTGAACATTTTCAGCCATGAGGACCTCTGTGGCGTGAGTTCCGCCGAGATCCGGTTCTGACATCCCCCGATCTCGGGTTGGTGTCGACCAACTACTGTCAACCTAACCCGATTCGACCGCAATCACGTGTCGGCACGCGCGGTCGGGCACGTCGAGGTCGTGAACTTCGCGTGAATGCGAGATGCCCCGGTCCGCATCCCGAAACCGTGGTCTGCTGTCTGTACTCGATGCCCTGCCGGCGGGCACGAGGATGACCATTGCCTATTTGCCGAAGCGGCGTTGACGCAGACCGTAGTCGCGGACGGCGCGGAGGAAGTCCGTACGCCGGAAGTCCGGCCAGTAGGCTTCGCAGAAGTAGAACTCGGAGTACGCGCTCTGCCACATGAGGAATCCGGAGAGTCGCTGCTCGCCGGACGAGCGGATGATGAGGTCGGGATCGGGCTGGCCCTTGGTGTAGAGGTGTTCGCCGATCTGTTCCGGCGACAGTTCCGAGATGATCGTCTCAAGATCCGTGCCCTCACCCCGGCGGGCCCGCAGCAGGGACTTCACCGCGTTGACGATCTCCTGCCGACCGCCGTAGCCGACGGCGACGTTGACGCGCATCCCGCAGTCATCGGTGTTCGTGGTCACCGCTTCCAGGCGGGCCCGCAGATCGTCGGGGAGGATGTCCAGGTCACCGACCAACTGCACTCCGACGCCGTCGAGTGCGGCGATCTTCTCCACGAGGTCCGAGATGATCTCGATGAGAATGGCGACCTCTTCGGCCGATCGTGCGAGATTCTCCTTGGACAGCACATAGAGGGTGACGATCTCCACGTCGATCTCGAAGCACCAGCCGAGGAACTCGACGATCTTCGCCGCCCCCGCCCGATGCCCGTCAGCGGTCGTCGCCCCGAATTCCTTCGCCCACCGACGGTTGCCGTCGGTGATGACCCCGACATGGCGCGGAACCGGCACCGACTTGTCGAGCTCACGCTTGAGCCGTCGCTCATACAGCCGATAGAGCAGGTTCACTGGTCGCGCCACGGCTGTCCTCTTTCGCGTTGGTCTCCGGTCGATTCGAACACTGTACAGACTACTAGCCGCCGTCGCTGAATGAGGCTTCAGACTCACTGGTTACCATGGTGTCATGAATGCTCCCGTCACAGGTCCGTCCCCGATCGTTCCCGACGCCTCCCGGCCCATCGGCGATACTTCCGCGGACGCTGCTTCGACAGGCAATCACCAGCGCATCGCCCGCCGTCGCATGGCGTTGCGTGCCGAACTGACCAAGCTCGCCGGGCAGGTCAAGCCGAAGCTGCGCGGCTGGTTCCACGCCGGTGCGTTCCCGCTGGCGATGCTCGGCGGACTCGCGCTCGTGATCATCTCTCCGACGATCGAATCGCGCATCGCGGCGGCAATCTTCGCGATCACCGGAATGCTGCTCTTCGGCACCTCCGCCGTGTACCACCGCGGTCGGTGGCGCACCCGCGTCCGCCTCGTTCTGCGACGCCTCGACCACGCGAACATCTTCCTCATCACGGCCGGCACCTACACTCCGCTGGCCGTGCTCATGCTCCGCACCGATCAGGCCATCCTGCTCCTGTCTGTGCTGTGGGGCGCGGCCGCGCTCGGCGTCGCCTTCCGCACGATCTTCACCACCGCACCGAGGTGGCTCTTCGTACCGATCTATGTCGGCTTCGGAGTCGCCGGAGTCGGCTATATCCCGCAGATCTGGGCGACGAACCTCTCCGTCGGTCTCCTCGTCGTCCTCGGCGGCGTGTGCTATGTCGCCGGTGCCGTCATCTACGGCATCAAGCGTCCGAACCCGTCACCGAAGTGGCTGGGCTTCCACGAGATCTTCCACATCCTCACGATCCTCGGTTACGGCTGCCATCTCGCCGCGCTCATCGTCGCGGCCGTCGCCGCATACTGATCCCCACACCGAGGCGGCGGGATGCCGAGCAGGCCCTGCCGAGCAGAGTCTCAGGACTGTTTGTCGGAGTCTTCGGTGCGCTCCTGCGCCCCTGTCGCCTCCGTGGCTTCGTCCGCCTGCTTCGCCCCTGGCGTTTCGTCGCCTGCCGCTTCGTTGCCTGTCGCTTCGTTGCCTGCGGGCTTCTGGGCCTGTTCGGGCTCGTCCGGTCCCGAGAGCTTCGACTGGTTCGGAACCACGTGCCTGCGCAGCGGAATCGGGTAGGCATCGCTGGCCCCTGAACGTGCACGGACCCGACGGACTCGGCGCAGAGCATCGCGGATGAGGAAGATCGTCACGACCACCACGGCCAGGGTCGCGAGGAAACCGATCGTTCCCGGGGTCACCAGATCCGGATTCGGAGAGCCTCCGTCGGTGGTCGGAGCTGGAGTGGAGGCGAGGAGGATCATGCGTGAGTATCGCTTTCGGTCAGGGTGGAGTCAGCGGCGGTGGTGTCCTCACCGGCTGGCGAATCCGGCAGCATCCCCTCGTCCGGAACACGCCGCCCGTCGTCGCGGGTCACTCCCGCGAAGAGGTCTTCTTCCTGGAAATCGACGTCCGGAGTCAGCGGCGCACGATCGGTGCGGTCGACGGCCAGTTCGAATTCCTCGGTCGGCCAGTAGGTGCGAGCGGCATTGCGCGAAGCGGAGAAGAATCCGCCTTCGGGGTCGATCTGGGTGGCGTGTGAGAGCAGCGCCCGGTCTCTGGCGGGGAAGAACTCCGAGCAGGCGATTCGGGTGCTCAGCCAGTTGCGACGGGCACTGTCGCGCTTCTTGAAGTCCTCGAGGTGGTCGGCGAAAGGGGATTCGAGTCCCGCCTCGGCCATCTTCTCGTGGATGGTGATCCACTTCTTGGCTGACAGGTCCTGGTTGTAATAGACCTTCTGCACCTGCCACGGCTCGCCGAGCTCGGGATGCGAATCCGCATCGGCTGCCGCTTCGACGGCGGCCATGGTCACGGCATGGTTCTTGATGTGGTCGGGGTGCGGGTACCCGCCGAGTTCGTCATAGGTGGTCACGACCTGCGGACGGAAGGTGCGGATGATGTGGACCAGCGGCAGCATCGCCACTTCGTCCGGCACCCGATAGAAGCAGCCGGGCGGAGTCTGGTTGTCGAAGTCGCCGTCGGGCAGACCCGAATCGACATGGCCGACCCAGACGTGCTCGGCACCGAGCGCGGCGGCCGCGGCAGCCATCTCCTCACGCCGGAGACCGGCGATGTCACGACTGGCCTTCGGACTCTGCAGCAGTGCGGGGTTGAGGATGTCTCCGGCCTCGCCGCCGGTCATGGTGGCGATGAGGACCCGGGCCCCCAGAGAAGCGTACTTCGCGCTCGTCGCCGCACCCTTGGAAGATTCATCATCGGGGTGGGCATGAACCGCGAGCAGTCGCAGCCCATGGTACGGAAGCGAAGTCATAATGAAGATGTCCCTTTCGAATCAGCCTGGTCGCCACCTGCTGCCGGCACAGGGTCTGACATGATCGCCGGCAGAGGATCGACTACTCTAGATTAGTGCGCGAAGTACTTAAAGAGGAATTCAATGACTGAGGTAACAGTGGCCCAACCGCTGCAGGATGATCGTTACGGTCGACCCCGAACGCACAAACGCGGTCTGAGCCGTCGAGCCAGGATCATCTCCGTCATCGTCCTCCTCGTGGTCGCCGCGGTCATCGCCGTGTGGGCGTTCCGTCCGCAGACGAATCCCACGACACCGCAGACCCTCGACTATTCCGTTGTCGACTCCTCTGCAACGCACGTCAGCGTCGGAATATTTCCCGACCGGGAGCGCGATGTCCACTGCATCATCCAGGCCACGAACGACAGCGAAGCGATCGTCGGCTTCACCGAGGTGACCGTCCCGGCCTCCGCGGACAACGATCCGAACTCGCCGAAACGCGTCGAGGTCGAATTGGCGACAACACAGCTGGCCGCATCGGGACACGTCGATTCCTGCTGGTTCGAATAGCGCGAATCCCTTCGAATAGGTCTCGCACGCATCAGGGTTCTGCCGCAGCACCGGCAGACTCGATTGCGGGAACGTGACTCAGCTCATCGTTTTCGCTCACGGATGCGTTACACTGTAGTTTCATTCAACTTCCGGGCGTGCCCATACGCCCGGTTTTTTCGTTGCCTGACATGCCCGTCAGCGCACCGAACCGTAGAAGGAGAAGTCATGACCGAGGAAGTCACCCAGGAAGAGACATGGTTGACCCAGGAAGCCTTTGACCGCCTGTCGAAGGAACTCGAGCATCTCTCCGGACCGGGTCGTGCAGAGATTGCTGAGAAGATCGAAGCCGCCCGCGACGAGGGTGACTTGAAGGAGAACAGCGGTTACCACGCAGCGCGTGATGAGCAGGGCAAACAGGAAGCACGCATCCGCCAGCTCGAGGTGCTGCTGCGCAACGCGAAGGTCGGCTCCAGCGACAGCGACGGCAAGACCGTGGCTCCCGGAACCGTCGTGACCGCCAGCGTCGCCGGCAACTCGATGCGCTTCCTGCTGGGCAACCGCGAGATCGCCGGAGATTCCGACATCGACGTGTTCTCGGAGAAGTCACCGCTCGGTGCCGCCGTGCTCGGCGTCAAGGCCGGAGACACGAGCTCCTATGAGGCTCCCAACGGCAAGACCATCGAGGTCAAGGTCGAATCCGTGGAGGCCTTCACCGGCTGAATCGGTGTCAGAACAGTTGTGGGCGGGTGAGATCACCCGCCCACAACTGTTCTCAGATCATTTCCTTCGACCGTCGGAATCGTCGGGACTCTCCCCATCGGCATCCGCAGAATCCGGTCCGAGTTCCTCGGGATCGGTCGCGGTCGATCCGGCTCCACCCGCACTGTCATCCTCGGCGGACTCATGGACCGCCTCGGTGAGTCGTTCCTTCGCCGCGTCCAACACGGCCGCGGCCTCCCGGGCCTTCGGATCGCTCGGCGGGCCCTCCGCGTCCTCCGCGTCATCATCACCGGCGGCGCTGTCAGCGCGAGCGATGTAGCCGACCACGCTGTTGAGCACGGCCACCAACGGCACGGCGAAGAGCGCGCCGACGATGCCGAAGAGGAAACCGCCGCCGGTGACAGAGAGGATCACGGCCAGCGGGTGGACAGAGACGGCCTTGCCCATGAGGAACGGTTGGAGGGCCTGGCTTTCGATCTGCTGCACGGCGATGACGACGATCAGCATGATGACGGCGCTGCCCAACCCGTTCGACACCAGAGCCACCAGAACGGCGACCGCACCGGAGGCGATGGCGCCGACGACGGGGACGAACGAGGTGAGGAACACGAGCACGGTCAACGGGATGACCAACGGAATCCCGAGGAACGCCGCACCGATGCCGATGCCGATCGCGTCGACTGCGGCGACGAGGATCTGCACCCGCACGTACTGCACGAGCGTGGTCCACCCCCGCTGAGCGGCACCGGTGGCGACGGGGCGGGCGGGGATCGGCAGCAGGCCCACCACCCATTTGAAGATGTTCGCTCCGTCGTAGAGGAAGAAGAACGTCGTGAACAGGCACACGGCCATCCCGGTGAGGAAGGTGCCGACCGAGGAGGTGGCCTCCAGCGCCCCGCCGAGGAGCTGGCTGCTGTTGTTCTGGAAGAAGTTCGTCGCGGTATCGATGCCTTTTTCGATGTAGCCCGAGACCGTCGTGGAGTCGATGCCGAAGGGGTTCGTCGACAGCCAGCTGCTGATGCCTGAGACACCGGCGATCACCTGTTTGACGAGGTCGGGCATGCCCGAATAGATCTGCTGCCCGACGAGGCCGAAGAGTCCGAGGACGACGACGATGAACCCGACGAATGAGATCGCCGCCGCGCCACCGCGGGGCATGCCCTTCTTCGCCAGCCACCCGGTCGGGGGTGCCAGCAGTGCGGCCAACAGCAGCGCGATGAGTACCGGCAGAACGACGCTGGAGATCTTCGACAGCAGCCACAGCGCCACGCCGACGGCGACGAGGACGAGAAGCGACCGCCACGACCACGCGGCTGCGAGCTTGAGGCCCGGGGCCACATACGGCTTGGCTTCGGCTTCGATGCGGCTGAGGGCGATCTCCTCGGGGCTGACGCTGCGGGCGGGGGAGATTTCTGCTTCGGGCCGGGAACGGGAGGAACCGCGTCCTCGCCGGAAGGCCTCCCAGGCACCACGGAAACGGTTCGTAGGATGCTGCTGATCGTTATCGGTCATGCCTCAACAATAGTTGTTGAGAGACTGACTAAGGTGGAATGATGACGCCTGAGGAGGGAAATCAGTGGGAAGACGCATGATTCTTGCCGTAGCGACCATGGGTGCCACGGCGGTCGGCGCCGGTGCATCGGCGGTCGGACTCCTCCGCCATCAGGCGAGTGCGCTGCGTCGGTCCTTCGACGACGATGAGAGTCGTCGCCATTCCACCTTCGCCGAGGCGATCGCCGCCCCCAGAGACCGCGACGATGGCGATTCCGCCGCCTTAGCCGTCATCGGCGATTCCTGGCTGTGCGGGGTCGACGTCGGTCCCGAACATGCCCCGCCCACACTCATCGGCCGCGGACTGGCTCGCATGCTCGGCACCACCGTTCGCGTGCAGACCACCGCACGCCCCTCAGCACTGTCCGAGGACCTGCACAGGCAGGTCGACGAAGTGCTGCGCTCACCATGGCTGTCGCGCCAGCTGTCCGACCGCTGGAGCGAAGACCGTCGCTTCGCCATCATCTCGATCGGCACCGGCGACATCATCCACCCGATCCAAGCGACGATCGGCATTCCCGTGCTCAATCAGGCCATCAACCGTCTCCAGCGGGAGGGCCGGTACACGGTGTTCGTCCTCGTGTGCCCCAACCTCGGCGGCCTGCCGGGACTGCGCGACCCGCTCAAGACCTCGCTGCGCCGCACCTCACGGGTCCTCGCCGGTTCCCAGTGGCTGGCCGCCCTGGCGGCACGCGCCGTGCCGCTGCGGTCGACCGGGTCTCTGAGCGGCACGACACGCAGGTCCCTGCTCAACGAGTCCGGGCGCTTCCCCAGCGAGCTCGGCTACGCGCAGCTGTCGTCGACTCTGCTCGCCGCGATCGCCGAACGCATCGAAGCGCCGGTCGTCGTCGATCGCAGCCTCGACATCCCGGAGAAGGGCGAAACCGCTCGCCGCAAAGAACTCGCTCCCGACCAGGATCCGCACCCGTCGGCGGCCGTCTCGTGATCCCGGTCGTCCTCGCCTCACAGTCTCCGTCCCGTCGCCAGATCCTCACGGCCGCGGGCATCGATCCGCTCATCATCGTCTCCGACGTCGACGAACGTGCCATCGAGGAGGAGTTCACCGGCTCCGTCGGCGATCTCACCACCGCGTTGTCGGAGGCGAAGGCCCAGGCGGTCGTCGACCGGATCATCGCTTCCCCTCCCCCGGTGCTGCACAGCTCGGAGACCATCGTCGTCATCGCCGGGGATTCGCTGCTCGAATTCGACGGACACGCCATCGGCAAGCCGGGCACCGCGGAACGCACCCGCACCATCTGGTCGGCGATCGCCGGCGAGTGGACGCAGCTGCATTCGGGACACACGGTTGCCGTGCTCAACCGCGCCTCCGGTGCCGAAGCCGAGGCGACGGAACTCGAACTCGGCGCGCTGCGTTCGAAGCGGTCGACCACCTCGGTGCTCATCGGTTCCCCCAGCGCCGAGGAACTCGAGGCCTATATCGCCACGGAGGAACCTTTTCAGGTGGCCGGGGCACTGACGATCGACGGCTATGGGGGTGCCTTCGTCGACCGCCTCGACGGCGATCACCTCACGGTGCTCGGACTCAGCCTGCCGGCAGTGCGCGAATTGGTCACCGATAGCGGCCTGTTCTGGCCCGATCTCTGGTCGCATCAGCACTAGACTCGGTTGCGGCAGGGTGACACGCCCGACGCCATTGAAGTTCTCGCCCGAATTTTTTATCGGTGTCCTACAAACCGTTGGTGCCCTTCTCTAAATTGATCTGTGATCATACAAAGGAGCGCCATGACCACAGTTCTCCCCGACGCAGCGACCACGGTACTCAGCACCACTGTGCCGACCGGGGCCGTCCGCCGAGTCCTCATCGCCAATCGCGGTGAGATCGCACTGCGCATCATCCGGGCCGCACACGACCTCGGCATCAAGGCCGTCGCCGTGTACACCCGCGCCGATTCGGATGCCGACTTCGTCGACCTCGCCGATGACGCCTGGCTGCTCGACGGCTCCGGAGCCGGGGAGACCTACCTCGACGTCGACAAGATCCTCGCACTGGCCAAGCGCTCGGGCGCCGATGCCATCCATCCCGGCTACGGCTATCTCGCCGAGAACGCGCACTTCGCGCAGGCGGTCATCGACGCCGGGCTGATCTGGATCGGCCCTCCCCCGGCCGCCATCGAGCTCCTCGGCGACAAGTCCGGCGCCCGCGGCGTCGCCGAAGCCGTCGATGCCCCTGTCGCACCCGGTTCCGACGGTGCTGTGGCCGATCTGGCCGAGGCCGCCTCGGTGGCCGAACGCATCGGCTTCCCCGTCGTCGTCAAGGCCGTCCACGGCGGCGGCGGACGCGGTTTCCGTGCCTGCGCTTCGGCCGAAGACCTGGAAAGCGCCTACACTGCGGCCACCCGTGAGGCCCAGGCCGCGTTCGGTCGGGGCGAATGCCTCATCGAGAAGCAGATCGTACGTCCCCGTCACCTCGAGACGCAGTGTCTGGCCGATGCACATGGCAATGTCGCCATCGTGTCCACCCGCGACTGCACCCTGCAGCGCCGCAATCAGAAGATCATCGAAGAGGCACCCGCACCGTTCCTCAGCCCCGAGCAGGAACGCATCGTCAGCCAGGCCTCGGCCCGGCTGCTCGCACACGTCGGCTACGTCGGCGCCGCCACCTGCGAGTTCCTCCTCGGTGAAGACGGCACGATCATCTTCATGGAAGCCAATGCGCGCATCCAGGTCGAGCACACCGTGACCGAGGAGATCACCGGAGTCGACCTCGTCGGCTGGCAGGTGCGCATCGCCTCGGGCGAGTCCCTGCCCGATGAGTTCCCCGCTGTGCGCGGCCACTCGCTGCAGTTCCGGATCAACGCCGAGGATCCCGCGACATTCTTCCCCGTCACCGGTGCTGTCAAGAACTACCGCGCCCCGTCCGGTCCCGGCGTGCGTGTGGACTCAGGCATCGGAGAGGGAAGCGTCGTCGGCACGGACTTCGACCCGATGATGGCCAAACTCGTCGTCACCGGCTCCACCCGTGACGAAGCTCTGGCCCGTGCCCGTCGGGCGCTGGCGGAATACCGCATCGAAGGTGTCTCGACGCTGCTTCCTCTGCATCGCGTCCTCGTCTCCGACCCTGCCTTCGCCGCTGATTTCAAGGTCTGGACCAACTGGCTCGAAACCGCTTTCGTCAACCCTCTCGCCGATTCCCAATCAGGAGAAGTCATGAGTGCTCCAACCGACAGTTTCAGCGTTGTCGTCGAGGTCGACGGCCGTCGGATGACCGTGTCGGTCCCCAAGGACGTCATCTCCGATCTCGGCCATGTGCCCAGCCCCAGCGTGCCGCGGCGCAAGCGCAGCCTCAGCAGCCGCAACGGTGCGAAGCTCGCCGACGATTCGAACGCGCTCAACGCCCCCATGCAGGGCACCATCGTCTCCGTCGCCGTCAACCCCGGTGACACCGTCGAGGCCGGCGACACTCTCGCCGTCATCGAAGCGATGAAGATGGAGCAGCCGCTCAAGGCCGGTCATTCCGGCACCGTATCGGAGGTGCTCGTCGACGCAGGCGCCTCGGTGAAGTCCGGTGAGGCGATCGTCCGCTTCGCCGCCTGAGGACTTGCGACTTCCTGTGTTCGCCGGCGACCGAACGCAGGAGTCCCGAACACAGAAATCCCTGCCCGGGTCACCGCTGAAGATCGGTGATCCGGGCAGTGATGTATTCGGATTCGGCATCGTTGCCGGGGCATTTCAGACCTGCGGCATAGGCGTCCTCGGCTTCGGCCGTGCGACCGAGTTCGTCGAGGGTGATCGCCCTCGCAATGTGGAAGGGCCTGTGCCGCAGCAGCTGCGGATCGTCGGCGAGTTCGTCCAGGGCGATCATGGCCGCTTCGGGGCCTGAGACCTGGCCGAGGGCGATTGCGGTGTTGAGGGCCACGACCGGCGACGGGTCGAGGTCGGAGAGCATCCGATAGAGCACGAGGATCTGCTTCCAGTCCGTGTCGGCGAACCTCACGGCGTCGGCGTGGAGGGCGGCGATCGCCGCCTGGATGGTGAAAGCACCGGCCGCCGGTTCACCGGCGGCCGCACCGACGAGTGCGGTGCCTTCGGCGATGAGGCGGGAGTCCCACTGGCTGCGGTCCTGATCGGCCAGCGGCACCGGCCGCCCCTCCGCGGTCACCCGAGAGCGGTCGCGTGCCCGGGTGAGCAGGAACAGGGCCAGCAGACCACGGGCTTCGGTCTGCTCGGGCAGATATCCGACGAGCAGTCGGGTCAGGCGGATGGCTTCCTGCTGCAGATCGACTCGTGTATGGGCGGGACCTGCAGTGGCGTTGATGCCCTGGGTGAAGATGAGGGAGAGGACGCGCAGCACCCCGGGCAGCCGGTCGCCGAGCTCATCGGGTGCCGGGCGGCCGAAGGGAATCCCGGTCTTGCGGATCCGCTGTTTGGCGCGCACGATCCGCTGCTGCATCGTGGCGGTTTCGACGAGGAACCCGGCAGCCACCTCGGCGGTGGTCAGTCCGGAGAGGAAGCGAAGGATGAGGACGATGCGCTCGTCCTCACGCAGTGTCGGGTGGGAGCAGGTGAAGAACAGCCCGAGGCGTTCGTCGGGCATGTCCGCTGCGTCCATCTCCTCGCCGATGCGCACCGCGTGGTCGTCGTGGTCACCTGGTCGCAGCTCGTCCTCGATGCGCAGCCGGGCGAGGTGCCGGGTGCGCACCTCGTCGGCGCGGATGAGATCGATGGCGCGGTTCTTCGCCGTAGCCATCAGCCACGCCTGAGGACGTTCGGGCACTCCTCGCCCCTGCCATGTCTCGACCGCGCGGAGCACTGCGTCGTGGAGGGCTTCCTCGGCGAGGTCGAAATCGCGGAACCGGGTGACCAACGCCGCGAGCAGCCGCCCGAAGTCCTCCTCGCCGATGGCGCTGAGGACTCGGGCGGCCGAATCGGGGTCGGGACCCATCAGTAGTCGGCCACAGGACGGATCTCGATGTGTCCGGACTTCGCAGCGGGACTCTTCTTCGCCCAGGCGATCGCCTCGTCGATGTCGGCGACCTCGATGACGTAGCTGCCGCCGACGAACTCGTTCGATTCGGCGAACGGGCCCGAGGTGACAAGGCACTCGCCTCCGGATTCGCTCACGCGGACCCCGAGTTCGGGCCCTTCGAGGGCGAAGCCGCCGACGACGACCCCCGCCTCGCTGATCTCCTTGTCGAATGCCATGAACTCGGTCGGATCCGCTCCGCCGTCCTCACCGCATTCGGGATCCTGTGTGGTTCCCATGAGCAGAAGTGCGTACTTCATGTCGTTCTCCTCCGTCGTTTCCCATGTCATGCCGGGCGGCCTGACACCATGATGACGGTCGAGGAGCGATCGGATCGACAGCTGCGGAGAAAAACTTTCCTGCGTTCGCAGAATCGACCAGATCAGAGGTGGCGGTGGAGCTTCCGCGCCGCCTCGGTCAGCGAACCGCTCACCGAGGGGTAGACGACGAACGTCGCCGAGAGCTGGTCGACGGTGAGCCGGTTCTCCACTGCCATCGTGATCGGCAGGATGAGTTCGCTGGCCCGCGGGCCGACGACGACTCCGCCGAGGATGGAGCCGGATCCGCGGCGCGCGAAGATCTTGACGAAGCCGTCTTCGATGCCGAGCATCTTCGCGCGCGGGTTCGTATCCAGCGGCAGCATCACCGTGTCGATGTCGGTCGGGTTCTCCCGGTAGTTCTGCTGGGTGAAGCCGACGGTGGCGATCTCGGGAGCGGTGAACACGTTCGAAGCGACGTTGCGCAGCTTGAGCGGCTGCACGGCGTCGCCCAGTGCGTGGTTCATCGCGATCCGGCCCTGCATCGCGGCCACAGAGGCCAGCGGGAGCACGCCGGTGCAGTCACCGGCGGCATAGATTCCGGCCCGTGAGGTCCGCGAGACCCCGTCGACGACGATGTGTCCGGATTCGCTGACCCGCACACCGGCCTTCTCGAGCCCGAGGCCTTCGGTGTTCGGGATCGAACCGACGGCCATGAGGCAGTGGGAGCCTTCGACACGGCGGCCGTCGGCGAGCACCACTTCGACTCCGTCGTCGGTGCGGGTCACCGAGGAGGCTCGGGACCGGGAGAGGACGTTCATCCCCTTGTTGCGGAACACGAATTCGAGGACATCGGCCGCGTCTTCGTCCTGACCGGGCAGAACCTTCTCACGCGAGGACACGAGAGTCACCTCGGTGCCCAGGGCGCGGTAGGCCGACGCGAATTCGGCACCGGTGACACCGGAGCCGACGACGATGAGGTGTTCGGGCAGCTCGTCGAGGTCGTAGAGCTGCGTCCAGGTGAGAATCCGCTCGCCGTCGGGCTGCGCGGTCGGCAGTTCCCGCGGGTGAGCGCCGACGGACAGCAGGATGGTCGAGGCATCGAGGGTGTACTCGGTG
Organism: Brevibacterium sp. FAM 24630; assembly: GCF_049804075.1. NCBI lineage: Bacteria > Bacillati > Actinomycetota > Actinomycetes > Micrococcales > Brevibacteriaceae > Brevibacterium > Brevibacterium sp. FAM 24630. Next base: position 104,064 of record NZ_JBNBZD010000006.1, read on the forward strand.
CCGCCGGACTCGACGACGTGAACCTGGTCGCGACCGGCCAGCGTCGCTTTGCCCTGAATGGCTTTGACCCCGGCCCGGATGAGGCCTTCGTAGATGTCGTTGGCCTGCGCGTCGGCGAGCGACAGGATGCGCTTGTTGACGGCTTCGAGGTCGGCGGTCACCCGGCGGGCATCGGCCGCGGTCTCATCATCGTTCTCGATCCGGATTCCGAGGCCGTCGGATCGTTCGATCTCATCCATCATCTCCGCGGTGGCGATGAGGGACTTCGACGGAACCACATCGGTGAGCACCGCCGCGCCTCCGCAGCGGTTCTGCTCGATGAGCATGACATCGGCGCCCAGCTGAGCCGCGACGAGCGCGGCCTCATAGCCGCCGGGGCCGCCGCCGATGATGACGACGCGATCTGCAGTGGAATCAAATTCAGTGTTCACACTGCGATTGTCTCAAATCGCCACGGACCTTGCGAACGGAACCCCGGTGTTCCCGCTCGCGAGCTCACAATCGGGCTCGCGATCCGAAACCGAGGCTCACGGCCCGAAGCGGAGACTCACGATCCGCCCGGTCCGATCACGACGGATCGACCACCTCGGCGGTGTCTTTGTGCAGGGTCGAGAGCAGCACATACGACAGTGCGTTCTGCCGCACCTTCTCCACACCGTCGTCGTCCATCTCCCGGCGCACCTTCGCCGGAACTCCCGCCACGAGGGAACGCGGAGGGATCTGTGTGCCCTCGAGGACGACGGCCCCGGCGGCGACGAGGGATTCGCTGCCGACATGAGCGTCATTGAGCACGGTCGAGTGCATCCCGATGAGCACATCGTCGTCGACGACGGCCCCGTGGACGAGCGCCTGGTGGCCGATCGAGACGCGGGCGCCGATGACCACGGGCTTGCCGGCATCGGTGTGCATCACGGTGTTGTCCTGGACGTTCGAGTCCTCGCCGATCGTGATCGGTGCGGCTTCGGCCCGGAGCACGCAGCCGTAGAAGACGCTCGCCCCCTTCTTCACATGCACATCACCGACGAGGGTGGCACCGGCGGCGACGAACGCCTCGGGATCGACGTGCGGGGTGTGCCCGCCGACGGAGACGATGCGGGGGCTGGCGAGGTCGTTGGTCATGAGTCCTCCATTGGTTCACGAACTGTCTGCTTGCGTCTGACAGTCTAATCCGAGAGCCCTGACACGGTCGGTCGGGACGCATAGCGGACCGATTTGCGCGATCGCGTCCATAGCAGGACAATAGGGAAAATATTTGTCAGAAATTTCACACTGCCGGACCCTTGTGCGCCCAATTGCGTTATGTGAACCTTGACTGAGAGAGTTGCGCGCTCGGAATTCGGGCGCGGTCAACCGCGTTCACCGAATTCGTCGAAAGGTCACCATGGATTGGCGACACCGTGCAGCATGCCTCAATGAGGATCCGGAACTCTTCTTCCCGATCGGCAACACCGGACCCGCTCTGCTCCAGATTGAGGAAGCGAAGACCGTCTGCCGCCGCTGTGAAGTAGCCGAGACCTGCCTCCAGTGGGCACTCGAATCCGGTCAGGATGCTGGAGTCTGGGGCGGATTGAGCGAAGACGAGCGTCGCGCGCTCAAGCGCCGCGCCGCCCGTGCCCGTCGCGCCGGCTGAACCACCTGAGACACCGCGGGCGTTGCACTGCGCCCGCCCCGCAAGCCACTGAGTCCCTTGTGCCGACGACGAATCATCGTCATCGGCACAAGGGACTCAGTTGTCTTCGCGCCCTGAGGCCCTGGACAGCCCCGGCGATGCTGCAGCCGGAACCCGGATGATCGGGACGGACAAGTCAGCCGCTCAGTCGTAGGAGTCCGGACGCAGCGGAACATCGAGAGTCGCCACGGTGCCGCCTCCTTCACGGGCTTCCCACTGGATCGATCCGGCCAGGTCCGCCGACACCAGGGTGCGCACGATCTGCGTGCCGAGCCCGTTGCCCGGATTCTGTGAGTCGCCGAGTCCGACACCGTCATCGGCAATCGTCACCCGCAGATGGTCACCATCGCGTTCGGGAGTCACCCACACATGCCCGTCGAGCGTCTCCCCCGGCGCCAGACTCTCCTGCTTCTCGGCAGGGAAACCGTGTTCGATCGCGTTCGTGATCAGCTCGGTGATCGCCAGTGCCAGAGAGGTCGCATCCGCTGAGGAGATCGCACCGAAGCTGCCGCACCGTTTGAGTTCCATGTGCACCAGTGGGCTGGTCAGCTCCGGCGTCAGGCGCAGACCTTTGTCGACGACCTCATCGAAGTCGACTTCGGATTCGACACCCTGACTGAGCACGTCGTGGACGACGGCGATGATCGAGACTCGCCGCATCGCTTCGGTCAGTGCGCTCTTGGCCTCGGGACTGTCGATCCGGCGGGTCTGCAGACGCAGCAGAGCCGACACGGTCTGCAGGTTGTTCTTCACCCGGTGGTGCATCTCCTTGATCATTGCGTCCCGCGACAGCAGCTCGCGTTTGCGGCGCCGGATCTCGGAGACGTCACGGGCGAGCACGATCGCTCCGACCCGCTCCCCCTCATCGGTCAGCGGGATGGCGCGCAGAGAGATGCTCGTGCGCCCGACCTCGAGTTCGGTCCGCCACGGGGCCCGCCCCGTGAGCACCAGCGGCAGGGTCTCGTCGACCTGCCGCAGCTCGGCGCCCAGGCTCGAAACCACCTCGGCGAGGTAGCTGCCTTCGATCTCTCCCCCGTGGCCGAGCCGGTGCATGAGCGACACGGCGTTCGGGGACGCATACTGCACATGGGAATCGCGATCGAGGATGAAGATGCCGTCGCCGACCCGCGGTTCCCCGTGCCGCGCCCCGCTCGGGGCGGCACGATCGGGAAAGGTGCCCTGGACGATCATCCGCATCAGGGCCATCGCCGTTTCGCGGTAGTACTTCTCCAGTCGGGACGAACCCCGGCGGCGAACCTCTTCGGAGTAGCGGACGACGAGCGCGATCGCCTCGCCGTTCCGGACGATCGGGACCGCCTCGGCGAGGATGCCGACATCGGCCGAACCCGCGCTCACCCCCAGGTCACGGGCCGTCTCCACCTGAGTGACGTAGGTGCGGGTGTCGCTGGCTTCGTCGAGCAGCTCCTTCTCCATCCCGGTCGCGCGGGCTCCGATGAGATCCCGGTTGAACAGGGTCGCCCCGGTCGTCGATCGGGCGTGGGCGACCACCGTGTACGCGCCGCTCAGCGAGGGCACCCACAGCACGAGGTCGGCGAAGGAGAGATCGGCGAGCAGCTGCCAGTCCCCGACGAGCAGATGGATGTGTTCGACGTCTGACTCATCCGTGAGACCCTCGGCCGCCAGCAGTTCGTTGAGCACGATACGTTCCTCCCAGGTGAGATCAGCAGACCCGGGTTCCCCTCGGATCTGCTGATGAGTCGATGATCAGACGCTACCACTTCATCCGCCCATCTCCGGACTCGCCGAGGCGGCCGGAAGGCAGTTCGGGTCCGACCGAGCACTGTTCGGCCGGGCCCGAGCCGTGGAGTCAGGAGTTGTGTTCGCTCTCCCACGTCGAGGAGCGGACCATCGACCGCAGCGACCGCAGCAGCACCGACAGCGGCGCCTGGGTCACGGAGTCGAGCCCGAGGATCGTCTCCGTCGTCTCGATCACGCGGGAGACCACGGTCTCGTTGCGTTCGAGCCATTCGGCCACGCGCTGCTTCGCCCGCTCATCCGGGGTGCCCGAGATCGGCGAATCCGTGGCGGCCAGCACCGTTTCCGCCACCGAGAGGATAGCGGAGTAGAAGTCGTCGCGCATCGAGCCTCGCGCCAGCGCCGACCAGCGGTCGCTGCGGTCGAGCCCGCCGATGAGAGTGAGCACCTGCGACCCGGCGAAGTGTTCGTTCACCGCGTAGTAGACCTCGGCGACGTCCTCAGCGGATTCGTTCGCCCGTGCCGCGAGCTGCGTGATGTCGAGGAGCACGAACTCATCGAGCAGAGCCGCCGCTCGCCATGCCAGATCGCTGGGCACACCGTCGTCGATGTACTCCTGCGCCTTCGCCTGCATGGACTCCGCATCGTAGCCGTCGACGAGCTCGGGCACGCGGGAGCGCAGCGCCTCGACCACCTTGCCGTACATCTCGATGCCCGAATCGACGTCGAGGGTGTCCGGGGCCTGCTGCACGAGCCAGCGCGAGGACCGGTCGAGCAGACGCACATAGTCGTGTTGGAGCTTCACCTGCACCTCGGTGGGCACCTCGTTGTCGAGTGCGCACACCGCCTCGAAGTAGTCGTCGAGGCCGAAGATCTCGGAGACGACGACGAACACACGTGCGATCTGCGGCACCGAGGCGGGTGTCTCCTCGAGCATCCGGTAGATGTAGGTCAGGCCGCCGCGGTCGACGAGGCGGTTGACCAGCTTCGCCGTGGCGATCTCGCGGTGCAGCGGGTGTTCCGGGATGAGCTCCCCGTATTTCTCCTGCAGGGACTCCGGGAAGTAGGAGACGAGTTCCCGCCGCATCCACATCTCATCGGGCACGACGCTGTCGAGGATCTCGTCGGCGGCGTGCATCTTCACATAGGCCAGAAGCACGGCCAGCTCCGGCGACACGTAGTAGCCGAATCGACGCTTGGCCAGTTCGTCGGCGTTGGGCAGGAATTCGACGGCACGGTCGAGGTCGGCGTGCTTCTCCAGGTAATTCAGCAGTCGGCCGTAGGTACCGGACATCGCTTCGGTCTGTGCCCTGGCCTCACCGAGGACGACGTTCTGCGAGTAGTTGTTCGACAGCACCCGATCGGCCACCTGATCGGTGAACGAGTGGAGCACCTGTTCACGCTCCTCGGCGGCGAAGGCGCCCTTGTGCACCAGGGTGCGCAGGAGCAGCTTGATGTTGACCTCGTGGTCGGAGCTGTCGACGCCGGCCGAGTTGTCCACCGCATCGGTGTTGATCTCGACCCCATTCAGCGCCGCTTCGACACGGCCCAGTTGGGTGACGCCGAGGTTGCCGCCCTCCCCGATGACCCGCGCCCGGACATCGGCGCCGTCGATGCGGATGCTGTCGTTGGACTTGTCCCCGACCTCCGCATGGCTCTCTGTCGAGGCCTTGATGTAGGTGCCGATGCCTCCGTTGTAGACAAGGTCGACGGGAGCCTTGAGGATCTCGGACATGAGATCGGCGGGGCTGCGACGACCGGGGTCGACTCCGAGCACCGAGGCGGCTTCGGCACTGAGGTCGATCGACTTCGCCGACCGCGAGAAGACCCCGCCGCCTGCGGAGATGAGCTCCCGGTCGTAGTCCTGCCAGCTCGAGCGCGGCAGATCGAACAGCCTTTGGCGTTCAACGAAGCTGCGTGCGGCATCGGGGTTCGGATCGAGGAAGATGTCTCGGTGGTCGAAGGCCGCGACGAGGCGGATGTGCTCGCTGCGCAGCATGCCGTTGCCGAACACGTCGCCGCTCATATCGCCGATGCCCACAACGGTGAAGTCGTCGGCGGCGGTGTTGAGACCGAGTTCGCGGAAGTGCCGTTCGACGGACTTCCAGGCGCCGCGGGAGGTGATGGCCATCTTCTTGTGGTCGTAGCCGACCGATCCGCCCGAAGCGAAGGCATCCCCGAGCCAGAACCCGCGGCGTTCGGCAATCGCGTTCGCCACATCGGAGAAGCGTGCAGTGCCCTTGTCAGCGGCGACGACGAGGTAGTAGTCGTCTCCGTCGTGGCGGACCACACGGTCGGGGTGGACGACGACGCTGGAGTCGTCGGCACCGTAGGTGAGGTCGTCGGAGACCTCGAGCATGCTCTCGATGAACACCTCGTAGGCGGCCTGACCGGCGGCCATCCACGCGTCCCGGTCGCTCATCGGCGGCAGCTGCTTGGGGAAGAACCCTCCCTTGGCGCCAGTCGGGACGATGAGGGCGTTCTTGACCATCTGCGCCTTGACGAGGCCGAGGACCTCGGTGCGGAAGTCATCGCGCCGGTCCGACCAGCGCAGACCGCCGCGGGCGACGGCGCCGAAGCGCAGGTGCGCGCCTTCGACCTGCGGCGAGTACACCCACATCTCCAGGGCCGGTTTGGGCTTGGGGACGAAGCTGAGCTCGGTGGGCCGGATCTTGAGCACGAGAGCGGTCGGCAGCTCACCGGACTCATCGATGTAGTAGTTCGTGCGCAGAGTGGCGCGCAGCAGCTCGAGTGAGGAGCGCAGCACCCGGTCGGCATCGAGGCTCGCGACTTCGGACAGTGCGGCTTCGATCGCGTCATCGATCTCGGCCATCGCACCTTCACGGCTCTCGTCGTCGGCGGCAGGATCGAACTTCGCGGCGAAGTAGTCGACGAGCAGCTTCGAGATCTCCGGATGGTCGCTGTAGACCTCACCCACATAGGCGTCGGAGTAGGTGAACCCGGCCTGGCGCAGGTATTTGCCCAGGGCGCGGATGATCGTCACATGCTGCCAGGACAGACCGGTGACGATGAGGCGGTCGAAGACGCCCGCTTCCTTCTTGCCTTCCCATCCGGCCATGAACGCGTCGGAGATGCGTTCGCAGTCGTCGTCGCCCAGCTCTTCGGAGAAGCTGAGCCCGAAATCGTAGATATAACGGTGGCTGCCGTCGGCGAGGTCGAGCTCGTGCGGGCGCTCATCGATGACGGTGGCGCCGAACGCCGTGAGGAAGGGCAGCACTTCGGACAGGCCGACCCGCTCGCAGCGGTAGAGGACGAGGCGCACGGAGGCGTCGGCCGAGCGTTCGGGCCGGTACAGGCGCACCGCCGAACCGTGCCCCGCGTCAAGGGCCTCGAACCGGCCGACGTCAGCGACCGCCTCGGCGGGGGTGTGATGCTCGCCGTAGCTGGGCGGGAACGCCTTCGACCACAGGTCGGCGCGCGCATTCGTCGTTCCGCTGTCGCCGTGTTCGGCGGGGATGAGGAAGGCGTGGACATCTTCGGACCACGAACGGACGGCACCGACGATGCGTCGTTCGACATCCTCGGCGCTGATCTGCGGGAGCTGCTCATCGCGAGCCATACGAGCCACGAAGTGGATGCGCGCCAGCGCCGATTCGCTCAGCAGCACGTCGAAGTCGACGCTGTCGGCATTGTAGAACTCGCGCAGAACCTCCTGCACGCGCACGCGGGCATCGGTGTTGTAGAGGTCGCGGGGCAGGTAGAGGATGACAGAGACGAAGCGCTGGTACGGGTCGGCGCGGACGAAGACCCGCGACTCCCGTCGCTCCTGCATGTCGACGATCTCCATGACCACGTCGAAGATCTCTTCGGTGTCCTCGTGGAGGAGATCTTCGCGCGGGTAGGTCTCAAGCACGCCGAGGAGCTCGTTGGCCGAGTGCGAACCGGCGGGGAAGCCGCTGGCGGAGAGGATCCGGGAGACCTTGCGGTCGATGACGGGGATGTTGAGGACGCTGTCGTTGTAGAACTCGGGTTTGAACACACCGACGAAGCGACGTTCGCCGACGATCTCGCCGGAGGAGTCGAAGGTCTTCACCCCGATGTAGTCCATGAAGGACGAGCGGATGACGCGTGAGCGCGAGTTCGCCTTCGTCAGCACGAGCACATGCGGTTCGAGTGCCTTCTCGGCCACGGCCCGGCTGAGCGGCGATTTCACGAGGGGGCGCAGAGCGGAGATGCCCATCGAGGTGTCTTCGATCGGTTCGAGGCTGCTGTGCTCGGCATCGTGGGTGTAGTCGTATTCGCGGTAGCCGAGGAAGGTGAAGTGACCGTCGAGCCAGTTGAGCAGGGCTGCTGCGGCTTCGGCTTCCGAGGCCAGCTCCGGGCGGGGAGCATGGGCGGAGAGTTCGGCCGCGATGTCCTTGGCCTTGCTCGCCATCGCCTGCGCGTCGCGGGCGGCGGCAGCGACGTAGGCGAGGACTTCACGCAGCCGCTGCTCGAGTTCGGCGAAGTCGTCTTCGGGGATCCGGTCGATCTCGAGACGGATCCACGACTGCTGCTGCGGGTCATCGGAGGACTGAGCGTCCGGCGCTGCGGAGACCTGCGGGAGGCTTGCCGTATCAGCGGTCACCGAGGGGGCCTCGGCCGGGGACACAATCGAGAGGTCGGAACCGGAACCGGAGACGGTGATGATCGGGTGATGGACGCGGCGGATGGCTCGACCGGCCGCCGCCAGGTCGCTGACGATCGAGGACACGAGGTGCGGCATATCTGCCAGCACCAGCGCGACGACCGTGTGATTGTCCCGGAATTCCGGTGAGTCGACGGCCGGGTTGTAGATCGCGATCGCCGGCGTCTGCCCGTCATATTCGGTGCCGACGGCGAAGTGTCGAGCCGCTGCCGCGGCATAGGCCTCGGGGTCGCTTGCCCCTGTTTCGAATCGCGGATAGTACGCGTCGAGGAAATTCTCGGGGGCACCCTGCCCTCGCAGCTTCCTCCACTCTTCTGCAACGTCCGAAATTGAGACCTGAGTCACTGTGCCACCTCTATGAGAACCGAGCAATCGTCACGCGGTTCGTCCTCGAACCGCCATCTCCCACACTATGCCCAAATATCGAGAAAGGCACGCCGAGCGGCCTGATGTGGTGTACCGTTCATTCGCTGGCAAACTGGAGCTATGCGAACTCTGACCCTCAATCATGACTACTCGGTCGACCTCCTGACATTCCTGGCCAAACTCGCCGACGTCGGCTCTTGGGAGAAGCTCGGATCCCGGGCCAGCTCGGAGCACATCGATCCCGACACCGAGATGACCGTGCGGACTCCGATGCCCAAAGGCGAACTTCCCGCGGCCTTGGCCTCCCGCCTGCCGAATGAGACCGAGCTCGTCGAGGTCTACATGATCCCCGGAGACGTCCTCGGCGATGAGGCGGAGATCCGAATGTCCGCACGTGCCGCCGGGGTTCCCGTGGAGATCGACGCCGTGATCGAACTCAGGCAGGTGGACTCGGAGACGAAGCTGACGGCGCACGCTGAGATCAGCTCGTCGATCCCGATGTTCGGGGCGATGATCGAACAGGCCGTGGTGCCGATCCTGGACAAGCGGCTGAGCGAGCGTCTCCGCCGTTTCGAAACCCTCTGAAGTCGACTCCGACTCAGCCCTCCTCGGCGAGGAGCTGATCCAGTTCCGTGACGTCGTACCACAGCAGATCCGACTCGCCGAGGCGGTCCTCCGCCGCCTGCGCACCCGCAGTTCGGGCGAGTTCCACGGCTTCGTCCCAGACCGCTTCCTCGTCGAGGTGGAAGCTGGCGACTGCGGACATGTCGAGGGTGTCGATGCCGATGAGTTCGAATCCGTCGGTCAGCCGGTGGCGTGAGCTGGACTCGGGTGCATCGTAGGCGACGATGACACGGGCGGCGGGCCCCGCCTCGGCGAGGGGAACTGCGGATCCGGACTCCTCGGCACCGAATGCCGCGCTGGAGGCGAGAGCGGCGGCGATGCACATGGCGTCGAATTCGGCGGTCTCGAACTCCTCGCCGCGCAGGCTGCGGCCGTGCTCATCGGGGGCAACAGCCCGAATGTCGGTCAGTCCCGTGCGCAGCGCGCTCAGGGTGGTCGGAATGTAGCAGCGGATGGCCATGCCCTCATCCTAGTCCCGTCACAATCGGACCCTGGATCTGCCGGGCCTGCGGCCCTGCTTCCTTTCGCCGCCGTCCCGTCGGCCCCTTCCGCCCCCGGTCCGGCGGCTGCGTTTGCGGCCGGGCAGCAGATCCTCGGCCATGGCCGCGATCTCCTGGCAGAGGAGGGAGCGCGGATTCTGCTCGTGCAGGGTCTTGCCCGCCAGCATTGCGGCATCGGCGGTGGCCCGATCATCGCTGAGGACGTAGTCGGGGGTGACGCGGACGAAGCGGTTGAGGACCTCGCGGATCCTCGCCTCGGGCGGATGACCGACCGCGCCGGGTCGCAGCTTCGTGATCACCAGACGCATCTTCTCCCGCAGCTCCTCTGCCCGCGGCGTGCCCAGCAGCTTGACCAGACGCTGCAGACCGATCGGCTCTCCTGCAGCGAGCACGAGGACGACATCGGCCGCTGCGAGCGCCGCCCGGGTGGCGCAATGCCGGTCGTAGAAGGGGTCGGCCATCTCGTCATCGGGATCGACGCGGTCGCTGACGTCGACGACGACGAGATCGTAGAGCCTCGCGAGCCGATGCAGCACGGCTTCGAGCACTGACGCTCGGATCTCCGGCCATCGCTCGGGCTTCGTCAGTCCCGTGATCACGTGGAAGTCCTCCCGGACCACGGCGTGGGGCACGGAATGCCCGTCGAGGGGGACGGACCGATCGGACTGCGCCCGGCACAGGCTGGCCAGATGGGAGGATTCCTCGGTCAGCCCGAGTGTGGCGGCGACCATCCCCGAAACGGTGTCGGCGTCGACGATGACGGAGCGTCGGCCGAGGCGGGAGGCCTGGTCGGCCAGGTTGACCGCGGTGAGGGTCCGCCCCGGCGAAGAGCCGGTCCCCCACACCGTGATGATCCTCCCCTGTCCTCCGACCGGGCCGGGAGGCGCTGTCGGTCGTGGAGGAACGACGGTGGAGGCGCGGAGATCGTCGAGCGCCGTGGCCAGAGCGGCCGCATCGGCGTCGGTGCCGACCCGGACGGTGATGCCCAGCCCGGCAAGCGCGTCGGCATCATCACCGAAGCCGAGGACCTTCGCCCCCGTGGCCGCGACAGCAGCGACCACCTCGGCATCGAGCCCCGGGAAGTAGCGGCCGATGATGACGACCTCGGCGCTGCCGGTCCGACAGTGTGCCAGCAGCTCCACCTCGTCGGCGGGACGGGCGACGATGGTGACGTCGTCGATGTCGCTGAGGAGTTCGAAGAGGATGAGGTCGTATTCGAAGTCGACGGCGAGCAGGACCTGAGTCATCACTGCCCGCTGTCTGCCGCGACCGCCGAGGGCGCCCCGACCACGGAGAGTACGCTGCGCCCGTCGAGGGCGGCAAGCACGTCGGAGAGCTGCCCGGTCTCGACGAAGACCTCGATGCGCGCTCCGTCGCCGACCCCGAAGCTGCCCACGTCCCGCGTGATGTGGGCGACGGGTGCGGATTCGACGAGCTGACGCGGTGCGGGCCCGTCATCGTCGAGGCCGTTCTGCTCCGGCTGCGCCCACACATCGACGAGGCTTCCCGCGGCGACGACGCTGGGGACGGAGCCGGCGACATCGATGGCGACGACACGGCCTTCGAGCTCCGTCAGAGGCGCGACCGTCGAGGCGGCCAACAGCTCCCCTGCGGCCACGACGCTGCGCACGCTCGTCCCTGCGGGCAGGTCCTCATCCGCCGAAAGGTATTTGCTGCCGATATCCGCGAGATTGACCTCGGCCACCCTGAGGTCCGTCGCATCAAGGACTTCACCGGGGACGAGAGCATGAGCGCTTGCCCAGACGCGGGTGGTGGAATTCGCCGCGGCGATGAGCAGATAGGTGCCGACCACGGCGAGGACGACGAGCATCGCGCCCACAAGAAGTCGGGTGTCGGTCCATTTGGGGCGGCGGATTCGCTTCGAGAGCTCCATTGCATCTCCAGATTCGCGGAAGTTTCGCTGACAGAAACTGTTTCTCAGTGATAGTATTAGGCATCAAATGATGCCAAAGCAATGTTTTTGGCAAAGTGAATCAACAAGCAGACAGACATCTGGAATGGGAGAAGTCACCACATGGTCGTCGAAAACCGCTTCCTGCCGCTCACCGATGTGGCCGAACTGCTCAATGTCTCGATCGCTCAGGCCAGGGCCCTGGTCCGCTCGGGCGACCTCCGTGCGATCAAGGTCGGCGGACGCGGCCAATGGCGCGTCGAGAAGTCGGAGATCGAGGCTTATATCCAGCGCATGTACGAGCGCACCGAGCACCAGATCAAGACCGGCTCGATCGAGGACTGACTCCGCCTCTGCCCGTACCCCAAGTTCCACAGCCGACTCACCCGAAGGGGTTGGTTCGGGCGTGGACGGCGGCGATCGCGGCGAACGGGATCATCCGGCCCGCGATCTCGACATAGTCGGCACCGACGAGAGTGCAGCGTCCGCGTGTCGGCCCGGGACGGTCTGCGACGTCGATCGCCACTTCCTCATGCATTGCCGCCCAGCGGCGCAGCGCCGAACCCAGACCCAAGCGCTCGAGCCCTCCCGCCTCGAGGCGGTGGACACGTGAGTCCGCCCGCAGTCCGCGGATCCAGCTGATCGCGATGACGGAGGTCTCGGCTCCGTCGACGACGAGGATGTCGCGACCGAGGAAGTCGGCCGTGCCCGCGATCTCCCGCGCCGGCATGACCACCTGCACCGCCTGCCCGAGCGCCCCTCGGATCCTTTCCAGCAGTGTTCGCTCGGCGGCCTGAGCGGCTACTTCGTCACCGAACTCTCCCCTTCTGGCGTGCCGTTCGGCGGCGGTCTCGGCGGCTTCGACGTCCGCCAGGAGTGCATCGATGCGATCATCCATAATCGCTAAGCCTGCCCCAGCTGTAGTCGACTTTCAAGAGCCGGAACGAAGCGCGTGAGAACTACAGTGGTGTAGTTATTCGTAATCTATTGACAACAAATCACATCTAACGACATCATTGGAATCAATATCCAATGGAGGATGTCTAGATGTATCTCTTGATCGCATGCGCGGGGTCTTGGCTGGTTCTGCTCGGTTCACTCTGCACCGCGTGGGCACAGCTGCCGCAGCCGCGGACGACGAATGATCTCGTCGTCATCACCATCATCGGCGCCGCCGCTCTGGCATTCTCACGTCTCGGTCTCGTCTCCCTCCTCACCCTGCTGCTGCGGCTCCTTCCCTCCGGCCGCTTCAGGGCACTCCTGGCGGACTGCCTCGTCAGAGCCATGCCGCGGCTTCTCGCCTCGAGCGTGCTCGCCGCAGTGTCGGCCGGTCTCGTCGTCCAGGCCGCGCAGGCCGCTCCGGTCGCCGGAGACCTCGGAGACGCGATGCCCGCGGCGGGCCCGTACACGGCGACCGCTGCGCCCGCCGATCCCGGATGGCCGACTGTCGAAGGCGGCGCCTCGGCCGCCGATGGTGAGTACTCCGATGGCGATGCGCCCGCGGACGAGGACCTGCATGATCCGGCCTGGCCCACCGAACCTCCGAAAGAAGCCGCTGCTCCGCCTGAGGATCCGTCTGCACCACCGCGAACCGACCACCGGGAACCCGCCGACGACGTGCACGATCCCGCTGCTGCCGAGGATCCCGAATCACGACCGGATGCTGCAGCCCCCTCGCCGACTGTGCACGTGGTCGAGCCTGGGGAGAGCCTGTGGTCGATCGCCGCCGAACTCGTCGATGCCCCAGAGGACACCCCGCAGCTTGTCGACGACGTCTATACCGCCAACCGCGAGATCATCGGGCCCGACCCGAGCCTCATCATCGCAGGTCAGAGATTGGAGATTCAGCCATGACCGCCCCGCTCACTCTCACCCGTCCGCAGGCGCCGCAAGCTGCGCCCCGGCGGAACTCCTTACCGCTGTCCACGTCCCCATCGGGACGCCGGGTGAGCGCACGGGTCAGCGGACTTGACGATGAGTCCGCGGACGAACGGCAGCGGATAGCGGCCACGGCCGCCTCGTTGGCGGTGGCCTGCCTCGAAGTCCTCGCCGGAGTCCGACGCAGCGACACGATCGCCCGCTGGGTCGATCCCGAACTGCTGGCGAAGATCGATCACCGCGCTCAGCTGCGCGCAGAGGTGGCGCCGCGACATCCGGCCAGCGGTCTCGGCGCGCAGCCGGCGGTGCAGCCGGGGAGGGCACATGTGTGCCAGGTGAGTCCCGGGATCGCCGAAGTCACGGTCATCGTCCGCAGCCCGAACCGCATCCGGGCGGTGGCAGTCCGTTTGGAGCTGCTCACCACCCGGTGGACGCTGACGGCGCTGCAGACGATGTGAAGTCTGCGCGCCCCTAAGTCAGCTCTTGGCCTTCTTCTTCGCGCGTCGCTCGGCCCGATTGGCCGGAGCCGGTTCGTCGTCGTCCTCAGATTCGGAGATCGAGGAGGAGCCGTTCTCCGATGGGGCCGACAGCTGCATCTTCGGGGTCGTATGCCGCAGTTCCTCGGCGTCGACTTCGACCTCGGAGTCGTCCCCGGACTCCGCCGGTGAGGAGCTGACCTGGACCTTGAGCGTATTGGTGAGGCGGACGACGTCCTCCTTGATCCCATCCTGCATGGTGGTGAACATGTCGAAGCCCTCCCGCTGGTATTCCACCAGCGGATCACGCTGCGCCATCGCGCGCAGTCCGATGCCGTTCTTCAGGTAGTCCATCTCGTACAGGTGCTCGCGCCAGCGTTTGTCGATGACGGAGAGCACGACACGGCGTTCGAGTTCGCGGGTCGCATCCTCACCGAGCTCTTCCTCTCGCTGGGAGTAGAAGACTTCGAGGTCCGACTGGATCTCCGTATTGAGTCGATTCTTCGTGAGGTTGCCGAGTCCGCCGACCTCCTCGGCGAGGTCTTCGGAGGTGATCGACGGAGTATAGATCTTGCCGAGGGCTTCGAAGAGTTCGTCGACCTGCCAGTCCTCGACCGGTCCTCTCGTCGCCTGGGCGACGTAGGCGTCGATGATCTCTTCGCGGAAGTTCGCGACCTGCTCTTTGAGGTCGGCTCCGTGGAGGACGCGGCGACGTTCGTCGTAGATGACGGTGCGCTGACGGTTGAGTACGTCATCGTATTTGAGGACGTTCTTGCGCTGTTCGGCGTTGCGCTGTTCGATCTGCGACTGGGCGGAGAGGATGGCGCGGCTGACCATCTTCGACTCCAGCGGCACATCATCGGGCACATTGGCCGTGGCCATGATGCGTTCGGCGGCGCCGGAACCGAACAGGCGCATGAGGTCGTCGGTCAGCGACAGGTAGAAGCGGGATTCGCCCGGATCGCCCTGACGTCCGGAGCGTCCGCGCAGCTGGTTGTCGATGCGGCGGGATTCGTGGCGTTCGGTGCCGAGCACGTAGAGACCGCCGAGTTCGACGACCTCCTCCGCATCGGCCTTGACCTTCTTCTCCGCCTCCTTGAGCACGTCCTGCCATTCGGCTTCGTACTGGTCCTCATTCTCGACCGGATCAAGACCCCGCCGCTCCATCTCTGCGACAGCGAGGAATTCCGCATTGCCGCCGAGCATGATGTCGGTGCCTCGACCGGCCATATTCGTGGCCACGGTGACCGAGCCCTTGCGACCGGCCAGCGCCACGATCGAAGCTTCCCGAGCGTGGTTCTTTGCGTTGAGGACTTCGTGCTTGACTCCGCGCTTGGCCAGATGCTTGGAGAGGTATTCGCTCTTCTCCACGCTCGTCGTGCCGACGAGGACCGGCTGGCCGGCCTCGTGTCGAGAGACGATGTCGTCGACGACGGCTGCGAACTTCGCGACCTCGTTCTTGTAGACGAAGTCCGACTGGTCGACGCGCTGCATCGGCTTGTTCGTGGGGATCGGCACCACACCGAGCTTGTACGTCGACATGAACTCCGCGGCCTCGGTCTCTGCCGTGCCCGTCATGCCGGAGAGTTTGTCGTAGAGGCGGAAGAAGTTCTGCAGAGTGATCGTCGCCAGGGTCTGGTTCTCGGCCTGGACCTGGACGTTCTCCTTCGCCTCGATGGCCTGGTGTAGACCTTCGTTGTAGCGGCGGCCCTTGAGCACACGGCCGGTGTGTTCGTCGACGATGAGGACTTCGCCGTCAAGGACGACGTAGTCCTTGTCCTTCTTGAACAGCTCCTTGGCGCGGATGGCGTTGTTGAGGAAGCTGATGAGCGGAGTGTTCTCCGCGTCGTAGAGGTTGCCGATGCCCAGGTAGTCTTCGACACGCTCGATGCCGGGTTCGAGCACGCCGACGGTGCGCTTCTTCTCATCGACTTCGTAATCGCGATCGGTCTTCAGCCGCTTGACGACCTTGGCGAACTCCCCGTACCAGCGGTTCGCATCGCCTTCGGCCGGGCCGGAGATGATCAGTGGGGTGCGTGCCTCGTCGATGAGGATCGAGTCGACCTCGTCGACGATGGCGAAGGAGTGTCCGCGCTGGACGAGTTCGTCGGCTGACCAGGCCATGTTGTCGCGCAGGTAATCGAAGCCGAATTCGTTGTTCGTGCCGTAGGTGATGTCCGCGGCGTACTGCTTCCGGCGCTGGACCGAAGGCATGTTCGCCTGAATGCAGCCGGTCTCCATACCGAGGAAGCGGAACACGCGGCCCATGAGCTCGGACTGGTAGGTGGCCAGATAGTCGTTGACCGTGATGATGTGGACCGGGTCCCCGGTCAGTGCGTTGAGGTACGCCGGCGCGGTGGCTACGAGGGTCTTGCCCTCACCGGTCTTCATCTCTGCGATGTTGCCCAGGTGCAGAGCGGCGCCGCCCATGAGCTGGACATCGAAGTGACGCAGGCCCAGGGTGCGGCTCGAGGCCTCGCGCACGGCGGCGAAGGCTTCGGGCAGCAGGGAGTCGAGGCTCTCTCCGTCCTTGTAGCGCTCCTTGAACCTGCCGGTTTCCTCACGCAGCTCAGTGTCGGACATCTCGCTGAACTCGTCGGACAGCTCATTGATGGCATCCGTGTATCGGCGGAGCTTCTTCAGAGTTCTGCCTTCACCTGTGCGCAGAAGCTTCTCGAGGAAATTAGCCACTTTTCTCCTAATCGGCATGACTGCCGGACAACAACTCGAACGACTGTATAGTCTCTAGCTTAATGGCAGGTGAGTGCCTTCGAGGTCCACTCCGCTCAGGCCCAGCCATGTGGCCATCGCCTGGAGCTCTTGGACGAGCTCCGCTGTGTGCTCCTCCCCCGGCTCCCATGTCACCCGGTGTGCACGCAGGGTGCCCGCCGCACGGTCCCGGTGCAGATCGACGCGGCCGACGAGCCGATCACCGAGGAGGAACGGCGTCACATAGTAGCCGTACACGCGCTGCGGAGCGGGGGTGTAGATCTCGATGCGGTAGTGGAAGTCGAAGAGCCAGTCGATGCGCGGCCGGTAGAAGACGAGTGGGTCGAAGGGAGCCAACAGTGCTTGCGCGTCCACTGTGCGCGGGGTGCGTGCCTCATGCCAGCGCAGGGCGGTGACGCCGTCGACCTCGACTTCGCGCAGTTCACCAGTGGCAAGCAGTTCCGCGATGGCGGTGTCGGTGGGTGCGCGCAGCTGTCGGAAGTAGTCCGCGATATCGTCGGGACGGGCGATTCCCAAAGCACGGGAGGCGGTGCGGGTCAGGGCGAGGACGTCGTTGTCGACGCCGGAGACTCCCCGCTGACGGGAGGCGACGGGGTCGAGGCCGAGGTCCGGGTTCTCAGGGGTCCCGAAGGCCAAGGGGATCTCGGGCAGTTCCGGGGAGACGTGTTTCGTGCGTGCGTAGATCCGTTCGAAGTGATCATTGCGCCCGGAGGCGCTGATCACGCCTCCGGCGAACAGCGCCTCGAGGGCGAGTTTGACCTGGCTGGGGTTCCAGCCCCAGTGCCCCCGGTGCCGTTCGGGCAGATCATGGTCGACGAGTTCGGAGACCTGACGCGCCGTCTTCGGTCCTGCGGCCAGCACGTCGAGCACGGAGGTCTGCAGCTCACGGAAGGCGGCACCAGATTCGGGGTGCCGTTGTCCGTAGTCGTTTCGCCACCACTCGGCGCGGTTGCGTGCGAAGTGGTTCCACGTCTGCGGGGGCACGAACGCCGCCGCATGGGCCCAGTATTCGACGCCCATCCTCGGCGAGGAATAGAACAGGCGGTCGAGCGTCTCCCGTTGGTACGGTCCCAAGCGAGAGAAGAATGGAAGGTAATGGGAGCGGACGACGCGCGCCACGGAGTCGATCTGGGTCAGCCCCATCGTGGCGAAGACTGATCTCAGGTGGCGAGCCGTGACCCGCTGCGGTCGCGGCCGGTCGAGTCCGGTCGCCGCGATGGCAGTCCTGCGTGCCTGCGCGCGTGTCATCTTCTCCATGATCCCACGCTACATTCCCCACCCCTATTACTACGTGACGGCGGCCCAGCAACCTCGCGCGAGGTTGCTGGGCCGCCGTCGGGTAGTAATAGGGGAGGTTAGTCGGCTGCTTCTTCGAGTTCGCGGTCGAGGGCGATGACTCCGTAGCTCCAGCCCTTGCGGCGGTAGACGACGGAGGGCTTGCTCGACTCCTCATCGATGAACAGGTAGAAGTCGTGACCGACGAGCTCCATCCGGTTGAGGGCCTCTTCGATGCCGATCGGTGCGGCGGTGAAGGTCTTCTCCCGCAGGACCACCGGCGAATCGCCCTCGGCCTTGATCCGACCGTTCGTCTTGTCGACGTTCGTCGGCTGATCGTCTGCCGCGGCCGAAGAGTCGGCGTCAGGGTCGGGAATCAGCGGTTCGGCAATCGGCATCTTCGCCAACGCTTCGGCGGTGGATTCCTTGCGGTGGTGACCCGAACGCGGAACCTTGTGCCGATCTCTGGCGCGCCTCAGCCGCTCGACGAGCTTGGCCCATGCCAGATCGAGGGCCGCGTATTTGTCGCTGGCCATGGCCTCAGCCCGAATCGCCGGCCCCTTCGCCACCACGGTGAGTTCAACCCTCTCGCTCGTCTCGGGCTGGCGGGAGTTCTTCTCGTGGGTGACGTGCACTTCGACGCGCTGAGCTCGGGGAGCGAGCTGTTCGACCTTCGCGATCTTGTCCTCGATGTGGGCTCGAAAGCTGTCGGAGATGGTCAGTTGACGGCCGTTGACAACGATGTCCATGATGTGTCCTTAGCGACTCGCTCGTCGGATTCATCCGATCCCATGCCCTTGGATGGGTAAACACCGTTATACAGTAAAGGGAGAGACAAATCGAGTGCCCCCGCGGCCGAGCCCGAGAACGGCTCCTGCAGCGGGTCTGATCTGCACCGATGCTAATAATCGTGCGCTTTCTGCCAAGGTCGCACCGGTCGTGGAGAAGTCATCGACGAGGATGTCCGCCGAGGCGGCCCGCCGCCGGTCACGCGGTTCGGATGACCGAATGATCTCCAGTTCCACCGCATCGAGATGCTGGGTGCGAGAGGCGTTCTTCGACCGCTCCTTCGCTCCGAGCCCGACCTGGTCCCGGGACCGTTCGGCCCGCAGCACGTCATGGACTTCCAACGGCAGCTCCGGGGCCAGCTCCTGCGCCCTCCGCGCCAGAGCGGCGGTATGGGAACCGCCGCGACGACGCCTGGCACGAGCTGAGCTTGGGGCCGGGAAGAGTCTGATCGCCCCTCCCCTGTAGCCGATGAGGTCGAGGGCCGCGACGACCGAGCGGTTCAGGGCCAGTGCCAGGGGATCGAGGATGTCGCGGCGGCCTCCGTCCTTATATCCGACGACCATCCGCGAGATGCGCGAGTTGTATTCGCAGACGCCGACGATCGGAATCTGACCGTAGCGCGGCTCCATCGCCCGCGGGATTCCGCCGAGCAGCTGCAGGCAACTCGTACACAGCGAGACGTTCTCCCGCCCGCATCCGGCGCATCGTCGGGGCAGGAGCAGTTCGCCGACCTCCTCGAGCAGCCCCATGGGAGCAATCTACTATGCGCCCGCAACCCCACGGGCCTAGCGGTCAGCCGGGGTAGGACGGATCCTTCGCCGCAACATCGACGAGTTTCTGCCACGCATTCGAGTTATACGAATACAGCGCCCCCTCGGAGCCGGTGACCAGGATCGAGCGGCCATCGGCGCCACCGGCGATACGGCTTCCGCCGGAGACCTCACCGAGCTGCTCCGAGGGACCGGTGACGCCGATGCGGAACGGCTGCGCGGAGTCGCCCTCTTCGGCCGCCAGAGCCACCAGATTGGTCGAACCGGCCCAGGAGACGTCCTTGACCTCGTCGAAGTTCGCGCCCACGGAGATCGGGGTCTCGGAAGCGTGGCCGGACGGATTGCCGGCCTTGTCCCGGGGGATGCCCACGACGTCGATGCGGTCCGGTTCTCCCTTATGGCGACTGAGCAGGGCGACTCGGGTGCCGTCGCGGGAGACTTCGACGTCGGCGAGCTGCCTGCCGGAGAGGAAGTCCACGGCCACGGTGAAGACCTTGCCGTCACGGCCCACCGCCTTGAGCTCTCCCTTGTTCTTGGCTTCCCCGGTCCACGTCATGTTGAACCGGTCGATACTCGGACGCACGAGCTGTCTGCCCTCGAGGATCGGGGTGGCGTCGACCGCGTCAGATTTCAACCGCATGAGTTCCCGGCGCTCGTTCTGCAGGTACACGTACAGGGAATCATCGAGCGAGACCGCAGGATCGCTGGCCTTCTTCCCCTTGAGGTTCGGACTGTTCTCGACCTTGGCCACGGTGGTGCCCGAGACCCGGGAGAGCCGATTGTCGGCGAGCACCACGGGAGGACCGTCGACCTGGATGGACGTGTCGGTCTTCGGCTGCAGGCTCGCAGAGATCGTCTGCCCGCCGATGCTCAGTTCGATGCTCGAGACCGAGGGGATGACCTGAAGAGTCGTTGAGATCTGCTGGCGGATCAGCCCCTTCTCCCGGTCCGAGAGGGCGGGGCTCTGCGGTCCCAACGACACATGTGCGACCCCGTTCTCGATCGTCACAACGTTCGATTCGCTGAGCTTCGCGCCGTCCGGGACAGCGGTGATCACCGCGCCCGACAGATACGGGGCCGGCCCGCTGAGCAGTTCGTTCATCAGCGCAGTCGGGGTCGACGAGGAGCGGAGGAACCACCGGGAGTCGGGGACGAGATACGAGTAGTCGGAGGTGAAGAACTGCAGCGAGTAGTTGAGGAAGATCGTGCGGAAATCGGACTGGCTGATGAGCAGGCCGTCCGGGGCCGAGGAGATCCGCCATTCGCCGTTCTCCTGCCGCAGCGAGAACTCCAGAGTCGACTGGGTGCCGGGTTTCGTCGAGTTATACACGCCGGAGGAGTCGACGAGGCCGACTACCGGGGCCGACATGCTCAGGGTCTTCTGGTCGGAGGTGACCTCTTGGTTCAAGGAATCGATGTCCGTGTCGTTGGGCAGCACCGACACGGATTCCTGCGGACTCCACTCCTGCGCCTCGGCCTCGGTGAGGAAGGAACGGGCGACGGAGAAGTTGTTGCCGGTTCCCGCGCCCGCGGCGAGGAATCCGCGCACGATCTCCGAAATGCTGTCGCCGGGTTCAGGCCCGTCGGGGATGCGGGCATTGCTGGCCCCGGGATCCCCCGAATCGTCTTCGATGTGGCCGACCGGTGAGGAGGTCGGGATCGACGAGCAGCCGACGAGGGCAAGAGAGGCGAATACGGAGACCAAGATCGTCCGCATGCGGAACCTTCGTGACTGCAGCGATGTCATGATCGGCCTCCTTCGCCTTCGCCATCGGTCTCGGCGGCGTCGCCGAGGCGGTTGTCGTCCTCATCGGAATCCGCCGCCTCGGCGGCATCGGTGTCCTGCTGTTCGTCCTCGGCGGCCATCGTCTGATCGGTTTCAACGACGATCGGGATCGACCCGGTCTGGATCCGCACGGATCCATCGGAAGACAGAGGACCGGCGACGAGGGCGGCACCCTGGATCTGCGCATCGCGGGGCGGCAGCGGCAGCGGTGAGGAGGTGATCTCCTGATCCGGGCGACGCGGAATCGTCAGACGGAAACAGGACCCCTCGCCGGGTTTGCCCCAGACCTGCAGCCACCCGCTGTGCAGGTGAGCGTCCTCGAGTGAGATCGCCAAGCCCAGCCCGGAACCGCCGAGGGTGCGTTTGCGGGCCGGGTCGGCGCGCCAGAACCGGTCGAAGACATGCTCGACCTGTTCCAAGTTCATGCCCACACCGTGGTCGCGCACGCTGACTGCGACGGCCTCGGCATTGGAGGCGACATAGATGTCGATCGGGTTGCCGTCACCATGCTCGATCGCATTCACCACGAGATTGCGCACGATGCGGGTGATGCGCACCCGGTCGGCCTCGGCCATCACCGGCGAGGACGGGGCGTGGACGACGATGCCCGTCGACATCTGCTCGGCGACCATCGACACCGTCTCGATGACGGAGGTGACGATGGCCCCGATGTCGACGGGTTTGGCCACGAGCGCTGCGGCACCGGCATCGTAGCGGGAGATCTCGAGCAGGTCGGAGAGCAGATTGTCGAAGCGTTCGGCCTGCGAATTCAGCAGCTCGGCGCTGCGGGCGGTGACGGGGTCGAGTTCGTCACGCGAGTCGTAGATGAGGTCCGCGGCGGCGCGGATCGTCGTCAGCGGTGTGCGCAGTTCGTGCGAGACGTCGGAGACGAACTGACGCTGCAGCACGGACAGCCGTTCCATCTGCTCGATCTGATGCTGCAGAGTGTCGGCCATGTCGTTGAAGCTCTCACCGAGCACCGCGATCTCGTCGTTGCCGTGCACGGGCATGCGTTCGTCGAGGTCACCGTCGGCGATGAGGCGGGCGACTTCGGCCCCCGTGCGCACAGGGGTGACGACGAGGCGTGTGACGATCCAGGCGACGGCACCGACGAGGACGACGAGGACGAGTGCGGCGACGAACATCGACCTCTGCACGAAGTTCAGGGTGTCCTGCTGTTCGCTGAGATCGCCCAGGTAATAGAGCTGGAATTGGCCGGCGCCCGGGATCTGCAGCTCCTGGGTGATGAGCAGTCCGGGGCCGTTGCCGTCCGGCAGACTCACTGATTGGTAGAGCTTGTCATCGGTCGGGGCTTTGCGGATGGCTTCGCGCAGTTCGTCGGTGACGGGCACCTTCGCCGTTTCCCCGTCCTCCTCGGCGACGCCGGCGGTGATCGTGGTGAACGAGGAGTTCGGTTCCTTCGGCTCCAGTGTCAGCGAATACACCGACCCGGCCGAACGGTTGTAGATCGACGACAACTGCGAAGACAGGGTGTCCTGAGTCACCGCCTGACCATCGACGGGAGCCAGAGAACGCAGCTCGGAAAGGATCGACCGGGCCTGTGAGGACAGAGAGTCCAGACGGGTGTCAAAGAGGCCGCGGGCGATCTGCTGGGACATATAGGTGCCGACTCCGAAGATCGCCACCGAAGTGAGCACGATGGTGAGAGCGAC
This sequence comes from Brevibacterium sp. FAM 24630, assembly GCF_049804075.1. NCBI lineage: Bacteria > Bacillati > Actinomycetota > Actinomycetes > Micrococcales > Brevibacteriaceae > Brevibacterium > Brevibacterium sp. FAM 24630. The sequence continues at coordinate 126,876 of NZ_JBNBZD010000006.1, forward strand.
GATCCTGACCTGCAGGGAGTGGCTGAACGATCGAAGGATGAAACTCCAGAACGTTCGCAGTGCCGAGGCCGCGGTGCGGATGGGCCCGCCCGCTGCCGACCCGGAACTCACGCGGCTCTGCCGGCCTTATAGCCGACGCCGCGGACAGTGACGATGATGTCGGGTTTCTCTGGGTCGCGTTCGATCTTCGACCGCAGCCGCTGCACGTGCACGTTGACCAGTCGAGTGTCGGCGGCATGACGGTAGCCCCAGACCTCTTCGAGGAGAGTCTCACGAGAGAACACCTGCCAGGGTTTGCGGGCCAAGGCCACCAGCAGATCGAATTCGAGGGGAGTCAGCGATACCGGGGAACCGCCCTTGGTCACGGTGTGGCCGGCCACGTCGACGACGACATCGCCGACGGTCAGCAGCTCCGGGGCCTGCGGTTCGGAGATCCGCAGGCGGGCACGGACACGGGCGATGAGCTCCTTGGGTTTGAATGGCTTCGGCACATAGTCGTCGGCACCGGATTCGAGACCGAGGACGACGTCGACGGTGTCCGATTTCGCCGTGAGCATGATGATCGGCACCGAGGACACCTCGCGGATCTCTCGGCAGACTTCGAGACCGTCCTTGCCCGGCAGCATCAGGTCGAGGAGGACGAGGTCCGGGCTGACCTTCTGGAACTCCTCGAACGCCTGGTCGCCTGTGGCACAGAAGAAGGGCTCGAAGCCTTCACTTTTGAGCACAATTCCGATCATTTCGGCCAAAGCCGTGTCATCATCAACTACGAGGATTCGAGCGTTCATGCTCCCATTGTCCCTTATGTTCGCCTGTTCTTTCGTTCCCGACACTCCTACCCTATCGGGCCGAGCCGACCACCTCGGTCATCACGTGGCCTCTGCTCGGCACGAACAGGAGAATCATGGCAGGATTGGCAGTGATGGGACGCTCGAATGCATGGACCTCGGAGGTCGACTGGCACACCGGCCGATGGCAGGCCCGCACCGCATCCGCCCCGCATCACAGCTGGGCGCCTCCGCCGCCTCGCGGACTGTTGCCCAAACGTCCGCTGACCTTCATCGAGGCACTCGATTCCGGGTTTCGGCTGCTGCGATTCGCGCCGGGGCTGAGCATCGGCTCCTCCCTCATCGTCTTCACGCTCTGGAGCCTTCTGCTCACCGCCATCGGCACATTCGTCGCCGTGCAGTTCCTGCCGTTCCTCTACGATCTCAGCGGCAACGACGAGGCCCTCTCCGGCTTCCTCGCCCTCGCCCAGCTGGGATCGGCTGCTCTCAGCCTGCTCAGCCTCGGACTGGCACATCTGCTCTCCGGACTCATCGCCACCGGCACCCGCGCCTCCTTCGGAGCACGCAGGACCACCCTGTCCGAGGCGTGGAAGGCCCTAGCCGGCCGTCGGCTGCGCCTGGTCTCAGCGACCGTGCTCATGTCGGCGATCAACCTCGGCCTGCTGCTCGCCCTCGCCGCCCCCACCGCTCTGTTCGCTCTCATCGATTCTCCGGTTCTCGCCTTCGTCTGGGCCGGAATCGCCGTGCTGCTGTGGCTGCTCGCACTCCTGTGGATCAATCTGCGCCTGTCCTTCCTCGGCGCATCGATCGTCGTCGAGGATCTCAATGTGCGCGCCGGGATCCGCCGGTCGTGGGCGCTGACATCGCGCGGGTACTGGAGGCTGCTCGGTCAGCTGGCGCTCGGCTATTTCCTGTCGAATCAGCTCGTCCAGCTCGTCATCTCACCGCTGGTCTTCGTCATCTCCATCGCCGTCGGCCTCGGCTTCGCCACGACGGAGGGCAACGACACCGCACAGCTCGTCCTCGGAGTCGTCGCCGGCGGTCTGCTGCTGGCTCTGACGCTGATCTCCTCAGCCGTGCTCTTCGCCTACTTCTCCTGCCTCGTCACGGTCTGCTACTTCGACCAGCAGATGCGCACCGAAGGTCTCGACCTCATCCTCATCCGCAGTGAGGAGGAGCGATGACCGGCAGCCTCTTCACCACCGCGGTCTCGGTGGCCCAGCTCAGCGCCGCCTCGGCGAGCATCGACCGCAGGACCGGCCGCGAATGGGTCGAACATGAACTGTCGAAGCAGGAATACGCGGCCAACGACCTCACCCCGCTCGAGCAGATCGGCCAGTGGCTGTCCTCCCTGTGGGATTCCCTCGTCAGCGCCGCGCTGGGGGCGAATTCGCCGTGGCTGCTGCTCCTCGTCGTGCTCGCCGTGATCGCGATCATCGCCCTCATCATCTGGCGCATCCGCCGTGCCGGGTTCCGCCGCACCGGCCTCCCGCTGTCGGCCTTCGACCCGGTCGTGTCCCTGCCCGAACCCGGTCCGTGGCGCGAGAGCGCGGCCCGGGCCGCGGCCGCGGGAGACTTCGAGACTGCGGTCATCGACGAGTCCCGCGCGATCTTCGCGGTCCTCTCGGTCAAGCAGATCGTGTCGTTGGAGTCCTCGGCGACGGCCAATGAGATCGCCCACGACGCCGAGGCGGCCCTGCCCGACCACGGCCCGGACCTGCACCGCGTCGCTGAGGTCTTCAACGACCTCCTCTACGGACAGAGGACCGCACAGCGGTCGCGACCGGACCGAGACCTGTCCGCGGTTTACGCGCAGCAGTGCGCTCTCGACCGGAGCCTGAGCGCGCTGCCGGTCCGCAACAGGCAGGAGGCACCGGCATGAGCGCACAGCTGGATGTGGCCACCCGCGGCACCCGTTCGAGCACCCGCATCCCCTTCGGCACCCGGATGCGTTCGGTCGGAGTCTGGATCACAGCGGCCATCGTCATCCTCATCGTCGTCATCGCGATGATGGTCCTCACAACCGATGACGAAGTCGACGAGCCCCTCCACTTTGATTCGACCTCGCGGAGCGGGACGAAGGCTCTTGTCGAGACGCTGCGCGCCCACGGCGTCGAGGTGACCACCACCGAGGACAAGAAGACGGCACGCACCGCAGCCGCACGTCCCGATACGACCCTGCTCATCCCCGCCAACACCGATGCCCTGTCGGCCGGGGACATCAACGGGTTCGAATTCACTCTGCGCAAGCACGCCAATCGGCTCGCGCTCGTCGACCCGGGCGCGAACGTCGCCTCATTCACCGACCGCATCACCGTCAATGACAATGGGAGTCCGCTGAGCACCCCGGACCCGGTGTCACAACCGGACTGTTCGGCCCCGAGTGCCCGTGCCGCCGGCACCGTGACCACCGGTGAGATGGAATACGCCGAAACGGCGAAGGGCACCGACGGCATCACCGCGTGCTACCCGTTCGCGGGCCCGGGTGTGACGGAGGTCGACGGCGCCGAGGTGGCTCCCGGATCCGCGCGCGGACAGCTCGTCACCGATACCGGTGGTCCGGTCCCCCTGACCGTGATCGGCAATCCGGAGTGGGTGACGAACGAACACATCGATGAGGAGGGCAACGCCGCCCTGGCCCTCTCGACGCTGTCGGAGACCGACCATCTCGTCGTGTACTACCCGCAGTTCGACGCCGATGAGCAACCGCCGCCGTCGCTCATCGACTACGTGCCCAGGTGGTTCCTCGCCGGTGCCCTGTGGCTCATCCCCTGCACGCTCGTCCTCCTCCTCGTCCTCGGGCGGAGGTTCGGCCCCCTGGCCGTCGAGCGACTGCCCGCGATCGTGCCCGCTGTGGAGACAGTCCACGGCCGTGCTGCCCTGAGCTCCCGCAGCCACGACCGTGCCGGTGCTCTGCACACTCTGCGCACAGCGGCGCTGCTGAGGATCGCCAAACGTCTGGCGCTGAGCCCCGATGCCCGCATGCCGGACATCCTCGACCGCATCGCCGCAACCACCGGGGCGGATCCGGCTCTGCTCCATCATGTCTTCGTCTCGGCTCCTGTGCGTACGGATGCCGAACTCACCGACCTCGTCCATCAACTCACCCAGATCGAAAGTGAGATCCCATGACCCAGTCGCCGCAGGACAACTCCGCACCCCAGACTCCCGCTGCGCCGGAGGCCCCCGAACCGGACACGCCCCCTGCTCCGCAGACCCCGGTCGGCGGCGAGGCCCCCGCCCAGCAGGTGACTGCGCCGGGACCGGATCCGCTGCGCGAGGCCTTCACCGGTGTGCGCACCGAGATCGCCAAAGCCGTCGTCGGTCAGGACCAAGCGGTCACCGGAATGCTCATCGCTCTGCTGAGCCAGGGACATGTCCTCCTCGAAGGTGTGCCCGGAGTTGCCAAGACACTCCTCGTGCGCAGCTTCGCCGCCGCCGTCTCCCTCGAGAGTTCACGCGTCCAGTTCACCCCTGACCTCATGCCCAGCGATGTCACCGGTTCGCTGGTCTTCGACGCCTCGGCCGCTGACTTCTCGTTCCGTCCCGGACCGGTGTTCACGAACATCCTCATCGCCGATGAGATCAACCGCACCCCGCCGAAGACCCAGTCGGCGCTGCTCGAAGCGATGGAGGAGCACCAGGTGTCCGTCGGTGGTCGTCCCCGCCGGCTGCCCGAACCGTTCCTCGTCGCCGCCACGCAGAACCCCGTCGAATATGAAGGCACTTATCCGCTGCCGGAAGCCCAGCTCGACCGGTTCCTGTTCAAACTCGTCCTCGACCTGCCGGAACGTGAACACGAGTTCGAGATCCTCGAGCGCCACGCTCGCGGCTTCGATGCCGCCGAGCTCTCGGCGGCGGGCCTGCGCCCGGTCGTCGACGCCGACCTCATCGCCGGCGCCCGTGAGGCCATCGCGGGAATATACATCGCGCCGCAGATCATCACCTATGTCGTCGATCTCGCCCGCGCCACCCGCCGGGCCCCGTCCCTGGCGCTGGGTGTCTCCCCCCGAGGAGCGACGAGGATGCTCGGAGCCGCCCGCGCCCACGCGTGGCTGAGCGGACGGAACTACGTCACCCCCGACGATGTCAAGGCACTGGCGCATATGACGCTCGGTCACCGTGTCATCCTGCGGCCCGAGGCGCAGATGGACGGCCTCGACGTCAATCAGGTCCTCGATTCGATCATCGCCACCACCGAAGTTCCGCGCTGAATGACCGCCCGGCTGTTCCTGCTCACTCTCCTCGGTCTCGTCCCGATCCTCCTCGTGCCCACCTGGACGATGGGGCTCATCGTGATCGGGGTGCTCATCATCGTCGGAGTCCTCGACTTCTTCCTCGTCCCCCGCATCCATGATCTGCGGCTGCAGCGCACACCGGGCCCCCTCGTCCGCCTCGGCGCCGGGACCCACAGCACGCTGACGCTGATCAACGATTCGCCGCGGCGACTGCGACTGGACGTCCGTGACGCGTGGGCGCCGAGCGCCGGAGCGGTGAGGACCCGCTCACATCATGACCTGGCGCCCGGCGAGGAGGCCGAGGTGCGCACAGCACTGCAGCCGGTCAGGCGTGGAGCCCTGCCGGCCGATCTGGTGACGGTGCGCAGCCGCAGCGTGCTCGGTCTCATCGCCCGCCAGAAGAGCATCGAGGTCCCCGCCGAAGTCCGTGTGCTGCCCCCGTTCGCCTCTCGCCGGGAACTGCCGTCGAAGACGCAGAAGCTGCGTGAGCTCGAGGGCCGGTCCGCGGTGATGATCCGCGGCCTGGGCACCGAGTTCGATTCGCTGCGCGACTATGTCGACGGTGATGATGTGCGCTCCATCGACTGGCGGGCCAGTGCCCGCGCTCAGGATCTCGTCGTCAAGACGTGGCGACCGGAGAAGGACCGAAGGGTCGTCATCGTCGTCGACTCCTCCCGCTTCGCCGCCCGCCGCTGCGGTGAGGGTACGGTCTTCGATGCGGCCCTCGAAGCGTCTCTGCTGCTCACCGCCCTGGCCACCGGAGCAGGCGACCGCGTCGATGTCATCGTCGCCGATGCCCGGGTGCGCGCCATGGCCTCGAGCCGACGCGCCCACGACCCGGTCCATGACCTGTCGGTGGCATTGACCCCGGTGCATCCGGAGCTCTTCGACGCGGATTGGGAGTCGATCACCGCCTCGGTGCTGGCCACGGCTCGTCAGCAGGCGCTCGTCGTGTTGGTCACGCAGCTCGATGAGTCGACGCTCGCCGACGACATTCTGCCGGTCCTGCCCACCCTGACCAGCCGTCACCGGGTGGTCGTGGCCAGTGTCGAGGATCCTTCCCTGCGTGACCTCGCCGAGGCTCGCGGTGATGCCGAGGAGATCTACACCGCGGCCGCCGCCGAGGCGGAGCTGCTGACGACGACCTCGTTGCGGACCCGTCTGCGCGGGCTCGGTGTGTCCTCGGTGCAGGCCGCACCGGAGGATCTTCCCGGTGCCCTGGCCGACCTCTACATCCGGCTCAAGGTCACCGGGGGCCTGTGAACGGGTTCCCGGCCCCGGACTCATCTGCCAGCTCACACGAACCCGTCGGCGGCCGCTGACCGGGTGTTCTAATGGTCGGTGGAGATGACGGAATAACCGGCCTGATGTTCGTCGAGATCGGCGCTGAGCCCGGCCTCGGCCGCGCGTTTGCCGAAGTGCCGGGCATAGAGGACGACGGCCGCGGTGCAGAGGACTCCGATGGCGATCTTGAGCACCGGCGGAATCGGGTTCGGAGTCACGAACCCCTCGATGAGGCCCGAACCGAAGAGCAGAATCACGAGTCCGCCGGCGACGATGAGCAGCGACCGGGCTTCGGAGGCGAGCTTGTCACGACGGAGTCGGGGCCCCGGCACGACCCAGGCGAAGAAGAGTCGCAGGCCGGCGGCTGCGGCGAGGATGATGCAGCTGATCTCGGGGATCCCGTGCGGCAGGATGTAGAGGAAGAAGTCTGACGCTCGGTCGAACTCGAACATCATGGCGCCGGAGAAGCCGACGTTGATCGCGTTGGAGAACAGTCCGGCGACGACATAGACGCCGGTGATGCCCAGGAGGACGAATTGGACGGCGATCCACGCGTTGTTCGTCCACACGCCCACCGCGAAGAATCCGTTCGGGTTCTCCTTGTAGTAGTCGACGAAGTCATGTTCGGCGAACTGTCTGCGGAACTCACGGTCGCCGAAGGTCTCGAGCACTTCCGGGTGCATTCCCGCCCACACTCCGGAGACGACGGCGACGGCGAGGAACGCCGCGGCCACGATGACGAAATCCCAGCGCAGGCGGTACAGCGACAGCGGCAGGCTGATGACGAAGAAACGCGACAGACCCGACAGTCCCCCGCTCGGTACGGAGGACAGATGGTTGCGGGAACGGTGGACGATCGCGGAGAGCCGGGCGGCTTCGAGCGAGTCCGGGGCGACGGTCATGATCCGAGAGAGATCCTTCGACGCCGCCCGGTAGAGGTCGAGGAACCGTGTCGTCTGATCGGGGGTCAGCGTGTTCTTCTTCGCCAGTGCCGACAGCTCCTGCCAGTCATCGCCATGCAGCTCGGCCAGAAGGTTCGGATCCATGCCTCCACTCTATCGGAGACCGCATGCCTCATGACGATTTCTCGGCCGGATATGACACGATGGACCGGTGAGTACTCTGGTCACCGGTGAAGCCGTCGAACTCAACGTCCAGCCAGCCGCGCTGGCGGCACGCGCGTTGAGCTGCCTCATCGACTACATCGTCTATTCCCTCGTGAACATCGGGCTGCTCATCGCCACGTTCTGGCTGCTGCTGGCCGCGCTCGACGTCAATGGGCTGCTGCTGGCCTCGATCATGACCATCATGACGGTGTCCGTGTTCGTGCTGCTGCCGATGCTCGTCGAGGTGCTCAGCCACGGCCGGTCGCTGGGAAAGCTCATCCTCGGGCTGCGCATCGTCCGCGACGACGGCGGCGCCGTGCGGTTGCGTCATTCGTTCATCCGCGCACTGCTGTGGCCCTTCGAGATCCTGTCCACCGGCGGCGGTATCGCCGCTCTGTCCGGGCTCGTCTCACCTCAGGCGAAGCGCCTCGGCGATTATCTGGCCGGCACCGTGGCGGTGAGCGAACGCAGCGCTCCGCCTCCGCCGATGCACACACATGTGGCACCGCAGCTGCAGGCGTGGCTGGCCCGCACGGACGTGTCCGCAGTGCCCGCGGGCCTGCACCGGCGCATCGTCCAGTTCCTCGCCATGGCGCCGCAGCTCGGCAACGAATCGAGATGGCAGCGGGCGATCGAACTCGCCACCGAACTCAACCCCTATGTCGCGCCGGCACCACCGGAGGGAACCTTCCCCGAACAGTTCCTGTCCGCGGTCATCCACCGAATCCGCGCCGCCGAAGTCGACACGCTCCGGCAGCGCGCGGCCCGGGCGGAGAAGTTCAGAGCCGGGGTCGACACGCTCCCCCACGGCCTGAGCCTCCACCGCCGCTGAGCGAGCCGCCAGCAGGGCGCTGAGCGCGTCGACGACAGCGTGCTGAGCCTGCCCGGCGGCGTCGCACTGCATATGCCGGCGAAAGCGCACTGAGGCCGCTGGCGGCGTCAGTAGCGGTAGTGATCGGGTTTGTACGGTCCGGCCACGTCGACGCCGATGTATTCGGCCTGTTCCTTGCTCAGTTCGCTCAGCTTCGCTCCGAGCGCGGGCAGGTGCAGACGTGCGACCTTCTCGTCGAGTTCCTTCGCCAGACGGTGCACCGAATCATCGTAGCGTTCGTGGGCGGCCCACAGTTCGATCTGGGCGAGCACCTGATTGGCGAACGACGCGCTCATGACGAACGACGGGTGCCCGGTGGCGTTGCCGAGGTTGAGCAGCCGCCCTTCGGAGAGGACGAGGAAGTCCGTCCGCGCCCGGTCGAGTCCCACCTCGGCGGGCACCGGAACGGACCATTCGTGGACCTGCGGTTTGATCTCGATCTTCTCCACACCGGGCAGCCGGGACAGTCCGGCCAGGTCGATCTCATCGTCGAAGTGGCCGACGTTGCCGACGATCGCTCCGGGCTTGAGCGTCTGCAGCACCTCGACGTTCACGACTCGGGTGTTCCCGGTCGTGGTGATGATGATGTCGGCCTGTGGTGCCGCCTCGGCGAGGTGATCGACCTGGTAGCCGTCCATCGTCGCCTGCAGTGCGCAGATCGGGTCGATCTCTGTGACGATGACGCGCGCCCCCTGACCGCGCAGGGCTTCTGCGGCGCCTTTGCCCACGTCTCCGTAGCCGACGACGACGGCGATCTTGCCGCCGATGAGCACGTCGGTGGCGCGGTTGAGTCCGTCGGGCAGGGAATGGCGGATGCCGTAGCGGTTGTCGAACTTCGACTTCGTCACCGAGTCATTGACGTTGATGGCGGGGAACGGCAGCGCTCCCTGCTCGGCGAGGCGGTAGAGGCGGTTGACTCCGGTCGTCGTCTCCTCGCTCACGCCCTTGATGCCGGTGGCCAGCCGGGCGAAGCGGCCCGGGTTCGCCTCGATCGCCGCTGCGATCTGGGTGAGCAGGACCTTGAATTCCTCCGGGTCGTCCTCGGCTGCGGTGGGTACTCCCCCAGCGGACTCGAATTCGGTGCCTTTGAGCACGTACATGGTGGCATCGCCGCCGTCGTCGAGGATGAGATTCGGGCCCTCGGGGAAATCGAAGATCTTGTCGGCCGCCCACCAGTACTCCTCGAGCGTCTCGCCCTTCCACGCGAAGACCGGGACCCCTGCCGGAGCCTCGGGTGTCCCGGAGCCGACGACGACGGCGGCTGCGGCCTCGTCCTGAGTGGAGAAGATGTTGCAGCTGGCCCAACGGACTTCGGCGCCGAGGGCCACGAGGGTTTCGATGAGCACCGCGGTCTGCACGGTCATGTGCAGGCTGCCGGCGATGCGGGCACCGGACAGAGGCGCTGAGGCGGCGAACTCGTCGCGCAAGGCCATGAGCCCGGGCATCTCCCGTTCGGCCAGGCGGATCTGGTGCCGACCGGCCTCGGCAAGGGTGAGATCGGCGACCTTGAAGTCGGTGGAATCGAGCACGGTACCTCCATATGGCGGGCTGTCGGATCGTGTTCGAGTCTATTGCCCGAACAGCTGGCTTGTCCCACCCGGCCCGGTCCGCGGACAGAGAACCGGTCGGTCAGGCGCGAGCGGTGACGAAGTCGCTGACCCGATCCCGCAGTTCCTGCATCCGGGCGACGTCCGCGGCTTCGACGTTGAGCCGGACGAGGGGTTCGGTGTTCGACTTGCGCAGGTTGACCCACCAGTCGTGACCTTGGAGTCCGATGCCGTCGAGGTCGTCGACCGTGTTGTCCGGGAAGTCTCCGGCGTGTGCGGCGAAGTCCGAGAGCACGGCGTCGGGGTCGGCCACGGTGAAGTTGATCTCCCCGGACTGCGCGAAACGGTCGAAGGAGTCCACGAGTCGGGAGGCGGGTGCTCCGGACTCGGCCAGGGCCGAGATGAGGTGGCAGGCGGCGAGCATGCCTGAGTCCGCGCCGAAGAACTCCTCGAAGTAGAAGTGGGCGGAGTGTTCGCAGGCGAAGACCGCTCCGGTTTCGCGCATGAGGGTCTTGATCCCGGAGTGTCCGACCTTCGAGCGCAGGGCACGCCCGCCGGCGGCCGTGATCGTCTCGGCCACGCTGCGGGAGGTGATGAGGTTGTGGATGACGGTGGGCTGTTCGTTGCCCTGAGCTCGTGCGCGGGCGATCTCTCGTTCGGCGACGAGGGCGCCGACGGCCGAAGCCGACATCGTCGCTCCTGTCTCGTCGATGAAGAAGCAGCGATCGGCATCGCCGTCGAAGACGAGTCCGAGATCCGCCCCGGTCTCGACGATGGCGTGGGCGGCGTCGACGAGGTTCTCGGGCTTGAGCGGATTCGCTTCGTGGTTGGGGAAGGTGCCGTCGAGTTCCGTGTACAGCCCGATCACCTCGAAGGGCACCGAGGCGGCTCCCGCGTCGGTGCCGAAGACCTCCCCGAGGAGCCGGCCGGCCATGCCGTTGCCGGCGTCGAGGACAATCTTCAGTCCCGTGACCTCTTCGATGCGGGTCAGTGCCCGCATCCGCGCGACGTACTGTTCGCGCATGGTCTTCGCTGCCCCTTCGTCGACGGCGACGGCACGGCCATCGTTGAGAGGTGCCGTGGCGGCGAGCTCCCTGACTCGGGACAGACCGGAGGCGAGGCTGACCCCGGCGGCGCGGGGGCCGCAGATCTTGATCCCGTTGTAGTCGGCGGGGTTGTGGCTGGCAGTGATCATCGCACCGGGGATGTCGAAGATCCCCGAAGCGAAGTAGAGCTGGTCGGTCGAGCACAGTCCCAGCAGCATCGGTCGTAATCCGGCGGCTTCGACTCCCGCGGCGAAGGCGTGGGCGAACCCGGGCGAGCTCGGGCGCATGTCATGTCCGAGGACCACCTCGGTGGTGGAGTGGAGCTCGGCCATCGTCGCTGCGGTCGCGAAGCCGAGGGCGAAGAGGACGTCATCGTCGAGCTCGTCCGGGATGCGCCCGCGGATGTCATAGGAGCCCACGACCGCGGTGAGGGCGGCGGTGCGGTGCGGGGCCGGGCCCGCGTCGTTCGAAGCGGGGTTCGGTGTCTCGGGCGAGGCTTCGGACGAGGACGAGCCGGTGGGGCTCATGAGTCGCCGATGATGCGCAGGTGTCCGTGCTTGCGGCCGGAGTGCGCGGAATCGTTCGCGCCGGTCTGTTCGCCGCGGGCCGGGGTCCGGTCGGCACGGTCGGCGGCTTCCCTCACAGCATCGGCGATGGCCAAGAGGTCGTCGCGACTGCGCTCGGGCGGGGCCTGCCCGGAATCGATGCGGATGAGCTGCCAGTCCACGGGCGCGGTCAGCTTGGCAGCATGTTCGGCGCACAGGTCGTGGGCACCCGGCTCGGCGCGCCTGCCCAGCGGCCCGATGACGACGGTCGCATCAGCGTGCACGTACGTCATAGTGGCGGCGGCGGGGCGCGAGCAGCTGACTTTTGAACACATTCTCACGGCTGACACAGTCCAATACTCTACACGCCGGATTCGACCGATTCGCTCAGGCGCGGCGGCCTCGCACGTAGAATGGCGTCCTATGAGATCGAGGCGACATCGCGACCGGCACGGACGGGGCCTGCGCTCCCCGCTGCACCGGGCCGCGGTACCGGCCAAGCTGAGTCGGGCCGAGAGCTTCGCCCAGGCCGCTGCCGCCGAATTCGCCCGGATGCGCACCCGCGAACCGGATCTCCTCGCCGAGGTGGTGCTGGCCGTCGATGCGGTTCCACCGGCGAGTTCGACCGAGCCGAGTTTCGGTCGAGTGTTCCCGGCGACGGCGAATCGTGCGACCCATATCGTCCTCTACCGACGGGTCATCGAAGATCACGCCGGCACAGAGAACAGGGACGCGCTCATCGCCGAGGTGGTCGCCGATCAGGTCGATATCCTCCGCCGTACGTGACGGCCGTCTCCGCGCGGTCCCCACAGACTCGGAGCCGAAGCGGCTTCAGCCCGAACCGTGCAGCCGACTCAGCCGAGGCGGATGTCGCGGTAGGCCACACCGGTCGGTGCCGGGGCCGGAGCGACGGTGGAGATTCCATCGTCGGTCGTCACGACGGCGGTGGCGTGCACTCCCTCGGCGCGTGAGCCCGAGGCCTGGGAACCCTTGAGGACCAGAGCGCGCACCGATTCCTCGGAGACCGTGCCGGTGTCGACCACCGTCGTTCCGGTGGGGTTGAGGTCGACCGTCTGCGGGTCGGTCAGCGAACCGTTGTCGAGCATGCCCTGCACCTGCACGCGCCCCTGTCCGGGTGAGAGGTGCAGGGAGGTCTCTCCGGTGCGCGGCAGCGCCATGATCTGGGTTTCGGCCAGGGATTCGCTGGCTTGGACGCTGCCGAAATCGCTGGCGCCCTTCTTGCCGTCCTGGCCGATGAATGCTCCCGCCTGGATCTGCTGATCGGCGTCGATGACGAGACTCGTGGCCTCGAGGTCACCGAGATCGGCTTCGGCGACTCCGTGTCCGACCACGGTCATCGACTGTCGGGGAATGTCGATTTCGCCATCGGGGCCGAAGGCCTTGAGTCCGACCTCGGCCAGCCCCTTGCCCGGGTTCGCCACACGCACCCGGACGTCTTTGCCGTTCAAGCCGGTGAGCACCTGCTCACGGTCGGCATCCGCGCCGGCTGCGGCAAGGTCGATTCCCTGAGGTTTGAGCCCGTCGAGCACGGTCTCCTGCACGGAGCCGGCAAGGACTCCCCCGTCGACGGTGACATCGACGGCCAGGGCTTCGGCTCCGCCTGCCAGTCCGGCCAGACGCACGGCGCGCTGTTCGCCGGCTTTGATGCTCAGTTCGGTCGGCTCGGCTGCGCCTCCACCGGGGGTCATGAGCTTGACTTCAGCCTGGACGGGAGCGTCGCCGGGGTTGCTCAGCAGCAGCTGCGAATTCGAGCCGGTGGCACCGGAGCCGGCGAGGATGCGAAAGCTGCTCGCGGCCTGTGCGCAGGTGAGTGTGGCCAGACCGGTGAGGTCGCCGGAGCTGCCTTCGACGGTTTCGAGACCGGTGGTGAGAGCGGGGGCGCCGGGGCGGGCGAATCCCGTGACGACTTTCGTCGAGTCGATGCTGTCGTCGCCGGAGACGAAACCCTGCCCGGCAGGGTTGTCGAAGTCGACCGAGCCGCCGAGGTCGGCGACCTGCAGCCTCGCCGAGGAGGTCGATCCGTCCGCGGCCCCGATCGGTGCCGAAGCGGCGACGACTCGCGTCGAGACCTTCGAATCGTCGACGAACTCCGCGTCCGTGCCCTCGGCCGTTCCGTCGGTGAGCAGAGGGCCGGGGCACACGACGCGCGTGTCGGCGGTGGGCATTCGCACCTGTTCCGGACTGCGATCGAGGGTGCCCGGGGTCATTGGCGCGAGGAATGAGGTCGTGGCCACGAGCACTCCGGGTACGGCGATGGCCCCGAAGGTCATGATGCTGCGCAGATTCTTCATGCGCTCGTCTCCTTGCTGCCGTGGCCGTCGGTGCGCTCGGTCGTCCGACTCGTCCGCTCGGTCGTCCGGCCCGTCTGCCCGGTCGTCCGGCCCGTCCGCTCGGTCGTCCGGCTCGTCCGGCACGTCTGCCCGGTCGCAGCGCCGGACTGCCTGCTGGACACGCGGGTGTGTCTGCGAGATCCGCCGAAGGGGATGGCTGCGATGATGCTCAGCGCACCGAGCACCCAGCCGGCGATGACCCCGACCGGATAGGCCGGCGAATTGAGTGAGAGCTCGACTCGGCCGCCGGAGGCGGGGAGATCGAATTCGCTCACCCAGGTCTCCTGGGAATTTTCCGGCTGCGGCAGCACTTCGCCGTTCGAACGGGCGGTGATCCCGTCTGCGGCATCGGCGATGATCAGTGTGCGTCCGTCCTCACCGGCGGGCACCTCGGCGGTGGTGCCGTGCATCGGTGCGGTGCTCAGCCGTCCATCGGCATCGCGGATGAGGAAGCGCCCGCTGGAGGGCTTGTCGACTCGCCACAGCTGTCCGGATTCGGTGGGCCCGACGGCGATCAGCCCCTGCGCGACCGAGACGGATTTCTGCAGCCCCTCGGCGTTGGTGCCGACGAGGACGAAGTCGGCGCCGAGTTCGCCGAGGATATCGCTGACGTCTCCGGCGTCGTCGGCCGACAGGGCGGCCGCCGCCTGTGCCACGAGCACCTGGTCGTCAGGGATCGGCAGCGGGCGTCGCTGCCACGGCCATCCGCCGACGGTCTCAGCTGCGGTCACCGTCGAGGTGCCCAACACGGTTCCGTCCTCGGCCGACAGCAGAGTCGCGAGGACCTCCCCGTCGACATTGTCCAGGCGCAGGGTGCGAGCCTTCGCGTCCCCTTCGGCACGGTCGGCGGCCAGGGCCGGGACGGTGCTGTCCTCGGTGGCGGTGACGGCCTCGGGCGAGGTCGCGGCCCGGCCGGCGCCGATGGCGATGAGTCCGATGGAGGCGACGGCGACCAGGCCGACGAGGCCGCGCATGGGCATCCGTCCGCTGCCGGTCCGACTCGCCGAGGTGCGATCGGCCCCCAGGGACAGCAGCAGGATCGCCCCGAGGCTGATCAGGGTCAGGCCGGCGGCCGGGTAGGAGCCGATGAGATGGAATGGGCCGGTCTGTGCGGGCAGGTGCACCTGGATGGCGGCGAGGATGAGCCCGCCGAGGTAGAGTCCCACCGCCCAGGTCAGCCGAGTGAGTTCGAGCCTGGCCTCGATGAGAGTGAAGAAGGCGAGGATGAGCATCGGGAGAACGAGGACGGGTGCCCACAGCTGGAGCGCTCCCGGGCTGATTCCGCCGAGTCCGAAGTGTTCGGCGAGGTCCGCCAACCAGGACAGGTCGATCGGTCCCGGGAATCCGACGGCCAGCAGGTAGGTCGGCGCGGTCTCGGCCGCTATGGTCTGTCCGGGCATGGTCAGCTGCGTTCCGGGCTCCCGCACGAGAGCCCACAGCCAGGGCCAGGCGAGGAACAGTGTCGGTGCCAGCAGCCACAGATGGCGCAGCCCGCGCCCGGCCACGAGCAGCACCGCAGTGCCGAGGACCGCCACGGTCAGCAGCAGCGGGATGCCGGAGATGATGACGAAGAGCAGCAGTCCGCTGCCGGCCGCGGCCGCGATCGATCCCGTGCGCAGACTCCGTCGCAGGCTCAGCGCCAGCAGCGGCGCGCAGATCCAGACGAGCACCACACCGAGGCGGCCGTCTGAGAGAGCGGAGGTGAACAGCGGTGAAGCGATCCACAGCAGAGCGGCGAATCCGCGTACCCAGCGGCGTGGGAGCACGCTTCCGGCCCCGGCATAGGCGGTGATCCCGGCGAGGATCGGCGCCGCGAGCAGCAGGGTGCGGACCATGATGTCGACATGGCCGAAGAAGAGGAGTGAGAGAGTCCCGAGGACGAGGTGGTAGGGGTCGGCAGGGGCTGCCGCGCCGGTCGAGACATCGAGGTGACGGCCGAGCAGGCGGGAGAAGATCTCACCGAGGCCGACATCCGTGGTCCCCAGGGCGCCGCCGTCGAGGTGGCCGGGTCCGAAGAGCCGGTAGCTGATGAAGCCGCTCATCACCACGGCGGCCAGAACCACATAGGTCAGGGGCGCACGCAGCAGACTCGAACCGCCGGAGATCTCGAGTCGGGAGAAGGAGTCGATGGCCTCTTCGGTGTCGCCGATCGGATTGAGCTCGGCATCGGCGTCGGGCCCGCCGGTGGGCACCTCGGCTGGATGCGAGTCATCGTCCACGTCGCCCATCGACCGACGCTGGACGGCCAGTTCGTCCGCATCGGCATAGAGTGCGGCGACGTGGGAGGTGGAGGTGCGCTTGGCCGATCGGCTGCGCCGAGCATTGGCGCGGCGCAGCGGCGCCGTGGTCCTCGCGTCCGCGGGCAGACCGAAGAGGGCACCGAGGTACCAACCGGCGGACCGGAAATTATTCGACAGCAGCCCACCGAGGATGTGCCCGAAGTTCGAGAAGGCGAGCAGGAAGAGCAGAGCAGCCTGACCCTGACCGGCGAGACTGAGTCGGTAGCGCTGTTCGGTGCGGATCTGGAACTTCGAAACCGGGGGCTGGGGAGAGGACCGGAGCTGAGCGGCCGCCTCGGCGGAGATCTCCATCCGTGCTCCCGGGGCCAACAGCACACGACGCCCGAGATCACGCAGCCGACGGGAGTATTCGATCCCGCGATATGCGGGACCCAGGACGCGAGAGGGGGCGCCGATGCGCGTCAGTTCGGCGGTGGCCATGAGCAGGCCGGGCAGGTCGAGGCCGAGCGTTTCGGTGCGGCTGTCACGCTGCCCCTGATCGATTTCGCCGGAGCCCACGGGATTGAAGCGCTCCCCCGCCGGAGTGGTGCTCACACCGGCGGAGACGATGCGATCGCCGCGCATGAGCTTCGGGCCCACGGCGGCGATGGATTCGGTTTCCCCGATGGCGTCGAGCAGCTCATCGAGACAGCCGGGTTCCGGTCGGCAGTCGGGGGTGAGGAACCACAGATAGTCCGAGTTCGCGACAGCGGGATCCTCGGTTGCCTCGGTCAGCGTCCGTCCCCCGAGATCCACGACTGGGATCTCGGGGAAAAGCGGACGCAGAGCTGTTTCGAGCTCGACCTTGCTGGCGTCGTCACCGGAGGTGACAACGACAGTGACGGCTGGCCTCACACGACCTTTTTCTTGAGCCGGCGGCGTTCGCGTTCGGACATGCCGCCCCAGATGCCGAAACGCTCATCGTTGGCCAGAGCGTATTCGAGGCATTCGGAACGGACGTCGCAGGATGCACAGACACGCTTGGCTTCGCGAGTCGATCCTCCCTTCTCGGGAAAGAACGCCTCCGGGTCGGTCTGGGCGCAGAGGGCCTGGTCCTGCCACGACAGTTCACCGTCTTCTGCGGCACCGAGAAGCAACGACAGCGGCGAGACCGCGGCGTTGTCCTGCTGCAGCGGCGTCAGATCACTCGGATCGACGGCGAGCGGATCAGGCAGCGTCTCGGGTGTACGTGCTCCCGGTTCGATGAACCAGTCTTCGGCACGGCGGGAGGTGACTCCCGGTGCGGCGGTGAAGTCTTCTCTCTCCCGCCATTCTCTCTGTGCGCTTTGCACGGTCTTCCCCTTTCTCACGCTCGAGCAGGTCCTTCACCGTGACTGAGCCGATCAGTCCGATGTACGGTCGAATCCTGAGATCCATGCTCGGCGCGTTCCCCTTTAGGTATAAATTACACGCGTGTCATTACCGCTCCGTCAAGCCCTCATGGAGTATTGGGACAGCACCTGAGACCCGAATAGAACACACGTTCACATGCACACGCGCCCGGAACACCATATGTAGGGAGAGCCCTTGAGCCCCAGCACAACCTGTGGGATCCGCCTGAGCAAACCTGGAGAATTTAGAAAGAACGCGCCGTCGATGGGATTATGGAGGAATGAGAGTGGAATCACCGGCGGCCGAGCATGAATGACCGACTCCTCACCGTCTACGCTCCTCCCGTCGAGGAGGACATCGCGCCGGGTTCCGACCTCGCCGCGATCCTCATCAACGCCCTGCGACGCAATCGCATCGACCTCAAGGACGGCGACATCCTCGTCGTCGCCTCGAAGGTCGTGTCCAAGGCCGAGGGCCGTCTGCGCACCGTCGCCGATCGCAGCGAGTTCGAAGAGCTCGTCGCAGCCACCGGCACACATCTCGTCGCCGAACGCTCCTATGGTTCCGGCACCACCGTCCAGGTCGTGCGCACCCCGGCCGGCACCGTGCAGGCCGCGGCGGGACTCGACCAGTCGAATTCTGCCGGCGCCGTCATCATGCACCCGCTCGACAGCGATCGCTCGGCCGACCGGCTGCGGCTGAGGGTGGAGCAGGCGTTCTCCGTGCGCATCGGCCTCGTCGTCTCCGACACGAGCTCTCGACCGTGGAGGATCGGCGTCGGCGACATCGCCCTCGGTCTGTCCGGCTTCTCCGGGCTCGACGATCAGCGCGGACGCCCCGACGACGACGGCCGCGTCCAGACTGTGACGGTGCGAGCCATCGCCGATGAGATCGCGGCAGCCGCGGATCTCGTCAAAGGCTCTTCCCGCGGTCTGCCGATGGCTCTCGTGCGCGGCGCCGGCGGGTACCTCGACAACGGTCGCGACGGAGCGAAGGCCCTGTCGCGCGAGCTCGGCGACGACTGGTTCCGCTACGGACACGTCGAAGCCGTCCAGCGCAGCCTCGGCGTCACCGAACTTCCCGGCGGGGCGCCCGCCGGGGACAGCAGCGATGACATCCTCGAGCGCGTCTCACGTGCGATCCGACTGGTGCGCGCCGGGCAGTCGCGGACACCCGGCCATGCGGCATGGCGGATGCGCATCGAAGGCGCGGGCTCGCGGATCACCCTCAACCCCTCGGATTCGCCGGCAACAGCGCAGTCGGGAGGTCCCCCGCTGCTCGAAGCGATGGTCGGACTCGGGTCACTGGTCGAGCGACTCCACACGGCGCTCTTCGCCGAGGATCTCAGCGCCTCCACCAGGTACCACTGGGTCGACGGCGAACTCGGCGCGTTCCCGCGCGGAGTGACCATCGACATCGGACTCATCGTCCCCTGAACGGCACGGTCCTGTCCTACGCAGGTGCCGCCTCGGCGGGCGGAGACGGCCGTGCCACAACTGTCAACACTCAAGGATGGATACGGATATGGATCTGACAGTCATTGCGAACACCGGCGGGCCGGTCCTCATCTGGCGCGGACCCGACCACGACCGCCTCGACCTCACCGGGCCGGTCGTGGCGAACTGGGTCAACAAGGGCGTCGGACTCTTCGGCGACTATGACCTCGGACCCGACTTCACCCTCTTCGCGCCCCTTCCACAACGCCTGCACTGGCGCGAACTCGTCGCGCTGCTCAGCGTCCTCCTCGCCGGCGGTCGTGTCTGCATCGGCGAAGAACCGCCGACGGAGGACTTCATGGCCTTCGTTCCGCTCGGCCACGAGGACCTTGGTTCCGTGGCCGATGCCGAAGAGGTCTTCGTCTTCAACCCGCCGGCGCTGGCTCTGAGCACGCCGGTCGATGAGGACTTCATCGACGTCAATTCGGCGATTCGGGCCTATCCCGATGTCGCCTCACGTCGCCTCGACGCCTCGGGCACTCTCGAAGTCGACGGGCAGATCATCGACTGGGCGGGAGCAGAGCAGGCGGCTCCTGTCGGCGGCAGACCGCAGGGTCTGCTGGCGTCGAACTCGACCCCACGGCCCGATGAGTGGCCGCGGCTGCTGCAGCATCTCCTCGGCGGTGGTGAACTCCTCCTCACCAGCAGTGTCGACGATGCTCGTATGACGGACCTGGCCCACGGCCTCGGAGTGCTTCATGGCACACTGGGCACATGGACAAAGTAGTTGATAGCCCCGCAGAAGCGGTGGCCGACATTGCAGATGGATCATCGATCGCCGTAGGCGGCTTCGGTGTCGTGGGCGTACCCGAATTCCTCATCCGTGCGCTGCAGGACCAGGGTGCCAAAGACCTCGAGGTGATCTCGAACAACGCAGGTGTCGATGGTCGCGGTCTGGGCATTCTGCTCGCCGACGGACGCCTCCGCCGCATCATCGCCTCCTACGTCGGTGAGAACAAGGAATTCGCCCGTCAGTACCTCTCGGGAGAACTCGAGGTCGAACTCACCCCGCAGGGCACACTGGCGGAGAAGCTGCGTTCCGGAGGCGCCGGCATCCCGGGCTTCTACACCATCACCGGTGCCGGCACGCAGGTCGCTGAGGGCGGAATGCCATGGAAGTACGACTCCGAGGGCAATGTCGTCAAGAAGTCTCCTGCGAAGGAGACGAAGGTCTTCGACACCTTCGGCGAAGAGAAGGAATACGTCCTCGAAGAGTCGCTGGCGCCCGACTACGCCCTCGTGCGCGCCGCGGTCGGCGACCGTCACGGCAACCTCGTGTTCCATTCCTCCGCCCGCAACTTCAATCCCCCGGCGGCCCAGTCCGCACGCGTCACCATCGCCGAGGTCGAGAAGCTCGTCGAACCCGGCGAGATCGATCCGGATGATGTCCACGTGCCCGGGGTCTTCGTCCACCGTGTGGTGCCGTTGACGCCCGAACAGGTGGCTGACAAGCCCATCGAGAAGCGCACCGTACGAGAAGCCTGAGGAGACACAGCAATGTCATTGACACGCAATCAGATGGCGGCCCGTGCCGCCCAGGAACTCGAAGACGGCAGCTACGTCAACCTCGGCATCGGCATGCCGACCCTGGTTCCGAACTTCCTGCCCGAGGGTGTCCACCTCGTGCTCCAGTCCGAAAACGGCCTGCTCGGCGTCGGCCCCTACCCGACCGAGGACGAGATCGATCCCGACCTCATCAACGCGGGCAAGGAGATCGTCACCATGAACCCGGGCGCGGCCTACTTCGACTCCGCTGCGAGCTTCGGCATGATCCGCGGAGGCAAGATCAACGCCGCAATCCTCGGCGCGATGCAAGTCGCCGTCAACGGCGACATCGCGAACTGGATGATCCCGGGCAAGATGGTCAAGGGCATGGGCGGTGCGATGGACCTCGTCCACGGTGCTCAGCGCGTCATCGTCATCATGGACCATGTGGCCAAGGACGGATCGCACAAGCTGCTCAAGTCCTGCGACCTGCCGCTGACCGGCAAGGGCGTGGTCTCGCGCATCGTCACCGATATCGCGGTCCTCGACGTCTCCGGTGATTCCTTCACCCTCGTCGAACTCGCTCCGGGCGTCACCGTCGATGAGGTCAAGGAGAAGACCGCCGCAGAGGTGATCGTCCCCGACGACGTGCCCACTATCGAGGTCGCCGCCTGAGCATCTCCGGATGTCCGGCAGGCCGCTGACCGAGTAGCGCCAGGCCGCTGGCCGAGTAGCGCCGGGCCGCTGACTGAAACGCGCCGGGCCGCTGACCAAGTAGCGCCGGGCCGCTCGCCGAATAACGGGTCGCGTGCCGAGAAACGGGTTGACACATACCGTGTACACCCGCGTTTCGGCACGCGACCCGTTTCTCGGTGACAGCAGGCGAGCCTCCCCAGCGACAGAGACGCCCAACAACAGAGAAGTGGTCACGTTCGGATACGGAATCTCGGTTCTGGTATCCGAACGTGACCACTTCTCGTTGTGAGCGCCAAGCCGGAGGAAGCCCCGCGCGTCACGAGCGTGAGATAGCTTCGCTCAGGCGAGAGACGGGGTGGGGGCGAGTCCGGCGGGGGCGAGTCCGGAGGGGGCGAGCCCGGTGGTGGCGACGAACAGGTCGCCGTGGCCGTCGGCGGTCACCATCGGCTCGTTGGCCGCGATGAAGGCACTCTCGCCGCGTTCGAGGGTGAGCGAGGAGCCCAGCGAGTTCAGCGTGATCGTTCCCGCGGTGCACAACACGATAGCGGCTCCGCGGCGTTCGAGCGTGGCCAGCCTGGGGCAACGCAGCGCCTGCAGAGCGAAGTCGTCTGTGGCTCCGAACATGACGCCGGCACGGTCGGGTTCGACCATGCGCGGTCTGCCCGCGCGGAAGTCAGCGACCTTCGTCAGTTCCGCGATATCGACGTGCTTCGAGGTCAGACCCCCGCGCAGCACATTGTCGCTCGAGGCCATGATCTCGATGCCGGTGCCGAACAGGTAGGCATGCAGCACCCCGGCCTCCATAGCCAGCGCCTCCCCCGGCTGCAGATGCACACGGTTGAGCATGAGCCCCACGAGCACACCGGGGTCGTGCGGGTAGTCGTCGACGAGCTCGCAGAAGGTCTGCGCCGGGTCGACGGCGCTGCCGAGTCGGCTCACGTGCCGTTCCGGCAGTTCGTCCATCCCGTGCGCGGCCACCTCGTCGACGAGTCCTGCGGCCCGCGGATCGCCGAGGACGAGTTCGACGGCGTGTGAGAGCGCTCGGCCCTCTCCGAGGGACTTCAGCGCGCCGATGACGTTGCCGAGGAAGTCCAGCGAAGGCGGCGTCAGCGGCTGGCAGAGCATCCGTTCGAAGGTTGCTCGGACAGCCTTGCGCGGACGGAATCCGGTGAGAGCGTGGAAGTCAGTGAGTGCATAGATGAGTTCCGGTTTCGCCGAGGCGTCCTTGTAGTTGCGCTCGGGAGCATCCAGTGTCGGCCCGTGGGCCTCTTCAGCGGCGAATCCGGCCCGTGCCTGGTCTCGGTCAGGATGGACCTGGATCGACAGTGCCTTCCGGGCCGAGAGCACCTTGAGCAGGAACGGGAGGCGAGCACCGAAGGCCTCGACGGATTCCTGCCCGAGCAGACCCGTGGGGTCTCCAGCCAGGTATTCGATGAGGTTGGGGCCGAGTTCGCGCGCGGTCTCCGTCGCCACCGTTCCAGTCGAGTCGATGCCGCCGAGGCGGCTGCGGCGTTCGTCGACCGCGCGGGTCCGATCCTGGTGTATATCGAGCCGGGAAGGACTCATCGGATGGGCACCCAGCCACAATTCCGCGCAGGGGGTGCCGTCGGGGGCGGTGCCCAGGAGCGCGGGAATCGCGTCCGTGCTGCCCCATTCGAAGTTCTTGACCGTGTTGTGCAAGCGGTGCACTGGAGGCCCCCTTGGATGGATCGGTGTCGAAACCACATCCGGCTGTTCCGGGTGTGCACTGTCCACGATAGCGTCACCAGCGCGTTCGGACCCGGCACTTCACTGACTGTTCAGCCGAAGTCACACACTATTCACCGCCGCCACCTGCAAGGACGTATCCGGCCCGCTGAGAGGGCGAGAAGAATCCGCAGGAGAACCTGACAGTGCCCCCGCGGGGTTCCGGAACCGGATCCCCGCGGGGGCACTGTCAGTGGGGCCTTGGAATTCCCGCTGCGAGGCTGTCGATCAGCCGATGACGCGGATGACCTTCGCTCCACGGTTGAGCATCCAGCTGTAGCTGCGCTTCGTGGTGTTCGTCCGGGTCGATCCCGCATCGTACATCTGCCCCTTGGTCTCGGAGATGATTCCGATGTGACCGGGGATCCAGATCAGGTCGCCTGCCTTCGCGTCCTTGATGGGGATCTCCTTGCCCGCAGAGCGCTGCTGGCTGGTCGTGCGCGGCAGCTTGATGCCGTTCTTGGCGTAGACGTACTGGGTGTAGCCCGAGCAGTCCCAACCGGACTTCGGCGAGGTGCCGCCCCAGACGTACTTGACACCGAGGTTGGCCTTGGCATCCTTGATCACGGACGCACGCTGAGCCGCGATCTTCTCTGCCTTGGTCGGCTTATCCTTCTTCTTGTCGTCCTTCTTCTTCGAATCGTCCTTCTTGGAGTCGTCCTTGGACTTGTCGTCCTTCTTGGAGTCGTCCTTGGACTTGTCGTCCTTCTTCGAATCGTCCTTCTTGGAGTCATCCTTTGTGGAATCGTCCTTGGACTCATCATCCTTCGAGTCTTCGTCGTCTGCAGAACCTTCCCCGGAGTCTGCAGGCGAATCGCCATCGGTGGACTTGTCTCCCGGCGGTGTCGTGTCGCCCGAAGCATTATCATCCGTCACTCCGCCGGCGATCGAACCCTTGGGAGAGAATTCGGTGGTGCCGTATCCTTCGGCCCAGACCAGTCGAGCACCTTCGAAGAGCTGCTCGCCGCGACCGTCCTTGAAGACCACGTCGGACTTGGGGTAGCCCAGGTGGCCCTTGACAGTCCCCTTGTCACCCCAGTACTTCATGATCGCACCGGTGGTGTAGTGGGCGCCGGTGGCCTTCGACCAGTAGAAGGATCCCTTCTCGAAGCGCTGTGCGACACCCCCGTCCTTGAGGCCGCCCTTCTCCGCAGAGGTGGGCAGCCCCAAGTTGGTGACCGCGTCGCCCTTGTACGACGAGGCGATCGCTCCTGACAGGTGGTAGGCGCCGGTCTTCTTGGACCAGTAGACGACACCCTTTTCGAACTTCTGAGCCTTGGCACCCGAGATGCCCTTGACCGCGTATTCCTTGCCGACAGCCTTGCCGAGCTTGTTCTTCTCGGCGTACTTCTCGATCGCAGTCTTCGTCTTCGGCTTCTCAGACTTCTTGGAGTCATCCTTCTTGGAATCGTCCTTATTCGAGTCGTCCTTCTTGTCGCTGGGCTGTTCGCCGGTCTTCAGGATCGAGTTGACCGTTGAGCGGACCTCGCCCAGCTTTGCGTAGAAGGCATCACCGGGGCAGTCGGTGCTGCCCAGGTCACGGTGGCCGACCAGGTTCGACTTCGTCGCCTTGGAGATTCCGTTGAGCGAGAACTTCCAGGCGATGGCCGAAGCCACGGCGTCACGGGTCTTCTTCGGAGGAGCTGCGCTGTTGTAAGTGCCCAGCACGGAGATACCGAAGGTTCCGGTGTTGTGTCCGGCCACGTGTGCGCCGATGACGGCCTTCGAGACGTCACCGCCGCGAGCGTGCCAGAGGCGACCGTACTTGTCTGCGACGACGTTGTAGCCGATATCGCTCCACCCACGGCCGTCCTGGTGGTAGGCCTGGATACCGCGGATGATTCCCGGGACGTCCTCGGCTGAGTAGCTGTTCGAACCGGAGGTGTGGTGGACCACGGCCTGCTTGATCCCGCTGGCATAGTCAGGGCTGCCCCGGTAGGCTTTCGCACCCCAGGAGCTGCGCGAACCGATCTTCGGCTTCGCAACCTTCTTCGCGACGGTGGACACCGTCGACGAACCGGGCACATAGTTCTGGTTGGCCACGGTCGCGCCGGAGACGTCGCTGAGGTTCTCGGCCTCGGCCGCCTCGGCGTCGGTCGATTCCTCGGACGCGGCATCGGAGGTCTCCGCGTCGTCGGCGTTCTGCTGTTCGAGGTCGACGGGGGCGTTCTCGGCGACGGCCTGTGCGTCACCGGAGTCGCGCTTCGGATCGACGAGGACGAGCTCGGCGTCACTCGGTGCGGAATCACCGAGGATGCGCATCTGCACTCCGGAGGCGTCCGTCACCGTCATCGGCTCCGAACCCTTGTTCTCGGCTTCGTCCTGCTCCTCTTCGTCGAGAGTGTCCCAGCTGCCCCACTCGGATCCGTGCTTGATGCGGATCTGAATGCGGATGTTCGACTTCGACTCGGAGAAGGTGAACCCGACGAGGCTCGGGTTCTTCGTCGGAACATCGAGGACATCAGAGATGAGTGCGATGTTCACGCCGTCTTCGGTCTTCTGCCGGACCGAGCCGGAGATGTCTTCGTCGTCCTTGGCCTCCGACTCCTCGGCGGAGTCCTGCCCGCCCTCGTCCTCGGAGTCTTCGGACTTCTTGGCAGGGGTCTGCTCCGTCTCGGACGGGGAGGAACCCTCGGACGGCACGGTCTCGTCGGATTCAGAGGCGAGTCCGGCGGATGTGGTGTTGACCGTCCCGGTCGCAGCGGAGGCGTTGACGGCCGACCCGGTGTCTGCCGAGGCGGATGCGTTGACGAACTCCGGCACCTTGGTCCCGGCCAAAGCGGTCTGCGACTTGAAGATGTTCGGCAGATTGCTCGTGGCGCTCTGGTTGGCGGCAGTGGCGGTGGAATCGCTGGAATCACGGGCACCGGGGACGTTGAGTCCCTCTTCGCTGACGTTCAGCGCCTCTTTGGACACGTCAGGCGACGTCGTGGCCGCAGAGGCCGTCGATGCCGTGACCGCTAAGGTGCCGACGAGTGCGACAGAAGCGCAGCCCGCGACAGTGGGCAATAGATATTTCATCGTTACAGCCTTTTCGAGGAAGACAGGGAAGTTCAGGCCTCGAGGTCCCCTGCACCGTTGGCAGTACGGCGGGCAACCCCAACATCTCAAAATTGTTACACATTTTCGGCGTGTCAGACTAGCCACAGAGCGGAATATTCTAATTACACGAGTGTGGTTCCCAGTATTGGCAAGGGACACACCGAGCAAAAGTTTTTCCCGGAATCGTCGTCGGCCGGACGTTTTCGGTCATTGTTCGGCCGCCCGAGCCGCTTCCGGTGCCTCACGGCACGTAGCAGATCGCCTTTGCGTCGGCTTCATCGCCGTTGTCAGCAGAGTTGTCGCCGGCACTCTGTGCCAGCAGCTGCGGCCCGGAACCGGGGTTCGGATCGAGTCCCGCATCGACTCCGGCGGCAGCTGACAGATCGCTTCCGGAAGCCGAGAATGCGTCCTTGTCCTCCTTCGAGGACTTCGACGCCTCCTCGATCCTATCGGCTACGAGCTGTCGTGCCACATCGAAGTCCGGATTCGACGGTGTCACGCGCGGCGGAGTGAGGTCGAGGGACTCAATCTTCTGCGACTTCACCTTGAGAGCCAAGTCGACGAAGGAGTCCACCTGGGAGGACGGAATGTTCGTGGCCACAGCCCCCGGAGTGGCCTTGGCGATCGCCTGGTAGCGAGTGAGCACCGTAGCCGGATCGAGCTGCTTGACCATGGCCGTCTGCACGCAGCGCTGCCGGATCATCCGCTCGTAGTCGCTGGAGAACTCTCGGGAGCGGGCGAACCACAGTGCGTGGAATCCGTCGAGCTTCTGCTTGCCCGGCTCGATCCACCCTTTGACCGGGCCGTGCTGGCCCGTCTTCCGGTCGACCTTCGAAGAGATCGGCACCCGCTTGCCCGAGACCAGAGTGATTCCGCCGAGGGAGTCGATGAGGTGCTCGAATCCCTTGAGGTTGATCATCGCGTAGTACTGGACCTCAAGCCCGGTGATCGCGGATACGGCGTCCATCGTTGCCTGCTCGCCGGCCTGCTCCGGGTCGTCGAATTCGTCTTTGTGCTGCTCGCCCTGCTGGAATACGGCGTTGAGCAGGCACTCCGAGCCGCAGTTGTACCCCTGCGGGTACTTCTTGTGCAGCGGCGAATCCTCCGTGAATGGCACGTTCTCCATATTGCGCGGCAGCCCGATGATCACGGTCTTGCCCGTCTTCGCGTCGATCGAGGCCAACGACAGAGAATCCGGACGGATGCCCGTGCGCCCCTTGCCGGCGTCGGATCCCAGAAGCAGGATGTTGTAGCGGCCGTCGACGGGTTTGAGGGCCTTGCCGGAGGCGAAGAGGTCGCTCATGAGACCGCGCTGAGAGTTCAGCATCGACGTCCCCCAGGCCAGCGGGCCGACGACGATGAGGAGGAGAGCACAGAACGCCGCGACGAAGCGTTTGCGGGCCCTCTGCGAGATCGTGACGAGTCGGATCCGGCGCAAGGAGTCGAACAGGCACACGGCCCAGTTGATCGCGATGACCGGAACCCAGATCGTGAGGAAGGTGAGGATGAAGGGGTTCGTGCCGATGGTGAACAGGAACGTCCGGTTGATGAGGACGGTGACTCCGGCGAGGATGGCCAGAGCCCAGCTGATCGCGGTGATCGACAGGGAGATCTTCGCCCACCGACGATGTCCGAACAGCAGCTGGACGCCGCCGGGGACGACGACGGTGACGAGGAGCAGCAGCCAGGCCCGCACATCCCGTGTGGACTGCGAGGCGTACGAAGGGTAGCGGATCGGGTCCACGTATCTCGTTTCGGCCACTGCCTTCCCTTCGTCTCCTCGGCGGTCTTCACGGCTTCCGGCACACAGTCGCACGCGCCTCGACGACGAGCGACACGGTCTCTGACCGGACGTGCGGCGAAGACAACTGTGCCAAACGTTCTTCAGAGTCCACTGTGTTCATCCATTGTGTCGCCTGCGGGCCGTGGATTCCGGCAAATCCGCGCCGTGCATGTCGGATTGCGCTGCTGTGCGATTCTTCACAGACGACGGCGAGGGTGCTGCGTCCCGACCATCTTCGTCGAGTCGCAGCACCCTCGCCGGGGTTCGCACGCGGGCTGAAGGCTCAGCGCAGGAGCTGGCGTCCCATCACCATCCGCTGGATCTGGTTCGTGCCCTCGTAGATCTGGGTGATCTTCGCATCGCGCATCATCCGCTCGACCGGGTGGTCGACGACGTAGCCGGCGCCGCCGAGCAGCTGCACGGCGTCCGTGGTGATCTCCATGGCCGCATCCGAGGCGTAGGCCTTCGCCGCCGCCCCGAAGTAGGTGAGGTCGTCATCGCCGCGTTCGCTCTTGGCGGCCGCGGTGTAGGTCAGCTGACGGGCGGCTTCGAGTTTCATGCCCATATCGGCGAGCATGAATTGGATGGCCTGGTTATCGGCGATGGACTTGCCGAACTGCTGACGTTCCTTGACGTAGGACAGCGCGTAGTCGAGCGCGCCCTGGGCGATGCCGACAGCCTGAGCGGCGATCGTCACACGGGTGTGGTCGAGGGTGCGCAGCGCAATCTTCAGGCCCTCTCCGGGCTGTCCGACGATCCGGTCCCCCGGCAGCCGGACGTTGTCGAAGAGCAGTTCGCGAGTGGGCGAACCCTTGATGCCGAGCTTGCGTTCCTTCTCGCCGAAGGTGAAGCCCTCATCCGATTTCTCGACGACGAAGGCCGAGATGTTGCGACCGCGGGCGCCGTCGGGGTCGGTCACGGCCATGACCGTGTAGTAGTCGGATTCCCCGGCGTTCGTGATCCAGGTCTTCACTCCGTTGAGGATCCAGTCGTCACCGTCGGCGACGGCGCGAGTCTTCATCGATGCGGTGTCCGAGCCCGCCTCCCGCTCGGACAGGCCGTAGGAGAAGCCGGCCTCGCCGGAGGCGACCGAGGGGAAGTACTTCTTCTTGATCTCTTCGCTGCCGCCGAGCTGGACGGGCATGCTGCCGAGCTTGTTCACGGCCGGGATGAGCGAAGACGAGGCGCAGCCTCGGGCCACCTCTTCGATGATGATCGCCACGGCCAGCGCGTCGGCACCCATTCCGCCGTATTCTTCGGGAATGTGGGCGGCGAAGAAGTCGGTCTCGACCAGCGCCTCATGAGCTTCTCGCGGGTAGCGGGAATCCGCATCGACCTCCGCCGCGAACGGCGTGATCCTCTTCTCGACGATATCGCGTACGGCCGCACGGATCTCTTCATGCTCTTCGCTGGGCTGGTAGAGGTCGAACATTCTTCTCCTAATGCTTATCGGACGTTCAGTAACACCATTATTCCTGCAGAGCCCGGCCCTTGTCGAGAGCGACCTGCCGCAGTTCGTCTCGGTAGCCGTCCAAACGCTGCCGCACAGCGGCGGCTTCGTCGCCGTCTCCCGCGCCGAGGATGCGTGCGGCGAGCAGGCCCGCATTCTTCGCTCCGCCGATCGACACGGTCGCCACGGGCACTCCCCCGGGCATCTGCACGATCGACAGCAGGGAGTCCATTCCGTCGAGGTATTTCAGCGGCACGGGAACGCCGATGACCGGCAGAGAGGTCATCGATGCGATCATGCCCGGCAGGTGGGCCGCTCCCCCGGCTCCGGCGATGATGACACGTACGCCTCGGTCGGCCGCGGACTTCGCCCAGGCCACCATGTCTTCGGGCATGCGGTGGGCGGAGACGACCTCGGCACTCGAGGCGATGCCGAGTCCGTCGAGTGCCTCGGCGGCGGCCTTCATCGTCGGCCAGTCTGAATCCGAGCCCATGACGATTCCGACCGGAGCCGCTGTTGCTGTGGAGTCGTGTGCTGTGGTCATCTGTGCTTCCTTCGTCGCAGGCGGTGCGGGATCTCGTTCGCTGCCGTCCGGATCGGCGGTTGCCGATGTGGTTCGGCAGCAGGTCGGTGACAGCCGGTTGGGTTTCAGCCCGTGCTCGACTCCCGGTCGGCCAGGAGATTCTCCGGGGTGGGCATCCGCGGGTGCGGGTCGACATCGACCCCGGCGATGAAGTCAGCGGCATGGCGGGCCCGAGCGAGCACGAGCTCGCGGTCGTCACCGTAGGCGTTGACGTGGCCGACCTTGCGGCCCGGACGCACGCTCTTGCCGTAGAGGTGGACCTTGACCGCCGGATCGTGGGCCATGACGTGCAGGTACGGCTGGTAGAGGTCCTCGTGCTCGGCACCGAGGATGTTGACCATCGCAGACACGTCTTCTCTGGCCGCGGGGCTGCCCAACGGCAGATCGAGGACGGCACGCAGATGCTGCTCGAACTGGCTGGTCACCGACCCGTCCTGGGTCCAGTGCCCGGTGTTGTGGGGGCGCATCGCGAACTCGTTGATGAGGAATCCATCGGCGGTCTCGAACATCTCCATCGCCATCACACCGGTGACCTCGAGGGTTCCGGCGACGGTGAGGATCGCCTCGGTGATGGCCCGGGACTTCTCTGCCGACAGGTCGGGTGCCGGGGCGAGGGCCTCTTTGCAGACGCCGTTCTGCTGCCAGGTCTCGACGACCGGCCACACGGCGGTCTGGCCCATCGGGGAGCGTCCGACCATGACGGCGAGCTCACGGGCGAAGTCGACCTTCTCTTCGGCCAGCAGCTGCCCGACTTCGGCGAGCCACTCGGAGGCTTCTGTGAAGCTCTCGATGACGCGGACGCCTTTGCCGTCGTAGCCGCCGCGCGGCGTCTTGAGGACGAAAGGATAGCCGACGCGATCGGCGAAGGCCGCGATATCGGCCTCCGAGGTGATGTCTGCCCAGGCCGGGTTCGGCAGTCCCAGCTCGTCCATCTTCGTGCGCATCCGGATCTTGTCCTGTGCGAAGATGAGCGCCTGCGGTCCCGGGCGCACGGCATGGCCGGCCTCGACGAGGTCTTCGAGATGCTCGGGCGGGACGTGCTCGTGATCGAAGGTCACGACATCGACGGTCTCGGCGAAGGCCTTGAGCGTCGGATAGTCCGTGTAGTCGCCGACGCTCACCTCATTGATGACCTGGGTGGCGGGGGCATCGGCGGTCTCCGCGAGGACGGAGAAGCGGACACCGAGGGCTTCTGCGGCGGGGGCGAGCATGCGTGCCAGCTGGCCGCCGCCGATGACACCGATTCGAGGAAAAGTCACGTCTGTCATCCTAACTGTCGATCTCAGAGGACGAGGAGCGGGATCTGCAGTTCGCGTTCCGTCGTCGAGCCGTGGTGGCCGATCAGCGCCAGCGCCGAGGCGGACTCCACGTCCGAATCGACGACGGCGAATCCGTCGGAGCAGATGACGACGAAGTCCCCGATCCGCGGGTTCACGTGTGCGGCGACGGGACCGAAGTATCCGCGGGCGATGGCCTGGGACTTCGGGATGATCAGCGCCCGGTCGCCGAGCGTCTCTGACCACGCGGATTCGACGTCGGCCTCGGCGCCGGGCTCGGCATAGAGATGCAGAGCTCGCGGTTCCCCTCCGACGTGGCGCAGCCCGGACTTGAGATCGGGAGCCGAGGCGAGGTCGAGGCGTCGGTCATGATCGATGTCAACCATGCCGTGGTCGGCGGTCACGAGCATCGTCGCATCGTGGGGCAGGTCCGCGGCGAGCCGGGACAGGGCGAGGTCGACGCGTTCGAGCTCTTCGGTCCAGGCCGCCGAATCCGAACCGTGCACATGACCGGTCTTATCCAGGTTTCCCCAATAGAGGTAGACGAGTCGCCGGCCCGGAGCCTTCGCTTCGGCGAGGGCCTGCGCGCAGCGATCCTCCAGTGTCTTCGAATCCCGGAACCGGCCACCGCGCAGAGACGCGCGATTGAGCCCGCGTCCGGCGAACTTCTTCTCACCGAGGCTGACCACATCGACACCGACGTCGGTGAGTCGTTCGAACAGGGTGGCATCAGGGACCCAGGCGACGGGGTCGACGTCGAGGTTCCAGGTCAGCTGGTTGAATACCGCGTCCTTCTCCGGGTCGAGGACGCGATAGCCGACGACCCCGTGGGCACCGGGCAGCCGGCCCGTGGCCAAGGAGGACAGGGAGTTCGCGGTGGTCGAAGGGAACCCGGCCGACAGAGTCCGGCGGGCCTCTGCCTGCGACCGGAAGAACGGAGTGTATCCGCTGAAGCGGCGCAGCTGCTGCTCACCGAGGCCGTCGATGAGCACGACGATCGTGGTCCGTGAGTCCCGGTCGAGCCCGAGGGCCCGAGCCCGCTCACGCGCCTCGGCGTCGAAGATGCCCCCGGCGCCGAGGCTGAGCGCGGCGGCGGGCACGATGTCGGAGAGGATGGGCCCCGAATAGTCCGGTGGGCCCAAGAGACCGTTGCCTGCGGGTGTCTGCGCGGCCGCGTCGCCCATCAGCGGCGTGACCGCAGCCGGGCGTGGAAGACCGCGGCGCGCAGCTTGCCGGCGAATTCGGTGATCCGGTCGACGGCGGCCTGGCCTTCGGCTTGGGCGGAGACTCGGAGCATGACATCCTCGGCGAACATCGATCCGCCGTAGCCGTGGTCGCCCATGCAGTCGGGATCCCCGCACGTCTCGGGGAAGGCTTCGATCCGCTTCGACGCTCCCCAGGACAGGGTGAGGGAGACCTCGACGGGTTTGTCGCCGGGTTTGTAGGCGGCCGGATCGGCGAAGGTGCGGCCGACCATCACGGTGCCGAGCCGGTCGAGGTCGATGTCCTCGCTGCTCGTGACCGCCCGCGGTTTGGACCCGGGTTCGGCGTTCGGATCGTCATCGACGTGGGCCAGCAGCAGCCGGGTCTCGGTGAGGACGAAAGCGGTGACGTGACGGTGGATGGATTCGATGTCGACATGGGTGTCGATGTGGACGAAGTGGGCCAGTACCGGTTCGTCGAAGAGGGAGTCGGCGAGTATGCCTTGGGTCAGCTGAGGATAGTAGCCGGCCGACTGCAGATCGTGAACGAGAACCTCGGGTAATGCCATGCCCACTATTGTGCCCCACTCCCCTGACACTTCCCAGCGCCCCCGACACTTCCGAGGACGGTCGGCCACAAACGTGAGCAGACGCATATGCTGGGAACATGGAAAACTATCCTGCCGGGTGGGAAGCCGATGTCGTCCTCCGCGACGGCGGCACCGCCCATCTGCGTCCGATCACTCCCGCTGATGCCGATGCCCTGTCCCGGATGCATGAGGCCCAGTCGCCGGAGTCCGTGTATCTGCGCTTCTTCGCCCCGCTGCCGCGGCTGCCGCAGCGCGACCTCGACCGGTTCGTCAACGTCGACCATCACGATCGTGTCGCTCTGATCATGCTCATCGGCGATGACATCATCGGCGTGGGCCGGTTCGACAAGATCTCCGACACCGACGCCGAGGTGGCCTTCAACATCGCCGACGCCCACCAGGGACGCGGCATCGGCTCGATCCTCCTCGAGCACCTCGCCGCGGCCGCGCGTGAGGCGGGGATCCAGAGGTTCACCGCCGAGGTGCTGCCTCAGAACCGCTCGATGCTTCAGGTCTTCCAGGCCGCCGGCTACGAGGTCTCCCGCGGCTTCGACGACGGCGTCGTGGCCGTGAACTTCGACATCGACCCGACGGCGCGTTCGATCGAGGTCCAGGCCT
The DNA here is from genome assembly GCF_049804075.1 of Brevibacterium sp. FAM 24630. Lineage (NCBI taxonomy): Bacteria > Bacillati > Actinomycetota > Actinomycetes > Micrococcales > Brevibacteriaceae > Brevibacterium > Brevibacterium sp. FAM 24630. Next base: position 160,231 of record NZ_JBNBZD010000006.1, read on the forward strand.
CCCGCGAACACAGGGCCGAGGCCCTGAGCGTGCGCACGGTCCTCCACCCCACCTCGGTGGTGGTCATCGGCGCCAGCCGGAAGCGCAACTCCACCGGTCATCTGCTCATCCGCAACATCACGGCCGCAAAATTCGCCGGCGACCTCTGGGTCGTCCATCCCGAGGCCGATCAGATCGCCGGAGTCCAGGCCTACCCGAGCCTGGAGAATCTGCCCGGCAAGGCCGACCTCGCCGTCATCGCCGTTCCGGCCGATTCCGTCACCGAGGTGGTCAAGGACTGTGCCGTGCACGGGGTCAAGGCCGTGCTCGTCATCTCCTCCGGCTTCGCCGAAACCGGCCCCGAGGGCGCCGAGCTGCAGCGGCGGATGGTCGCGACCTCGCGCGCCTACGGCATGCGGGTGGTCGGGCCGAACTCCTTCGGCCTGGTCAATGAGGCCGAAGACATCTCCCTCAATGCCTCGCTCGCACCGTTCCTGCCCGCTTCGGGCACACTCGGACTGTTCAGCCAGTCGGGGGCCTTGGGCACCGCGCTGCTGGCGGCGGCGAAGAACCGCGGCCTGGGCATCTCCACCTTCGTGTCCGCAGGCAACCGGGCCGACCTGTCGGGCAACGACCTGCTCCAGTACTGGGAGGAGGACCCGGCCACGCAGACCGTCGGCCTCTATCTCGAATCGATCGGCAATCCGCGCAAGTTCTCGCGCATCGCCCGCCGGGTCTCGCGCGTCAAACCGGTCATCGTCATCAAGTCCGACCTCACTGGGCGAGAGCTGCCGCCCGGGCATATCGTGCGCACCTCCTCCCTGGCCCCGAACACGCTCGATCAGGTGCTCGAACAGGCGGGCGTGATCCGCGCCGACACCGTCCACCGCCTCTTCGACCTCGCTCAGGTCTTCTCCTCGCAGAAGCTGCCCGCCGGCCGCCGGGTCGGTGTGATCGGCAACTCCGCGGCGATGGGCACGCTGATCATGCAACGGGCCCGATCCGAGGGTCTGCGCGTCGACACGGACCCGGTCTCCCTGCACCCGGAGGTCGATACGCAGACCTTCCGCGCAGAACTCGATGCGATGTACGACCGCGACGACGTCGATTCGGTCATCGTCACGTTCACCCCGTCGGCGGGGGCCGAGGAAGCGGAGATCGCCGCGCTGCTGTCCGAATCGGCTGCGAGGTCGGGCAAGACCACGGTCGCGTGCTTCCTCGGCATCCAGGGCGTCCACGACGAACTCACCACTTTCCTCACCGATGACGAGGGCAACCGCGTCTCCCACACCGTGCCCAGCTACATCGGTCCCGAGGACGCGGTGTGGGCGCTGGCCCGGGCGACGGACTATGCCCGCTGGCGGGCCGCCGATCACGGCACGTACGTCGAACTCGATGACATCGATGACAAGAAGGTGCGTTCGATCATCGACTCGGCGCTCGACGGCGCCAAGCCGGGCGCTCCGGTACGGCTCGAACGCGATGACACCCGCGCCCTGCTCAACGCCTACGGCATCGAGGTGCTGCCCTATATTGCGGCGTCCTCGGTCGAAGAGGGGCTCGCCGCGGCGGAGACCATCGGCTATCCCGTTGCCCTCAAGGCGGTGACGAAGATGCTGCGGCACCGGATGGAGCTCGGCGGTGTGCGGTTGAACATCGACTCTCCGGAAGAGCTCGCCGAGGATTTCGCCGCCGTCCAGGACACCATCCGTCAGCTCACCGATGAGGACGAACCGCTCGTCGACGTGCAGGCGATGGCCCCACACGGTGTGCCCTGCGTGATCCGAGCCGGAGAGGACCCGCTGCTCGGTCCGTTGCTGGCCTTCTCTCTGGCCGGCGACTCCACGGAGCTCCTCGGAGACGTCGAGCACCGGGTCGCCCCGATCACGGACAAAGAGGCCGAGGACATGATCCGCTCGATCAAGTCCTCCCCACGCCTGTTCGGCTACCGGGGCCTGCCGCCGATGAACATCGAACCTCTGCGCACGGTGATCGAGAGGCTCTCGGTGCTGGTGGAGAATCACCCGCAGATCCTCGAGCTCGTCATCCACCCCGTGGTCGCCACGGAAACCGAGTCCCACGTGCTCAGCGCCCACGTCGATCTGCTGCCGGATCCCACCCGCATCGACGGGACTCGACGGCTCCTCAGCTGAGCCCGAAACGGCGGCGAAAACTGAACGCGGAATCTGCGCCGGCCCGAGACCGGCTCCGAATTTTGGGAACCGACTCTCAGATTGGCGAGTCCTATACCAATTCGCAGACTTGACGGGTAGTGTCTGTATCCATTCGACACGAATAGTTATGAATTCGTGTTTTCCATGAGTGGCCGCTCCGGCGGCCACCATCTGTGGTCAGCATCCTGACCATTCACCGTCCACGGCACCGGCGACCTGCGGATGTCCCACGAGAGCGAGGCCTCACAGTCATGATTTCGCGCAGAGACGTCGTCACCGACTCCGCGATCGCCGTAGTCGCCGAACAAGGTGTCCGCGGACTCACCCACCGAGCAGTCGACGCATTGGCAGAGCTGCCGGTCGGATCGACCTCGAATGTCTACCGCACCCGGGACGCCCTGATCACCGGAATCATGGAACGCATCGGGGAACTGAACTCCCAGCAGCTCGAACGCATTCCCGAGCTGATGCGCTCTCCGGACGCCGATCCGATCGAGGTCGCCATCGATTTCTGCATGAACTGGCTGACCACCGACCGCAACCGCTTCTACACGATGATGATGCTCAGCCTCGATCCGGCGCTGCCGCCGGAGGCCGTGATCGCCAAGGAGAAGAACCTCCGCGCGATCCAGGACTTCATCATGCGCTTCGCGGGAATCGACGCCGAATACGCGCGGCGGGTCAACAGCTCGGTCGCGGGCATGATGCTCAGCGAACTCGTTGCCGGAACCGCTGAACGCTCCCACGTCGAGGCCTACCTCAAGGACTTCTTCGTCTGGCTTCGCTCAACGCGCGAAGAAGCCTGAACTTCCGACACGAAACCTCCGGGAACTCCCGATTGAACCGGAGAACGCAAATCGAACGCTAGAATCGACAGGTGCACGCCCACGCTGAGGCACGGCTTCGGAGCGGGCAGGCGTCCGAATCGAACAGTTCGTGTGTCAAAGGAGTTCCATGCCCGAAGGCAGAGTCATCGATGTCGACGTCTCCTCAGAGATGGAGAGCTCGTACCTCGAGTATGCGTATTCGGTCATCTACTCACGCGCACTGCCTGATGCTCGTGACGGCCTCAAACCCGTGCAGCGTCGCATCGTCTACCAGATGGGCGATATGGGGCTGCGCCCGGAGCGCGGTCATGTGAAGTCCTCCCGCATCGTCGGCGATGTCATGGGCAAGCTCCACCCCCACGGCGATTCGGCGATCTATGACGCACTGGTGCGTCTGAGCCAGAGCTTCATCATGCGGGTGCCGCTGGTCGACGGGCACGGCAACTTCGGCTCCCTCGACGACGGTCCCGCCGCACCCCGCTACACCGAGGCCCGCCTGACCACAGCGTCGATGCAGATGATCGCCGGTCTCGACGAGGACGTCGTCGACTTCGTTCCGAACTACGACAACACGCTCACCCAGCCCGAAGTGCTGCCGAGCGCCTTCCCGAACCTGCTCATCAACGGGGCTTCGGGCATCGCCGTGGGCATGGCCACGAACATGGCCCCGCACAACCCCGGAGAGGTCATCGCCGCCTGTGCGCACCTCATCCGCAACCCAGAGGCCGGTCTGGCCGAGCTCATGCGCTTCATCCCCGGACCCGACCTGCCCACCGGAGGTCGGATCATCGGCCTCGACGGTGTGCGTGAGGCCTACGAGACGGGACGCGGCACCTTCCGGACCCGCGCCACCGTCTCGATCGAGAACATCAGCGCCCGCCGCAAGGGCATCGTCGTCACCGAACTGCCCTACCTCGTCGGCCCGGAGAAGGTGGTCTCGAAGGTCAAGGATGCCGTCGGTGCGAAGAAGCTGACGGGAATCGCTTCGATCGACGACTATTCCGATCGCAAGAACGGCATGCGTCTGGTCATCGGGATCAAGAACGGCTTCAACCCCGAGGCGGTGCTGGCCGAGCTCTACCGGCAGACTCCGCTCGAGGAGTCCTTCGGCATCAACAACGTCTGCCTCGTCGAAGGCCAGCCCTCGACGCTGGGGCTGCGGCAGCTGCTCACGGTCTACCTCAGCCACCGCATCGACGTCGTCCGTCGGCGCACGGTCTTCCAGCTGCGCAAGGCCAAGGACCGGCTCCACCTCGTTGAGGGTCTGCTCATCGCGATCCTCGACATCGACGAGGTCATCCAACTCATCCGCTCCTCCGATGATGCGGCCACGGCACGCACCCGGCTCATGGACGTCTTCGAGCTCTCCGAGCTGCAGGCGACCTACATCCTCGACCTGCAGCTGCGCCGGCTCACGAAGTTCTCCCGCCTCGAGCTCGAAGCCGAGCGGGACGAGCTGAAGAAGCGCATCGACTACCTCGAGTCGCTGCTGGCCGATGAGGCCAAGCTGCGCGAACTCGTCGCCACCGAGCTCGAAGCGACCGCTGAGATCATCGGGACGCCGCGGCGGACCGTCCTCATCGAGGGGTCGATGAAGGAGCTCACCGCCAAGGGCAGGAAGGCGCCGACGAACCTCAAGATCGCCGATTCCCCCTGCCGGGTGCTGCTGTCGACTTCCGGACGCATCGCGCGCACCTCGGATGCCGCACCCCTGGCGCGGGAGGGCCGACGCTCGAGCCATGATGCGCTGACCTCGGAGATCGTGACCACAACCCAGGGCAAAGTCGGTGCGGTGACCACGGCCGGACGCCTGCATATGGTCGATGTCGTCGACCTTCCGGCACTGCCTCCGGCCGCCGCGCGACCGAATGTCGCCGGTGGTGTGAAGATCGCCGAGTATGCGGCCCTGGAGAAGAACGAGAAGATCCTCGGGCTCATCGACCTCGATCGCGAGTTCGTCGTCGGCATCGCCCAGGGCGTGGTCAAGCGCGTGTCGGTGGCCGGACGACCGAACAAGAACGAGTGGGAGACGATCACTCTCAAGGGCAAGGACACCGTCGTCGGCGTCGCCCAGCCGGAGGACATCGATGATTCCCTGGCCGTGTTCGTGACCTCGAACGCTCAGCTGCTCGCCTTCGACGCCTCCGGGCTGCGGGCCCAGGGATGGAATGCTTCGGGCGTGGCCGGGATCAAGGTCGCAGCCGACGCCCGGGTGGTGTTCTTCGGGATGACGCCGAAGGCCGCGAAGACCGATGAAGACGGAGCCGCGGACGCCGAACTCGGCAGCTTCGCCGTCGTCACCATCGCCAGCGGAGAGAACTTCTACGGCGCCCCGTCCTCATCGATCAAGGTCAGTGAGTTCTCCGAGTTCCCGACGAAGGGCCGGGCCACCTCGGGTGTGCGGGCGCACAAGTTCCTCAAGGGAGAGACCGAGCTGTCTCTGGCATGGGTCGGGGATTCGCCGCAGGCCGCAGCCTCGGACGGCGGTGCTCGCACGTTGCCCGCGGAACTGTCGCGGCGTGACGGCACGGGATCCCCGTTGGAGTCGAAGATCGACGTCATCGGCACTCTGCCCCGCCTCGGTGGGGCCGAGAGCATCGACCATTCCGCAGCAGACGCGGCGGAGGACGCCGAGACCGGTGGCCAGGCGACGACCGATACTGCAGAATCGACCGCCGAGGCGAGTTCCGGTTCTGCCCCGCGCGCCGGGAAGGCGAAGCCCGCAGGCAAGAAGTCCGGGGGCAAGAAGCCTGCGGGCAGGGGACAGCGTGGTCAGCAGGGATTGGCGACGAGTTTCGATGGGCTCGAACTCGATCTCGATGATGCGAAGGACGAGATCGCCCGGGCGAAGTTCGATGACGAGGACGCCGTCATCGTCTCCCACGACGATGAGGACGATGACGGCTCAGCACTGTTCTGAGTCCGTCGAACATCTCGGGGCGCTCAGCCCTCTCCCTCGTCGTCGAGATCGAGGCGCATCCGCGTCGCGGTGCCGCGCTTCATCTCACCGATCGAGGTCTCCCCGAGACCGTGGAGCGAGATCGAATCACGCGGTTCGTAGACATAGTCGTCGGAGGCCGAGAGCACCCGCGCCGTCTCTTCGTCGGTGAAGATCGTGCCGGGATCGGCGACGGCCGTCAGCCGTGCCGCGAGGTTGACGCTGGAACCGAAGATGTCGCCGAGGCGGGAGAGCACACGTCCCCAGACGAACCCGACCCGCGCCTGCGGCAGGTCTTCGGCCGCGGTGACCCGTTCCATGAGCGTCATCGCGATCTCGGCTCCGGCCAGCGGCGTCGAGGCGGCGAAGAACACCTCATCCCCGACGGTCTTGATGACGCGGCCGCCGCCGGTGGCGACGATGTTGTAGGCCATGCCCTGGAACTCCTGGACCATGTTCGCCAGCTGCCGCGGTTCCATCTTCTGCGAGAGACGGGTGAAGGAGACGAGGTCGATGAATCCGACGGCCCTGGCCAAGGGCATCGATGAGTCGTACCAGCCCTGACGGTTGTCCATGGCCAGCCCGTCGGAGACGTTGACGTTGAGTCGCCCCATGACATCGGCGAGGTTGCGTCGCCATGAATAGGTGAGCATCTTCTGCAGAGGGTCGATCATGTCCTCGACGACCTGCAGGGCATCACGTCGGGCTTCCGGATCGGTCAGTCCCTTCTCCTCGGTGAGGAACTCGACGAGCGTCTCCATCTGCCAGACGACGAGACGGTCCGTGGTCTGTCCGATCGCACGCGCCAGCGACAGCGCAGTGGTCTGGTCGATGAGGCCGTCGGCGACGGGCTTCGCCCAGATCCGCAGCGCATGAGCATCACTGACGGTGTAGGCCTTGTCCGATTCGTTCGCCTGAGACATGCCCAGCGCGCGCCACATCTTGCGTGCCGATACCGTCGAGATCCCGCCGAGCTTCGCGGCCTCACGCCGGTCGAGGACGCGTTTGCCGTCGAGCAGGATCTCTTCGAGGCGTTCAGCCGCCGTCCGCGTCTCATAGATCGTGTCATCGAAGTCCGGAGCGTCGGCATCGACGTTGACCGATGCGCTCCCGTCGTCGTCCTCGACGGTCGGCATCGCCGAGGTCCGCGGGTCCTCCCGCAGTCCGCTGAAGAAGTCCTCCTCGTCGTCGGCCCGCGTGTTCGTCTCGCCTGCGCCCCGGCCTGCGGAGTCGCTTGCGTCGGTGGTCTCGATTCCGCGGACCAGATCGTCATCGCCGTATTCGATCCCCGGCACCGAGGCGGCTGCTGCACTGCCCTGCGGCCCCGAGTCGTCGGCCGAGTGAGTCGGCGGTCGGTCTTCGGTGATGACGGGAATCGAGTTCGGTTCGAACGGGGCTCCCGCCTCGCTGGCGGAATCGCTGGCGGAATCGGTGGCGGAATCGGCCTCGGCGCGGGTGCCGGATCGGTTCCCACTCTCGGTCGACGACGCAGGGGCTTCGTCCACCGGCACATCGGGGTCGGACTCTCCGGACTCGGCGGCACGGGGCTCTGCACTGGTCGAGTCGCTCGCGCCCGCTGCCGCCTCGTCGACATCAGCTTCCATGTCGGAAGGGCTCGCTGCGCGGTCCTCCGCCTGCCCTCCGGTGTTCTGCGACTGTGAGACTTCGTCCCGGCTGTCGGCGGCCCCGACTTCTGCGGTGCCGAGCTTTTCGGGGTCGACGATGTCGAAGCCGGCCGTGAAATCGGAGACCGCCATCACCGCTCGCCTTCGGTCGGAGCCGTCGGCGGTGCGACGGGACGCAGGTGGTGGACGTCGCCGGCGCTGACGGACACGCGGTCGTCGATGATGAGGTCAGCGTCGGAGTCGAGGCCGGTGGCGATGCCGATGAGGTCCGAGCCGTCGGGTTTCTCCACTCGGACTCGCGTCCCGAGCGTCACCATGTGCTCACGTACTCTCTGCGCCGCAGTGCTGGAACGGAAATCCGTCTCGCCATACTCAGCCAGCTCTCTCAAACAGGGAATCAAGGTGCTCAGAATTGAGACTAGCAACGCTTCATGATCAATTTCTGAACCGTGTCTGCCGGTTTCTATGGCGATCGAGCTCGCATCGGCACGCGGCAGGTCTGCCGGTTCCAATCGCGTGTTCAGCCCGATCCCCAGCACGATCTGCGGACCGCTGGCCAGGGGTTCGATGCGGGCGAGGATCCCGCACAGCTTCTTCCCTTCGGCGGTGAGCACATCATTGGGCCATTTGATGACGGCGGGCACCCCCACCTCGGCGACGGCAGAGCGCACGGCCTCTCCTGCGATGAGCGCAATCCAGCCCCAGCGGGTGAATCCGGCCGGGGGCGTGAGGAGGATCGACCAAGTCAGCGAGCGACGGGCAGGCACAGTCCAGGTGCGCCCGAGTCGACCATGCCCGGAGTTCTGGAAATCGGTGCCGCGGATGGTGAACTCGGCCAAGGGGGTGCCGTTCGCTGCGTTCTCGCGAACCAGCCGAGCGAGGTCGTCATTCGTCGACGGACAGTCATCGTCCCAGATCAGAGGCGGAAGCGAGAACCCACGGTCCGCCGCTGCGCGGAGCACGGAGTCGGCGTCGACGAGAAGAGGAAGGTGTTGGCTGTTCACCAGTCCACTCTAGATTCTTTTGGTGAGAGTGCACAATGATCGCCTCTTCCATCGTTATTGTGGAGGCATGACGGATACCCCACGGACTACAGCCGAACGCATCGACGCTTTCATCCAGCGCCGGGACGCGGCTCACACCGGCAACCAGCGCTCGGTGGACAATCAGCACAAGCGCGGCAAGCAGACCGCCCGTGAACGCATCGACGCTCTCCTCGATGACGATTCCTTCCAGGAGATCGACGAATTCGCCCGCCACCACAACCACCAGTTCGGGATGGAGAACAATCGTCCCGACGGTGACGGTGTGGTCTGCGGCCTGGGCACGATCGAAGGCAAGACCGTCGCGGTCTTCGCTCACGACTTCACGGTCCTCGGCGGGTCGCTCGCCGAAGCGAACGGACGCAAGATCGTCAAGGTGCAGAAGCTTGCGCTCAAGCTCGGCTGCCCGATCATCGGCATCAACGACTCCGGCGGCGCCCGTATCCAGGAAGGCGTCGGCTCGATCGCCCTCTTCGCCGAGATCTTCCGCCTCAACGTCGCCTCCTCCGGCGTCATCCCGCAGATCTCGCTGATCATGGGGCCCTCGGCCGGCGGTGCGGTCTACTCCCCCGCGCTCACCGACGTGACGATCATGGTCGATCAGATCAGCCACATGTACATCACCGGCCCCGACGTCATCAAGACCGTCACCGGTGAGTCGGTCGGCCACGAAGAGCTCGGCGGCGGCCGGACGAACAACACGGTCTCGGGCAATGCCCACTACCTCGCCAGCGATGAGGACGACGCACTCAACTATGTGCGCGATCTGCTCTCCTTCCTGCCGCAGAACAACCTCGATCCGGCCGATGCCGACGAGTTCGAATCCGATCTCACGCTCACGGCCGAAGACGAGGCGCTGGATACGCTGATGCCGGATTCTCCGTCGCAGCCCTACGACATCCTCGACGTCGTCACCGCTGTCCTCGACGACGGCGAGTTCCTGCAGGTCTCCGAACTCTTCGCTCCCAACGTCGTCACCGGCTTCGGCCGAGTCGAAGGGGTCAGTGTCGCCGTCATCGCCAACCAGCCGATGCAGCTGGCCGGAACCCTCGACATCGACGCTTCGGAGAAGGCCGCTCGCTTCGTGCGCCTGGCCGACGCTTTCAACATCCCGATCCTCACCTTCGTCGATGTGCCCGGGTTCCTGCCCGGAACCGACCAGGAGTACGGCGGCATCATCCGTCGGGGCGCGAAGCTCATCTACGCCTACGGTGAGGCCACGGTCCCGCTCGTCACGCTCATCACCCGCAAGGCCTACGGCGGTGCCTACTGCGTGATGGGTTCGAAACAGCTCGGTGCCGACATCAACCTCGCCTGGCCGAGCGCGCAGATCGCCGTGATGGGCGCCCAGGGTGCGGCGAACATCGTCTACCGACGCAAGCTCAAGGCCGTCGAAGAGGCCGGTGAGGACGTCGAGGCCGCACGCGCTGAACTCATCCAGGACTACGAGGATGCGCTGCTCAACCCGTACCTCGCCGCCGAAGAGGGGTACATCGACGCCGTCATCAAACCCAGCGAAACCCGCAACCGGATCGTGCGCTCCCTGCGGGCGCTGAAGAACAAGCATGTCGACGCCCCCGCGCGCAAGCACGGTAACATCCCACTATGAGCGAGGATGCACACACCGATTCCGCAGCCGTGCCCGAAGCGGACCACACCGCCGGGGCGAGCACTTCAACCGAAGCGGACCCCGCAGCTGGAGTGACCACCTCCATCGAAGCGGACCACACCGCCGAGGCGGTGGCGGAGTCTCCGGAGACGCTGCGGGTGCCCTCGGTCGAGAGTCGATCACGGGTGCATGCCGATGACGGAGAGCCGATCAGCGATGAGATGGCCAGCGCCGCGGCCGTAGCCGCCGTCGTCGCAATCCGCCAGGTGGCGACCGCCTACGCCGCGCAGCAGGCCGAAGCCGCAGCCGAATCCGAGACCCGCAAGGGCGACCTGGCAGGCTTCCGGGCTCCCCGCCGGAATGTGCGCAGACGTCTCCCCCAGACCTGGACCCAGAAACTGGGACGCTGACCTCTCGGCAGAACACGACTCGCCGCAGGAGCTCGCTGAGGGCGCCGACAGATCGACTGTCGGTGCCCTCAGTGTCTCCGCCGGCACCGCATCTCGGAACGAGCCTCGCCGAAAGGACCGCTGCGCGTCGAGCGGACCGGTTGCAACTGGTCCGCTCGACGCGCAGCGGTCCTTTCGGTGCCGCCGGTCGGCCAGGGCCGACACTCCGCGACTATCGCAGGCGGTACTGTTCCTTAGCCGGATCCGCGCCGGTCTCAGGTGCCACCCGGGTCGTGCCGGGCTCAGTCCCCAGCGCACCGGTGTCGGGTGCTACCCGGATCGTGCCGGTCTCGGCCCCGGGTGCGGGACGGGACTGCTCCTCGACCGAGATCGTGCTCAGTCGCTGCTGGCCCTGCGGCTCGGAGTCCCCACGTGCGGCTCCGCCCATGTCCTCTCCGTAGACGGCCTCACCGCGAGCGACCATCCCGGCGACATCGGAGAGTTTGAGCTGCGGGAGGAACCAGGCGAGGACGAAGGCGAGGAGGAAGACCGGAACCATGTACCAGAACGACGGCGCCAGCGCATCGGCATAGGCGTTGACGACGAGGTCGTGGATCGGACCGGGCAGGCTCGCCACCGACTCGGGCGTCAGCGAATCCGTCGTGGGAGCGCCCGCCGCGGCATTGGCCGCATCCGCCGGCAGGCCTGCCATCGCCTCGGCGATCTTGTCCGAGAGTCGGGAGGTGAAGATCGATCCGAACAGTGCCGTGCCGACCGACGCACCGATCTCCCGGAAGTAGTTGTTCGTCGAGGTGGCCGTGCCGACCATCGCCGGGGCGACGGAGTTCTGGATGATGAGGACGATGATCTGCATGACCAAGCCGAGTCCGAAGCCCATGGTGAAGATCATCGTGCCGACGAGGACCATCGAAGTGTCCGCGGTCATCGTCGTCATCCACGCGAGCCCGGCCCCGGCGATGAGGGTGCCCAGCAGCGGGTAGATCTTGTACTTGCCCGTCTTCGACACGATGATGCCCGAGACGATCGAGGTGAGCATGACGCCGGCCATCATCGGCAGCATGAGCAGCCCGGACCCGGTGACATCGGTGCCCGCAGCCATCTGCATGAACGTGGGCAGGAACGCCATCGCGGAGAACATCCCCAGGCCCAGCAGCAGACCGATCGTCGTGGAGAGCACGAAGGTCGGGTTCTTGAACAGCCGGATCGGGATGATCGGGTTCGACACCTTGGATTCGACGATGACGAAGATCACCGCGGCCACGATGGTGCCGATGATGAGGCCGATGATCGTCGGTGAGTCCCAGTCATAGTCGTGGCCGCCCCAGCTGGTGACGAGGATGAGCTGCGAGGTCGCGGCGATCATGAACACGATGCCGAGGACGTCGACCTTCTGGTCGGAGCGGTGGCTGGGCAGGCGCAGAGCGAAGAGTGCGATGAGGAAGGCGATGATGCCGATGGGCACATTGATCCAGAAGCACCAGCGCCAGTCCAAGTGCTGGGTGAAGAATCCGCCGAGCACCGGCCCGAGGACGCTGGAGATCGCGAACAGGCCGCCGAGCGGGCCCATGTACTTTCCGCGTTCGCTGGCGGGGATGATGTCGGCGATGATCGCCTGGGAGAGGATCATCAGTCCGCCGCCGCCCAGGCCCTGGAATCCGCGCCAGGCGATGAGCTCCCAGAAGGACTGGGACATGCCGGAGCCGAAGGAGCCGACGACGAAGATCGCGATGGCGACGAGGAAGATGATCTTGCGTCCCCACATGTCGCCGAACTTGCCGTAGAGCGGCATGACGATGGTCATCGCGAGCAGATAGATGGTGACCAGCCAGGCCTGATGTTCGACACCGTCGAGTTCGCCGACGATGGTCGGCATCGCTGTGGACACGATCGTCTGGTCGAGGGTGGCCAGGAACATCGCAGCCATGAGGGCTGCGAAGATGAGGACGATCGTCTTCTTCGTGAGGACGATCGGGGACTTCTCGGCCGGCTGCACGTTCGTGCTCATTCTTCGTCCTCCTTGAAGATCTCACGCAGTTCATCGAAGAGCCGGTCGACCACCGGGCCCGGATCCCCTTCGAGTCGGCGCATCCGCGTGAAGGTCGCCTTGAGCGCCATCATCGCCAGGGCGGCGACGGCTTCGGCTCTCACCGAGACGTCCTGGTCCTCGGTCTCCGAACAGGAGAAGATCTCGTCGGTGCCCGTGGATTCCGACGCCGAGGCGGTGCCGGGCCGGCCGTCGAGGCGACGTTGGATGATCCGTCGGAAGAGACGTTCGTTGTTGCCCATCCGCGCCATCTGCAGCTGCAGCAGCGAGGGGTCCTGTTTGAACATGAGATGGTACTGGTGCATCTCTTCGCGTTTGCTCATCCGAGTGGCGACGATGAAGGACAGCAGGTGTTCGAGATCGGCGACGAGACGGCCGTGGGGTCCGCCGGCTTCGAATTCCTCGATCGCCGGTTGGTCCTCTTCGTCGAACACGGTGTCGGCGCGACCGAGCAGGGCCTCTTCCTTCGACGAGTAGTAGTTGAAAAAGGTGCGCCGGGAGACTCCGCAGCGTTCGCAGATGTCTTCGACGGTGACGTTGTGATAGCCCTTTTCCAGGGCCAGATCGATCGCGGCACGGCGCAGGGCCTGGCCGCGTTCGCGCTTCTTGCGTTCACGCAGCCCTTCGGACGGTGCCGCTTCCTCTTTGTCGGAACTGAAACTCATGATCCCAGTATTGCACTCAGTGCATTTTTGCCTCAAGTGCAACTAACGTGTTCTGAGGCACATTCCCATCGCTCCCGCAGCGAACCGGATTCAGTGCCCCGTCGACGAACGGGGTCGCCGCCGATTCCGGTCGGGCCATTCGGTCATCGAGTCGAGCCTCGGGGACGGGCCGAAACCGTCAGCGGATGAGCTGCACGGTCGACATGCGCATCAGTAGCCGAGCTTCGCGTTGGCCAGCACAGGGACCGTCTCGGCGGCGGAGTCCGCGGCACTGAGGTCGAGGTCGACGATCTCGAGGCGTTCGGCGCCGTCGAGGGAGACCAGCACCTTGCCCAAGGGGTCGGACACGAGGCTGTGCCCGACACCGGTCGGCCCCTTCTTCGGCACCTCGACTCCGGTGACTTCGGGATCGGCCTGGCCGAGGGCGGCGATGAACATATTCGAGTCCAAGGCCCTGGCCCGGGCGAGGATCTCCCACTGTTCGACCTTGCGCGGACCGGCGCCCCAGGAAGCGGCGACAAGCGCGAGGCGGGCACCGCGTCGGCTGAGTTCGGCGAAGAGTTTGGGGAAGCGGATGTCATAGCACAGGGCCAGCCCGATGTCTTCGCCGTCGATGTCGATGACGACCGGCTCCTCTCCGGCCTCGACGGTGTCCGACTCCTTGAAGCCGAAGGCGTCGTAGAGATGGATCTTCGCGTAGCCACGGCGTTCGCCGCTCGGTGCGTACACGGCCAGCAGATTGATGACCTTGTCCGCGGCCGTGGCGAATTCGCCGACGATGACGGTGATGCCGGAATCGACGGCGAGTTCCTGCAGCGCTGTCCGCCAGGTTTCGGAGTTCTCCTCGGCGATGGCGCGCAATCCCGACCCGAAGGCCGACATCGTGGCTTCGGGGAAGACGATGAACCGGGCGCCCGCAACGGCTGCCTCATGCGCATAGGTGCGAACCTTCTCGAGGTTGTCGGACACCGAGGTGGTCGAGTTGATCTGAGCGAGAGCGAACTTCATTCTCATCCTCCGGAAACGGGCGTGCGAAGGAGGGTGCGCCCTCCCTGCGGTTCACTCTCAGGCTATCTCGTCCCTCGCTCCGGCGGAACCGTGCGGAGCTCACCTGGCTGCCGACGCAGCCCGGAACGGGGACCCGGTGGCGACATGCGCCTGTCAGGCGAGGAATTCCCGGCCCGGTCGACCGCCTCGGCGACGTCCGTGGACCCACACGTAGACGACGATGGCCGCGACGACGAGTCCCGCGCAGACGAGGAACATGCCATTGCCTCCGGTCAGCGGATAGAGGAAACCGAGGACCACCGGGCCGATGCCCGAGCCCGCGTCGAGGAGGAGGAAGAACGACGCGGTGGCCACGGGGACCCTGCTCATCGGCACGGATTTGACCGTGATCGCCTGCATGCACGGCATGAGCGAACCGAAGCCGAATCCGATGAGCACACCGGCGAGGACGATTCCCGGCATCGTCGGCCACAGGGCCAGGAGGAGATTGCCGGCGATATCGCAGATGAAGACGGGGAAGATCACCGCATTGTCGCCGAAGGCGTCCTGCATCCGGCCGACGAACAGGCGGGCGACCAGTGAGGCCGCAGCGAAGGCGACGAAGAACAGCGAAGCCGCCGCAGCGACTCCGTGTTCGGCCGCGTACCCGGCGAGGAAGACGAGCGCCGCGGCGTACGCGGTTCCGGCCAGCAGCATCACCGAACCGATGCGCAGACCGTCCCGGTCGACGAGCGTGCCGAGGGTGAGCTGCCATTTCGTCCGGCGCTGATAGTCGCTGAGCTCCTGGACCGGCAGGCGGATGAGCACACAGGAGATGAGAGCGAACACGGACATGATCGCCGAGGCGATGAAGAGCATCGCGAAGTCGAATTCGCGGGGGATGATCACCCCCAGGTACGGACCGAGTGCCGTCGACAGAGTCGTCGCGGTCCCGAAGTACCCGGTCCCCTCACCTCGCCGAGAGGCGGGGATGATGCTCTGGATGGCGGTCATGATCGCGGTGTTCCCGGCTCCGAAGGCGATGCCGTGCACAATCCGGAGGACGAGCAGGAGTGTGAGACCGTCGGCGGCCATATACGCCAGCGAGGCGAGGACCGAGACCGCCATGGTGATGATGAGCAGAGTGCGACGGCCGATGAAGTCGAGATACTTGCCCGTGAGCACACGGGCGACCACGGCACCGAGGACGAACGATGAGGACGCGAAGCCGGCGGCAGCCTCCCCGGCGGAGAACCGGGCGACGGCGTATCCGGCCATGGACGTCATGAGCAGGTAGAACACCATCGACATCGACAGATTGAGACCGATCCCGACGATGAAGTCCTTCGTCCACAGCTTCGCTCGTGCCACGGGAGTTCGGCCTCTCTTTCTGCTGTGCGTCGGGACCTTAGATACACTAGCGGGTTCGAGAGCACGACTGTGCTCGGGTCCACCGCGGATGTGACTCAGCTCGCGATAGGGTGGAGGACATGACCCAGAAGAGAACCCCTTCCGCCGTCGACGCGGTCGCCGAAGCCTACGTCGATGACATGCTCGCCCTCTCCCCGTCCCTGGCCCTCTACCTCGGGCTCGACGGCAAGCAGGGACTCGATGACTTCTCCCCCGCCGGGCTCGCCGCGCTCAACGATGTCACCGTCGCGACCCTGGCCCGACTCGATGAGGCCGCGGCCGGATCCGAGCTCGACGAGGTCGATCTCGTGACCATCGATGCCATGCGAGATCGCCTTGGTGTCGACCGGGACTGCTACGAAGCAGGACTCAAGCACTCCAGCCTCAACGTCATCGAATCCCCACTCCAGCAGGTCCGCGACGTCTTCGACCTCATGCCCACCGACACCGTCGCCGACTGGCAGACCATCGCGACCACGCTGGCCGCGGTGCCCTCCTCCCTCGCCGGCTATCAGGAGTCGCTGGTGATGGCACGCGAGGACGGTCAGGTCGCCGCTCGGATACAGATCGAGAAGGTCATCGAACAGGCTCGTGCCCTCGCTGAGCCCGGCAGCAGCTTCGACCGCCTCGCCACCGGCGCAGGCGATGTCCCCGAGACTCTGCATGGGGAGCTGAAGTCCCACGCCGAGGCGGCCCGCGAAGCCGCCGCCGGTCTTGCCGACTTCCTCGGTGAGCAGCTGCTGCCCGCCGGCGGAGAGAATGAAGCCTGCGGACGCGAAGCCTATGCGCTGCACTCCCGGGACTTCCTCGGCGCCGAAGTCGACTTCGACGAGACCTACGCCTGGGGGCTCGAAGAGCTCGCCCGCATCGATGCCGAACAGCGCGAGATCGCCGCGAAGATCCTGCCCGGCGCAGACCTGTTCGAGGTCATGGAGGAGCTGAACAGAGATCCCGACCGCACCCTGAAGGGCGCCGATGCTCTGCGCGAGTGGATGCAGGGGGTGGCCGACGAAGCGATCACCGCACTCGGCAAGTCCCATTTCGACATTCCCGAACCCGTGCGCACGATCGAATGCATGATCGCACCGTCAGCCACCGGCGGCATCTACTACACGGGCCCGACCGATGACTTCTCCCGACCCGGCCGCATGTGGTGGTCGGTGCCCGAAGGCGTCACGGAGTTCGCCACCTGGCAGGAGAAGACGACCGTCTATCACGAAGGTGTGCCCGGACATCACCTGCAGGTCGGCCAGGCCACGTACGTCTCTGACACCCTCAACCGCTGGCGCAGGCTCATGTGCTGGGTGTCCGGTCACGGTGAGGGCTGGGCACTGTACGCGGAGAAGCTCATGGCCGATCTCGGTTTCCTCGACGATCCCGGCGACTATCTCGGCATGCTCGATTCGCAGCGTCTGCGGGCGGCTCGCGTCGTTCTCGACATCGGCTTCCATCTCGGCCTCGAGGCCCCTTCCAGCCTCGGCGGGGGAATCTGGAACCGAGAGAAGGCCTGGCAGTTCCTCACCGACAATGTCGCCATGGACCGGTCCTTCCTCGCCTTCGAACTCGACCGCTACCTCGGTTGGCCCGGTCAGGCTCCGAGCTATAAGATCGGTCAGCGGCTGTGGGAGCAGTACCGGGACGAGGCGAAAACCGCCGCCGGTGCCGACTTCGACCTCAAGGACTTCCACACTCGTGCGCTGGGTCTCGGTTCGGTCGGCCTCGACGCTCTCGGCCGTGCGATGAAGCGCACGCAGTGAGAAGAGGTGAGATGACGTCTGCTGAAACTCCGCGTTCGGAGACCGTGCGGGTCACCGAGGTGCTGCGCAATGAGATCATCGACGGCGACCGGGCACCGGGTGAGAAGCTCGTCGAACGCAATCTCGCGACCGAGCTCGGTGTCTCACGCGTACCGATCCGAGAGGCGCTGAAGAAGCTCGCCTCCGAAGGGCTCGTGACGAATCGGCCGAACACGTGGTCGACGGTCCGGGAGTTCTCCCCCAGCGACATCGCCGACCTCAACGAGGTGCGCACGGTATTCGACGTGCTCTCCTTCGAGCTCGCCGCCCAGAGGCACACTCGCCAGGGTCTGGCACGGCTCGAGGCGACGATGCTCAAAGGCCGTGAGCTCTCGGACGCCGGCGACGTCGTCGGAGCCCACCGGTGCGCCGCGGAATTCCATGCCATCGTCGTCGAACTCTCCGGCAATGAGCTGCTGGCAGAGATCGGCACCCTGCTCGATTCGCGGATGCGCTGGCAGCTGAGCCAGCATGACGACCTGGACGTCGTGGCCACCGAGCATGCTGAACTCTTCGACGCAATCGCCCGTCGGGATCAGGAGCTCGCTGGCGCGCTGGCGGCCCGCCACCTGGGCACGAGCCAGGAGCAGCACGACAAGAAGTCGAAACGGCTGGCCCAGGCCGGCCACTCAGCTGACGGTTCTCCGGCCGATCCCTCCGCCGCACCGCAGGAGTCGGACCCGACCGACTGAGCGGCCGAGGTCAGTCAGGAGACCGTTGCCGAACAGGCGGCCGGGGTCGCTGAGAGGCCGAGGGCGTTCAGGAGGCCGAGGGCGTTTCAGGGAATGGCCAACCGCTCAGGCGCTTCTTCCGGGCCGGGGCATAGGTGCGCACCTTCGAGGTGCTCAGACCGAGCCCGACGAGAGATTCGGCCAGACGCACGGCCGCGGCGACGCCGTCGACGACGGGGACTGCACAGCGTTCGCGGATCGTCTCGCCGAGGTCGGCCATGCCGCCGCAGCCGAGCACGATGGTCTCGGCACGATCCTTTTCGACCGCCGCGGCGGCCTGATCGACGATCGCGGAGACCGCGGCATCGGGATTCTCCTCGATCTCGAGCACGGCCATCCCCGAAGCCCGCACGGACACGCAGTGCGCATCGAGCCCGGCCAGCAGCAGCCGATCCTCGATGAGCGGGACGGTTCGATCGAGCGACGTGACCACGGAGAAGCGGTGGCCGAGGAACAGCGCCAGAGCCGCCCCCGCCTCGGTGATGTCGATGACGGGCACGTCGAGGAGCTCCTGCAGACCCTCCCTTCCGTGCTCTCCGTACCCGGCTTGGATCACGGCATCGAACTGGCCGGAGTATTTGAGCACGGCATCCATGACACCGAGGGCGGCAAGATAGCTCTCGACGTTGCCCTCGCAGGATTCCGCCCCGAATTCGGGGGTCAGGCCGATGATCTCCGTGCCTGCCGAAGCGGCCTGCCGGGCCGCTTCGGCGATGCCTTCGGTCATGGTCTGCGTCGTATTCACGTTGACGACGAGGATTCTCATGGCGCTCCGATCAGTGCTGGGTGGGGACGGCGATCTCCTCACCGTCGACCTCACGGAAGGTGAAGTCGCGGCGGGCGATGACGAAGTAGATGAGGGCGGCGATCGCGGCGCCGGAGAACCACGAGAACTCCGAGAATCCGGCGAAGGCAGGCACGAGGGCGAAGACCAGTGAGATCACAGAGGCCGGGATGAACGCGCCGATGGCTCGCCAGTTGACGCCGCGATGGTAGAAGTACTCACCGTCCTTGGCTTCCGTGTACAGCTGCGGGACATTGACCTTGGTCTTGCGAATGACCCAGTAGTCGACCATGATCACGCCGAACAGGGGTCCCAGCAGCGCCCCGAGCCCGCCGAGGAAGTAGACGATGACCACCGGTGAGTTGTAGAGGTTCCACGGCAGGATGACGAATCCGATGATTGCGGAGATGATCGCCGCGCTGCGGAAATCGAGGTGGCGCGGGAAGAGATTCGTCAGTGCGTAGGTCGGGGCGACGAAGTTCGCCATGAGGTTGACGGCGACCGTGAGCAGCAGCAGAGACAGAGAGGCGAGGGCGAGCAGAACGGGGTTGCCGATCGACTGGACGATATCGGCCGGTGAGGTGATGACGGTGCCGTCGATCTTGTACTGGGCTCCGGCGAGCGAGATGACGACGAGACCGAAGACGAGCATGTTCACCGGGATGCCCCAGAAGTTGCCGACGACGATCGACCCCTTCTTCTTCGCAGCCCGGGTGAAGTCGGAGAAGTTGAGCACGAAGGTGCCGTAGATGGCCACCCACAGGGAGCCGCCGCCGAGGATGTGCATCCACATCGGCCACCCGGACAGGGCGTCATCGGTCGACCAGGCGATGGAGAAGTCGACGCGCACGAGCATCCAGATCGCCAGGGCGAGGAAGGTGACGAGGATGATGGGTCCGGCGATGGCTTCGTAGCGTCGGATCATCTCCATGCCGTAGCTGACGATGATGACCTGGACGATCCACAGCAGGGAGAAGGAGAACCAGCCCAGGCCCGACAGACCGAGGAACTCGGCATCGGCCCACGGCTGCAGGCCCGGGATGATCGTGAGCAGCAGAACGTTGAGCACGCTCGAGGCCAGATAGGTCTGGATGCCGAACCAGGCGATGGCGACGATTCCGCGCACCGAGGCGGCCAGCTGCGCGCCGTGGACGCCGAAGGAGATCCGGCTCATCACCGGATAGGGCACGCCCGTCTTGTATCCCATGAACCCGGAGAGGGTGAGCAGGAAGAACAGCAGTGCGGCACCGACGAGCAGAGCCACGAGGATCTGCCAGGCACCGAGGCCGAGGGCGAAGAGTCCGAGCGCGAAGCCGTAGTTGCCGAGCGAGTGGACGTCGTTGGCCCACAGGCTGAAGACGCTGTACGCCGTCCAGCTGCGCCCTTCCTTCCGCGCCGGAGCAAGGTCGGCATTGTAGAACCGAGGGCTGATCCCATGCGCTGTCAGCTGTTCGGGGCTGGGCCCCAGGCGTGCGGGCTTTGCCGCCTCCGCCGTCTCGGTTTTCCTCATGCGTCCACTCCTCGGTTCCAACGCACCCCACGCTGGGATACCAAAAGTGGGAACACAGCGCTGTAGTGCCGAAATCTGACTCGTTCAGCGTAACCTGGCTCACACGCGATTGGCAATGCAGATCACAAAGAGAAGTGTGCCGCCGAGGCAAACGGGAATGGCATACCATTCCCGTTTGCCTCGGCGGCGCGGACTGGCTTCAGGCTTCGTCTTCGACGTCCTTGGCCGTCGGGTCCCAGGCGACGACGCCGACGGCGATCGCACCGGCCAGCGGGGCACAGGCGACGATCCAGAACACGCCGGTGCCCAGCGAAGCGGCGAGGATCGGGAACATGATGAGCGAGACGATCGAGAAGGCACGCAGCACGGACTGGTTGAAGCCGATGCCGATTCCTCGCAGCCGCGTCGGATACGACAGCGTCGCGTAGTTCATGAGGTTCGCTCCCGGACCGCCGGCCTGAGCGAAGACGAAGGCCGAGAGCATGGCGACGGCGACGATGACCAGTGCCCCGTTCGGGATGCCGACGATCGCCAGCAGCCCGAGCGAAGCCGCCTGGATGATGAATCCGACGAGAGTGATCCTGCGGGTGCCGAAGCGGTTGACGATGCTCATCCCCAGCAGACCGCCGATCGTGCCGAAGCCGAGGTTGATGATCAGCGAGGAGATGATCGTGATCAGCGGCGTCTGATGGAAGAGCGTGGTGATGATGAGCGGGGTGCCGTAGGCGACGGCGTTGTAGCCGAACGTCGAGAACACGGACACGCAGAGGGCGACTATGGTGCGCACACGGTAGCGAGGAGAGAAGAGTTCGGCGAAGCCACTCCACCGTCCGCCCTTGACTGTGTCGGTCGAGGTCGCGGCCTCGCGATCCTCGGCGGGAGCGAGCTCGACATTGAGGTTGTGGTGGCTGCGCATGACTTCGACTGCTCCGCGCAGATCCCCCTGATTGGCCAGCCATTCGGGCGATTCGGCCAGGTAGCGGCGACGGACGAGGAGCACGATGAGGGCCGGTACGGCACCGAAGCCGACGACGATGCGCCACAGGATCGTGTGCTGGTCGTACGGCAGGGTGATGAAGATGATGAGCACGACGAGATAGCCGACGCCGGTGGCGAAGTACCAGGCCGGAGACCAGGCGTTGACGCGCTGTGAGCGGTTGCCTTTGCCCTTGAGTTTGGAGAATTCGGCGAGGAAGGCCATCGCCACCGGCAGGTCGAGTCCGACGCCGATTCCCATGACGAAGCGGAAGGCGATGAGCACCCACTCGTTCGGCGCCAGCGCGCAGCCGATTGCCGCGACGACGAAGAAGACCATATCGGCCATGAACAGTTTGTAGCGTCCGAACCGGTCGACGAGGTATCCGCCGAAGAGCGCGCCGATGACAGCACCGACCATGATCGAGGCATTGACGAGACCTGTCATGAAGCCGCTGAGACCGAACTGCTCTTGGATCGCGGTGATCCCGAAGGCCAGGGAGGAGAAGTCGTAGGCGTCCATGAAGATGCCGCCGAGGGCGAGGATGATGACCGCCGTCGTCTTCGTGCCCTGGGACCCGAATTCGGCGAGGACCGAGTGGATGTCGGCGGCGGAGGCCACGATCCGCGGGGGCTGGGCGGCCGATGGCGCCGGAGCTGCTGATGCTGTCTGAGCCGCGTCGGCGGCGGGATCTGTCGAAGTCACAGTCGCCAAGTATGACTCCGTCGTCGCTGAGGGTCGGTTCCGGCCGTCACACTTCGTCACCGATGCGACGAGCACGGCCGGCCCCCGCGGTTCTTCACCGACGCCGGCTCAGACGAGAGCGTGCCCGCGCTTCTCCGGAAGCAGGAACATGGCGAGGAACTGGATGACGTAGATGGTCGGCAGCAGCGCCAGTGCGAATCCGAAGCCCAGGGATCCGGCCAGCACAGCGATGACGACGGGGGCCAGGCCGCCGAGGGCTCGGCCGATGTTGAAGATGACGTTCTGGGCCGTGGCGCGGACTTCGGTCGGGTACATCTCCGCGAGCAGCGCCCCATGGCCGCCGAGCATGCCGTTGGCGAAAGCGCCCATGAAGAACCCTCCCGCGAGCAGCGCTGTCGGGTCACTGAGCTGGCTGTAGACGAGGATCGTGACGATCGCCCCGGACTGGAAGATCCAGAAGGCGGGTCGACGCCCGAGGCGGTCGGCGAACTGTCCGAAGATGAGGATTCCCGCGAGCATGCCCATCACGGTCACGCCCGTCCACAGGGAGCCCTTCGTGATGCCGAGTCCCATCTGCTCCGAGAGGTAGTTCGGCAGCCAGGTGATGATGCCGAAGTACCCGAAGTTCTGCACGCTGGTGAGGACCGTCAGGGCGAAGGTGATCGTCACTGTCTCCCGGTCTTTCGCCAGGGCGCCGATCTTCGCGGCGAAGGACTCTCGGACTGCTGCCGAGGATTCCCGCGAGGAGGCCGCGGGCCCCGCCCCGGAACCTGCCTCCTCATCGACGTCGGCTTCGGCGGTCTGCTCCTGCGCCCGGACGAAGGCCTCGGGTTCGCCGACGCCGCGGCGGACGAAGAAGACGTAGACGGCGGGGAAGAGTCCGATGACGAACAGCGCCCGCCACCCCCACCAGGCGATGACGGGAGCAGAGACGACAGCGGCAGCGAACACACCGAGCTGGAATCCCACCCCGACCCATGAGGTGGCCCGGGCACGCTGGTCGGCTCGCACTGCCTCGGCGGCCAGGGCCATCCCGATGCCGAACTCACCGCCGATGCCGATTCCGGCGACGAACCGGTACGCCGCAAGATCCCAGTACCCCTGGGCCAGGGCTGAGAGCCCGGTGAACACGGCGAAGATGAGCACCGTCCACGTGAGCACCCTGACTCGACCGTGTCGGTCGGCCAGCGCGCCGAAGACGATTCCTCCGACCACGGCGCCGAGCAGAGTGATCGTCGACAGAGATCCCGCTTCGACGTCGCTGAGTCCGAAGGAGGCGATGATGCCGGAGAGAGCGAAGCTGAGGATGAGGAGGTCGAAGCCGTCGAGTCCGTAGCCGACGGCGGCGGCGAACAGCGCCTTGCGTCGGTATCCGCGATCCTCGGCGTTGTCGGTGGTGGTCAGCGGCGTCGATGCACTCATGCGGTCTCTGTTCGGTCGACGGATCGGAAAACGGCCGCAGACCATTATGCCCCACGGCCGCTTCCGGCACCCGGCTCACTCCGTCGCGGTCAGACGCGCGCACCCTCCCCGAGGCGGTACCGAGCTCCCGTGTGATCGTCGGCCAGTCGTGGCCCGGACCCGGTGAGCTGCTCACGCACCGTGGCTCCGGCGACGGGTTCGGGCAGGAGGCCGCGGCGGCGCAGTTCGGGTGAGACGTATTTCGTGAAACGTTCGGCGTCGGCCGGTCGGACGGCGGCCGCGATGTTGAAGCCGTCGATATCGGCTTCGTCCATCCACCGCTGGAATTCGTCGACGACCGCGGCAGGCGATCCGGTGATGACCGGTCCGCGGCCGCCGAGGGCGACGAACTCCGCGAGGTCGCGAATGGTCCACGGCTTGTCTCCGGCCATGGTGGTGAAGGAGGCGAGCGCGGACTGGTTGGCATCGGTGGCCACATATTCGAGGGTGTCGTCGGGCGAGGCCCCGGAGAGGTCGACGCCGGTCCACCCGCCGAAGAGGGAGAGCGCGGATTCGGTGTCGACATAGCGGCGGTAGTCGGCCAGCCGAGCCTCTGCGGCTTCATCGGTTTCGTCGACGATGACGGTGGCCAGGGCGAAGATCTTCACGGCGTCTCGGTCCCGTCCGCGTTCCTCGAGTCCGTCACGGACCTTGTCGACCCAGCTGCGCAGGATCTGCGGTGTCGGACCGGAGAAGAAGATCGCCTCGGCGTGGTCGAGGGCGAACTCCTGTCCGCGCTTCGAGGCTCCGGCCTGGAACAGCAGCGGGGTGCCCTGCGGGCCCGGGACGGCGAGCGCCTGACCGGGCACGGTGAAGAACTTGCCGTCGTGGCCGATGTCGCGGACTTCGGCGGGGTCGACGAAGACGTTCTCCTCGGCGTCGGCCGTGAGCGCCTCGGGGGTGATCGAGCCTTCGAAGAGCTTGTACATGACTTCCATGAACTCACCGGCTCGATCGTAGCGTTCGTCGTGCGGGATCTGCCCGTCCAGCCCGAGGTTGCGGGCGGCGGATTCGACGTAGCTGGTGACGATATTCCATGCCACTCGTCCGTTCGTGAAGTGGTCGAGGGTGGTCAGGGTGCGGGCGAGCAGGTAGGGCTTCTCATACGTCACCGATGCGGTGACGCCGAAGCCGAGCGTCGTCGTCGCTGCGGCCATGGCGGGCACGGCGACCAGCGGGTCGAGCAGCGGGAACTGGACTCCCCCGCGGTTGGTGACATCAGCATTGCCGCCGTAGACATCGTAGACGCCGAGGATGTCGGCGAGGAACAGGGACGAGAACCCGCCTTCTTCGAGTGTCTGTGCCAAGTCGGTCCAGTAGGACAGCTGAGTGAAGTCCTCGACGCGCGATTCCGGATGGCGCCACAGTCCGGGTGACTGGTGGACGGGGGTCATCATGTCGAATGCGTTGAGCTGGATCGGTTTCGTCATCGAGAGTCTCCTGTGTCGGTGATTTGTGGTGCTGGTGCAGATGTGTGTCGCCTGTTCAGGCCGGGGTGCGGGAGAGCTCTCGGGCCGGGTCCTTCGCCGCCACGGCGGCGTAGAGCAGGGCTGCGACCATCGGCATGATTCCACCGCCGATGACGGTGCCCAGCTGGTAGCCCATGTTCACGCCCGAGTAGCGGACCTCGATGGGGAACTGCTCAGCGAACCATGCGGCCTGCGGCCCGTAGATCGCATCGTGGGCGAGGTTCATGCCGAGGATGACGATGAGGGGAAGAAGGCTCAGCGGACCTGCTTCGAGGTAGGCGAAGAAGAGCCACCCGAAGACGGCCACGCCGATGATGCCGCCGATGGTCACCGGCTTCCGGCCGAGTCGATCGGAGACCCAGCCCCAGGCCGGCCCCGTGACGAGTCCGATGCCCGAGGCGATCATCACGGCCGTCACCCCCGAGGTCGAGTCGCCGCGGTTCTCGGTCAGGTAGCTGAGCATGTAGACGGTGATGAGGTAGAAGACGCTGTTCTGCGCCAGTCGCAGTCCGATCGTGACGAGCAGGACGCGCGGGTGGGCGGTGAGGACTTCACGCAGCGGTGCCTTCGCGACCTGGCCGGAGTCCTTGAGCTCTTGGAATTCCGGGGCGTCGGAGACGCCGAGGCGAATCCACAGTCCCAAGGCGACGAGGAGGGCGGAGGCGAGGAACGGGATGCGCCAGCCGAAGGATTCGAACTGCTCCGTGCTCAGCAGGTTCTGCACGAGGAAGAAGGCGCTGGTCGCCAGCAGCATTCCCGCCGCCGAGCCGATCTGGGTGAATGAGCCGAAGAGTCCGCGCTTGCGTGCCGGTGCATGTTCGACCGACAGCAGCGCCGATCCGCCCCATTCGGCTCCGGCCGACAGACCTTGGACGATACGCAGCACGACGAGGGCCCCGGCCGCCCACCAGCCGATGGTCGCGAAGTTCGGCACCAGCCCGATGAGAGTCGAGGCGATGCCCATCGACAGCAGGGACACGACGAGGAGGGCCTTGCGTCCGACCCGGTCGCCGAGGTGGCCGGCGATGATGCCGCCCAACGGACGGGCGAAGAACCCGACCGCCAGGGTGGCGAAGGAGGCCAGGCGACTGCCGAGTTCGCTGTCGGAGGGGAAGAACTGGACATTGAAGATCAGCGCCGCAGCGGTGCCGTAGAGGTAGAAGTCGTACCATTCGATCGTCGTACCGGCGAAGGCCGAAGCCAACACCCGTTTCTTTCCCGCCAGCAGCCGCCGAGGCGGGGCCTGCGTCATCGGCTCGGTGACCGGACTCTGTGTCATGGCCTGCTCCTGTGCGCCCGAATGGGCATGTCGTATCGGTGTTCAGTGTCGGTTTCGCTGAGCAATCTATGCTTTGCGGCTCGGGGTCCGCCGTGCACGTCGTCACGACCCGACACCGTCCGTCACATGGGGTCACACGTCGTCGTCATATGACCTCGACCGCTGCATCTGGCGTCACAGTTTGCGATGATCGTCTCCGACGGCCTCACACAGGGGCCGTCACGCAGAACCGACAGTCAACCGAGCGATCCGCGCCGGAGCCCGCACTCGCGGGAAACTCCGATGAGCATTGCTCAACAGAGCAGCAGAGGTGAAGGAATGACGATCCTGGCAGACCCCACCACCACACATCCGTCGAGGGCGAACCAGGTCACCCCGGAAGCACTTCGCGAGACGTTCTCCCACTTCTGTGTTTTGTCAACTTTTTTCCGGCCAAAAGAGCGCCGAAAATCCAGCCAGGCGAGCATGGTTTCCAGCCGTGTGAGCTCCGCGTCCGATACGGGGAACGTGCCTACCCGTGCAGGGCTGCGGATGG